>JBKOZZ010000123.1:0-32915 GCA_046726155.1 Acidobacteriota bacterium
GGCAAGCCCACCTTCCTCACCCTGAGATTATTTGACTTGCTGAATTTCGTGCTGGGATGAGAGCCTTTCAAACGGAAGCGGGGGCAAGCCCGCCTTCCTCACCCTGAGATTATTTGACTTGCTGAATTTTCTTGGGGTGAGAGCCTTTCAAAAGCAAAGTGCGGGGACAGGCTCGCAGCTACACCCCAGGTGCGATTGTCATCTTCTCGGGGTTAAACCGGCGGGCCTTCGCTGGCGTCAAACTCCTCCATATCCTTGCGCCATTCAGAACCCATGCGACTCTGCAGTAAGCGGAGACAACGATTCCAGCGGAGGATTGCATCGTCGTTGTTCGCCGGACGTATTTTCTCCGCGTCTTCAAACAATCGCATTGCCTCTTCAAAGATTGGCAGGAGAGTGTGGGTTAACCGGCCGGCTCTCAATTGGGCTTTGGCCTTTCGCTCGTGAACAATCCCGCGGTGATAGATACGCTCATATTCGTTGGTTAAGTTCCGAAACACTGCCTCAGCTTCCGCATAACGATCAGACGTGCTGCCGTCAAACTGGTCGGTGATAGCTAGACCCAACAAACGCAACGCTGCTTGATTGTCGGCGTCAATGGCAAGAATGTCGCGACAGATCGACTCCGCTTCGCCCGGCTCGTTGAGGTATCGATAGACCTGCGCCTTGGAGATTGCTTCAGCGATCCCGGCTTGTGAGATTGGCTTGAAGTTTGTTTCCATGGTGACGTTCTCCCTTCACTTCGCTCTCTTGCCCTTTAACTTCCGCAAGAACCAGACTACTGGGTCGTAGAAGTCATCAATCACCCGCTCCTTAAGCGGAATTATGGCGTTGTCGGTGATGTGAATGTCCTCCGGGCAGACCTCCGTGCAGCATTTCGTGATGTTACACAAGCCGATACCAATTTCTTCCTTGAGCAGGCCGGTTCGAGACAAGCCGTCCAGCGGATGCATTTCCAGGCCGGCAACGCGAACGAAGAAACGTGGTCCGCCGAACTGTTCTTTCTTGTCATGGTCACGCAAAACGTGGCAAACATTCTGGCAGAGAAAACATTCGATGCACTTGCGAAATTCCTGCACGCGGTCAACGTCGCGCTGGTCCATCTTCCATTCAACGCCCGGCCTTGGTGTGAATGGCGGAATTTTCCTATTGACCTGGTAGTTCCATGAGACATCCGTGACCAGGTCCTTAATTACCGGAAACGACTTCATGGGTTGAACCGTAATTGGCTCGCCGAGCGGTAACGCATCCATGCGCGTCTTACAAGTCAACCGTGGCCGGCCGTTGACTTCCGCTGAGCAAGAGCCACATTTTCCCGCCTTGCAGTTCCACCTTACCGCCAGATCCGGCGCCAGATGTCCCTGAACGTAGTGGAGCGCATCGAGCACTACCATTCCGGGCGCCACCGGTACTTTGTAGTCGATCAACTGGCCGCCATTGCGATCGCCACGAAAGATTTTGAAAGTTGCTTCGGCCACTGGTTGCCTTATCGTTTAGAGGTTGACGTTGTTCGCTGTATCCCCGTGGTCAAACTATTCTGCAAGTATCTCTTTCAAGTCCGGAGGCATATCGGGAATCGACGTCTGGTTAAGTGTCATCTTGTCTCCGTCCCTGTCGATGACGTTGTTGTGCATGCCCCAGGTTTCATCATAGTTGGGATAGTCAATTCTACTATGCGCGCCCCGGCTTTCCCTGCGCGCCAGGGCACTCAAAGCCACCGCTTCCGAAACCGTCAGCATAGACTTCAAATCGCGGGCCAGATGCCAGCCTGGATTGAACAGGCGGGATCCTTCAACTCGCAGGCTACCAGCACGTTCCTTTAGCGATCGAATTTCAGCCAGACCACGCTCCAGGTCTTCTTCACTACGAAAGATTCCTACGAACTGCTGCATCGTCTCCTGTAGCTCACGATGAAGTTGATATGGACTTTCGCCCTCAGTGCGTGCAAACGGCGCGAGCATCTCTGCGACGGAGTCTGCAATCTGTGATTCATCAAGAGCTAGTGGTTTAACACTGCCGGCATGGTCTGCCGCTGCCAACCCGGCTCGGCGGCCAAACACAAGCAGATCCGAAAGCGAATTACCGCCCAGGCGGTTCGCGCCATGAAGGCCGGCAGCGGCTTCGCCGGCGGCAAACAACCCCGGAATTGTTGCTTGCGCAGTCTCAGCCTCGACCCGAATGCCGCCCATCATGTAATGGCAAGTTGGCCCAACTTCCATCGGCCCTTTAGTAATATCCACGTCGGCTAATTCACGAAACTGGTGATACATGCTTGGCAGTTTTTTTTTCACGTAATCGGCCGGTTTGTGCGAGATGTCGAGGTAAGCGCCCCCGTGCTCCGTGCCGCGGCCTTCCTTCGCTTCGGTGTAGATGGCACGCGCCACCACGTCACGGGTGGACAACTCCATCTTCTCGGGATCGTAGCGCTCCATAAATCGCTCGCCATTTTTGTTGCGCAACACGCCACCTTCGCCGCGCACGGCTTCAGTAACCAGAATGCCCTGAACGCCCGGCGGCCAAACCATGCCGGTGGGGTGAAACTGTACAAACTCCATATCCATCAACCCGGCGCCCGCCTCATAAGCCAGCGTCATTCCGTCACCCGTATACTCCCAGGAGTTGGAAGTGATGCTCCAGGCTTTGCCGATGCCGCCGGTGGCAATGACCACCGACTTGGCTTTGAAGACTACAAAGCGGCCCGATTCGCGCCAGTAACCAAAAGCGCCCGCGAGGAGTTCGCCGTCCTTTAGCAAACGCGTGATTGCGCATTCCATGTAGACGTCGATTCCGAGATGAACGCCGCGATCCTGTAACGTGCGAATCATCTCGAGACCGGTGCGGTCGCCAACGTGGCAAAGGCGTTTAAATGTGTGTCCGCCAAACGCGCGCTGCAAAATCTCGCCATCGCTGGTGCGGTCGAAAAGCGCGCCCCATTGTTCCAGTTCCCTAACCCGATCCGGAGCCTCCTGCGCATGTATTTGGGCCATCCGCCAGTTGTTCAGAAACTTGCCGCCGCGCATGGTGTCGCGAAAATGAGTGCGCCAGTCGTCAGCCTTGTCCACGTTTGACATCGCCGCCGCGATTCCACCTTCAGCCATCACCGTGTGCGCTTTGCCGAGTAAAGATTTGCACACGACGGCAACAGTCGCGCCCTGGCCAAGGGCTGCGATGGCCGCACAAAGGCCCGCACCGCCTGCACCAATGATTAGCACGTCATGTTCGTGTGTTTCGTATTTTTCGTTCACAGCAATCTCAGATCAGTGATAGATCCTGAGGCGACCAGCCGGATGTAGAAATCCGCCAGCCCAACCGAGAACAGACTGAGCCAGGCAAAGAGCATGTGACGCTCGTTAAGAAGTGTAATGACGCGCCAGGAAGAGTGCCACGCGCCCCCCATGGTTACGCAGGAGAAACAGTCGACGTTGCCGCCAATGATATGCCTCAGCGAATGGCACGAGAACGTGTAGAAGGAAAGCAGAATGATATTCGCGAGCAGGACCAGCGAGCCGACACCGATGCCGAAGTGTTTGCCCCCTGGCGAGTCAAACCAGAACGCGCTGATCGCGTCGTACCACAGGATGACCAGAAAGATCAGCGCGCCATAAAGAAAATAACGATGCAGATTTTGCAGGATGAATGGGAACCTGGTCTCCCCCTGGTAGCGATGCGGATGCGACTCGCCGACGGCGCAGGCCGGTGGATCAAGAAAGAAACCGCGATAGTATGCCTTGCGATAGTAGTAACAGGTGGCGCGAAATCCCAGCGGCGCCCAGAGAATCAAAATCGCGGGCGAGAGCGGCCACCAGCGCGGCTTGATAAGCGGAGAGTAAAAAGGAGAAAGGTAGGGGCCAAACTCGTAATACGCATTTTCGAAAGTTCGCCAGGTCGCGTAAACAGTGAACGCCCCGAGCACAAGTACGACGGGAACGAGCTCAAGCCACCAGGCGTCGCGTCGCGTTGTAGCGCCCAAGCCACCGTGCCCAATTGCGGTTCTGGCTTCAGCCATTAAAGGTATCTCCGTAACACGAATGTCTCCGTGGTTGTAGCTATCACGGAGTTACGAAGTATCGGAATAAAGGACGGCGATAAGAATAGCTTACCGGTAAGGACTTGAAAAGATTTTAAATAGCCCGCGGGCCGCACAAGGTGGCTAGTATGTACTGGATTAAGAGACCTTCAGGAAAGAGATTCTAAGACCGTAAGAGTAGCTCGGGATCGGTCTGACCTGCGGAATTGCTTGCTAGCTTGGAAGCTTTTCAGATCAATGGAAACGGACAAGCCGCCTCTAGAGAATATGCGCCCAAAAAGACGTCACACTTTGTTACTATTAAAACACTTAGACACTTGAAACTAGAACAACGAACCAGTATCCCCAGGCAGCATCGCCTTGCGCACCAGCGGGATTGGCGGGCCACCATACTTCAAAAACTCGTCATGAAACGATTGCCACGCCTGCTTGCCGCCCCGTGAGGCTGTCCAATCATCGCGCAGTTTTCTGATCATCAACTTGCCCATCGTGTAGTTGAGATAAGCCGGATCAAACGTCCCGCGCGCGGCCTGCTGGCGAGCGTTTGCCGCATCCTGGTAGCCCTGCTCGAGAAACATCTTCTCCGACTCCTCCACCGTCATTTTGCCGGTATGCATCTCGATCGCCGAAACAAAACGGACGTCGCGAAGTAGCGCTTCGAGAAGTTGTCCAATGTGCATTTCGGCTTGGTCATTCCCGAGGCCGGCGTCCCACATCATCTCTTCGGTGTAGTGGGCCCAGCCTTCGGCAAACGCGTAGCCCACAAACAACTGGCCCAGCTTCGATGAGGAGCGGTTGGCGTGCAAAAACTGCAGAAAGTGTCCCGGCCAAACTTCGTGCACCGAAGTGAAGAGCAGGCTGCCGACCCCCGGGACGTAGGCGTCCTTCTCCTTTTGGGACCACGAAGGGTTCGGCGGCGCAATGTAGTAAATCGATGGCAAGCCTTTCTCGTAAGGGCCGGGGATGTTGATGTAGGCAAAGTTCCAACGACGGTAAGCGGGCGCTTCCGCAACCTTTGCTTCTTCAGTGCCCGGAACTGTCACGATCTTCTTTTCGAGAATAAACAATCTGAGATCGCCGAGTTGTTTGCGCGCTATCTCAACCGGCCCACCAGTTGGCTTATCAGCCTGGGCTTTCGCGACACATTCGGTAGTCGACACTCCTGGAGCAAAGGTTTCACAAGCTTCCTTCAGTGCAGCTAGATTACGATTCAGATCTCGCCGGCCGGTTTCTGCCAGTTCGGAGAGTGGAACATCTACGCGCTCGGTCGCCTTCAGCATCTCACTAAACTTCTCGGCGCCTAGTTGGAAGTTGTCTGTTGCGGTGGCCTCCTGCGTCTTGAACCAGGCATCAATGTCCTTCATCGCTTTGATGGCCCCGTCGTTTGCTTCCTTAAAATCTTTCTGAAGTTGTTCGTCTTTCACAGGCGCGAAGATCGCAGGTACATCTTTCTCGTAAAACGATATGAGGCCGCCATAAGTCGTATGGCCGATATTAACGAAAGTTTTCGGCAACGGTGTGCGCAGGTTCTTGCGAATTTGATCAATGGCTGTGGGAACTGCTTTGGCGTAGGCGGTGAACGCCTTAAGACGCTGATCGAGTGGCGCATATTCACGCGACACATAAACGTCCGGATCTATTGAATCTGCGTAAAACTGCGGACTACGCATCGGCCACTCGGCAGACTCGCGCCAGAAGAGATCGCCATCAATCACTGCGGCGACGTATTCACGTTCGAAGCGTTGCCGCTCATCAAGAGCGGAATCCTGAAAGCCGGCAACACGATCTTTCTCCGCGTGCAGGCGCTTGATCTCTTTCGCCAGACCTTCGGAGCTCCAGTCGGGCAGCTTGCCATCAAACTCATGCTTGCCGGCGCGTACTGCGAAGTCGGGATGCGCAACGAAATAGGCCTCGAGAAACTGGTTTACATACGAATCCCAGGTTTTGGATTCGTTAGCACTCATTGCCGGCTGATTGTTTGGCTGATTGGTCTGTTGGCAGGCGATCGACAGCAGAAGAAAGGCAAAAGACGTGGCTAACGCAAGACGCAAAAAAACTTTGGCAGACATTCACTTCAACCCCTTCCGACAGATTAGGTACTTTAAGTTTAGTCTAGAGAAAGGCCAATCTTCAGGCAAGGGATTGGTAAGAAGATTAACGACATGTGGGAATTTTCCATTTCTCATTTTTCATTTCTCATTCACGGATTTAAGTTCGAAGTGCAACACTCGTAAAGTTGACTTCTGGGCCGGTCGAACCGCTTCCGGTTCTGATTCGGGCAGTTTCACGCGCCGTCGGGCACCTGTCCTGATCACGGAAAGAGCGGGGGCAAGCCCGCCTTCTGGACCTCGAGATTATCTTGTCGCGCGTCTCTTCTTGATTGAAAGCCACTCAAATTCGGAAGCATTGCCAAGCTCGAGAAGCTCAAGGTCAGGAAGGTGGGCTTGCCCCCGCTCTTTCCGTCGATATGACCAAAAGTCTTGGATACCAGTCCGTATCTCATCTGGTACTCAAAGCGCTGGTTGCAGCAAGTCGTTTGCGCGCCTCAGCCGCCTCCGGACTACGCGGGTAGCGGTGCACTAACTCTTGCCAGCCTTCGCCATCGTAACGAAACTTTTTCTCACGAGCGTCAAAAACGAAGGTGATTCCCTGGCGATTGTAGCGATCAAGCCCGTTGAAATTGAGGTAGTAACTGAAGAGCGGCGCGGCCCCAGCCGTCATTTCTTTTTCGTCCAGGCGGCGCGAGGCATCGCGGGAGAGGCGTCCCGCGATGTCTTCGGCCGCTTGCGCGTAAATCATCAGGACTTCGGGACGGAAAACTGAAAATGTAAACGTGTCGAGAAAAATTCGCGACCGCACGATGCGATCGAAATCCTCGGAGCCCTGGATTAGACGCAGTAACCTGGCATCGTCGCCGGCACGCGAAGCAGAAACCAGGGCGTCACGTTGGATCCAGCCATTTGTCCGGCTGCTGATGTTAACTCTACAAAAAACTACTCCGGCTCGATTTCTTTTCTCTCCTCTAATGGCAACTAACACCCCGCGACTCATTCTGCGCAACAACACTCCGGACAGTTCGGGTGTTGTTCTCAATGCGGACAGTCGTTCATCGACAACTACCGCAATGCGGCCACCGGCCGGCACACGTCGCTTAGCAAAGGTCGTTGCCGGCAAGAACCCGAAAATCACGCTAAGGAATATCGACTGGAACTTGCGTAAGGAACCGAGGTTCATAGCTCCGCCCTCCCCACCAGATGAGGTTGATTAAAGGGTGACGGTTGAAGAAACCGCGGTAGGTTTAGCGGGAAAGGCGACGCCGTGCTGGGTGTCGAATGTTAAGACTGTTCATCTTTTGACTTGGCAGTTTCATGTCTGCCTGGGATGCCAATATGCGCTGAGCAAAACGGGCGTGATGAAGGTGACAGATTGCTACCGCCAGCGCGTCGGAAACATCGAGGGGTTCAGGCACGCTCGCAAGCGATAGCAGTGTCTTCACCATTTGCTGAACTTGAAACTTTTCGGCGCTGCCATGACCAACCACGGTTTGCTTCACGAGTCTGGGTGAGTACTCATGAATTTCGAGAGCCGCGCGTTCAGCCACAAGCATCGCCACGCCGCGAACCTGGCCCAGTTTCAAAGTGACTTTGACATTAGTAGAGAGGAATCCGTCTTCAATAGCGCAAGCGTCAGGGTGGTGTCGTTCGATGATCTCCTCCAAGGCGTTGGCGATTCGCAAGAGGCGCGCTGGAAATTTCTGGCCGGTCGACGCTCGCACGGTGCCGCATTCCACCAGACCGTAGCGTCGCCCATCACCTTCGATTACGCCCCAGCCTGTCATCTCGCTGCCCGGATCAATTCCTAAAATGCGCATAACTGAAACCCGTGAACGGCGCGCAGTATACTACACGGCCAAACTCCGGCATGGACTTTTCTTTTGATTCTCGAGCTCATCTTCATGCCAGCGTTCTTGCATTAGCCTTCGTTTGCGGGCGTGCCCGTTTAGATAGGGCACTTGTGCCCCCGACGAGCAGGCGGACAAGTCCGCTTTCTAAACGAACCTTCTAAGCGGGCAATCGATGAATCCGGATCACAGGCTGAGGCTCTCACCCCAGCAAGAAATTCAGCAAGTCAGACAGTCTCAGGGTGAGGAAGGTGAGCTTGCCCCCACTCTCTTTTGAAGGGCCTTCACTGTAGCAAGCAATTCCGCAAGTCAAATAATCTCAGGGTGAGGAAGGTGGGCTTGCCCCCGCTCGTTAATCACACGACTCGCGGTCCCATGAGGTCAGTACCACCTCGCGGTAGCGGGTGGGTCCTGTCCCTAAGTCTGCTCAGTTATCAAAGTCTGGCATCTCCTCTCCTCGCCCGTTTAGCGTCTAGTCAATCGCTCTTGCAACGATGCGCTCGTTCCATAGTCGTCTCTTGCATCTTTATATGCCCACGGACTGAACTAATGCAGAGACCCACCCGCTACCGCGAGGTGGTACTGACCTCATGGGACCGCGAGTCGTGTGATTAGCGAGCGGGGGCAAGCCCACCTTTCTCACCCTGAGATTAGGTGACTTGCTATTTGTTGCTGGGGTTTCTCTACCGCCGCGAAAAGTTCCGCCCTGCGACTCAATCTGCGTAGCCTAATATTAATTGTCTGTCAGATCCCACCCGCTCTTCCGGATGCCTGCTTCGCCGGAAACAGATCAGCCAGAGCTTCGCGGGCCAGCGACTGCCACTCATCTTTTCTCGGTGCCCAGTCGAAATTCTCATAATGCAATTTGCCGTCCTGTGGCGGGGCGGTGAAGTCGTAATCAAAAGGCTGGCGAAATCGCTCCGGCCCAACGGGCGAAAGTTCCAAACTCTCTCGTTGTGTTTCGAGGCAGGCAAACATTCGTTGCTTTAGTTCCTCAGCTCGCTTGTCGAGTAGCAATGTTGTCGTCTCCCCTTCCGAACCCGGCAGGAACTCAGGCACCTTCGCTTTGAAGTCCCTGCTGGGGTGCAGCGCCATCTCAAACAAGACCGGTGGCTTAAAGCCATTTTGCCTCATCAGCCTCAGCGCGGCATGCGTGGCAAACGCCGTTGAATCGTGATCCGGGTGGCCGCCTTCATAGGGATGCGTCACGATAATGTCTGCCTCCGACTGATGGAGAAACGCAGCTACTCTTTTTGTCAGACCGGCAAGGCTATCCGCAGCGCAGTGGTCCGTAACCTCAAATTCCACAACGCGGTCTTCGGGGACCCGGGCGATTGCCAATGCCGCCAGGCATTCATCTCTACGAGCTTGCGCATAATCGGAGCGTTCTGCGAATCCGGCCGCTTTGGCATCCTGCATATCGCCAGGCGCGCCGTCTGTAATATGAAGCACGGTAACGTCGACCAGTTTGGAGATGAGGCAACCTGCGCCTACGACCTCGTCGTCCGGGTGAGCGACGATCACCAAACAATGCATCCCACGAGTGAGATCACCGGTCCCAAAAAGCCTCGCGTGAGCTGAACGACCTCTATTCCGCGTCGTTAATTGAAATGGCTGAGTCATCAGCGGCCCTTGCTCCAATCCCCGATTTATGAGCGGCAACGCCCCCAGCTCCGGCTTATCTCGCATGAAATCAAGACATGCGTGTTTATCTCCGATACGAATCTCAGCGCGCTCCAGCTCAAAAAGATTGGGAACAAACCATGAAGGCAAGCTTGACGGGAAGGAATGCGAAGCTTTTCGTCTTTGCCCTCAATCTCTCGGGCTTTCCACTGTTTTATCTAGTCAACCCGTATACCACAGCGACGAAACTGTCAGCGATTTGGTGGTACGAGTTAAGCGAAGAATCCGTGGCCAGGTGCGGGAGTCCCGATAAGATCAAGGCGGTGGTGCACAGTTACGACTTCGCGTACGGGTTTGCCGGGCCAATAGTCGGTGTCGGAATCGTACGAGCCAGCGACAACAATTAATGCTTTACCAAAGGCATAGTCAACAACGCGGACCTCACACTCGGCAGGTTCAAAGCTGTTCAAAGCCGCATTTCCTGGGTTTCTTATCCGGACGCCACCGCAGGAATTTTGTGCCGTGCCGGAAGCGCCTACCCGTGAAGTGATCATACTGAACTTCGACTACCAGCTTTGTCTGCAGCGGCTCCCATTCGCTCGTCTTTTTCGTGCTCCAGCGACTTGGCCCACCCGGCTTGTTGCCGGTGAATCCCGGAGACGCAATCAAGGGTTCGAGCTTTTTGGTCAGCTCCTTCTTTTCCGCATCGTTGAAGCTCGAGGTGTAGCCAACGTGATGAAGCAGCCCGCTGTCGTCATACAAACCCAGCAGCAGCGATCCTACGACCTTGCCTTTGGTCGCGTATCTAAAACCGCCAACCACACAATCGGCCGTTCGCATCCGCTTCACCTTTTGCATGCCATCTCGTTCGCCGGATCGATAGGGAAGATCCAAACGCTTCGCAATCACTCCGTCCAATTTCATTCCGGTAGTCGAAAGCCACTTGCGAGCCAGGGCAACCTTCCTGGTTTTCGGTGAGAGTTCTATGCTCTGGTTCTTCGCCAGATATTTCTTTGCGAAGCTCTCGAGTTTTTCGCGGCGCTGGCTCAGTGGAAGCTCGTGGATCGGCTTGCCCGCATCGTCAACCAGCACATCAAAAACAATGAAATGTGCGGGCGTTTCTTTGGATAACTTCGCTACGCGGCTGGCGGCGGGATGAATTCGCTGAAGGAGATCGTCAAATGAAAGTCCACCCTTCACAGGGATTACCAATTCCCCGTCAATGACAAACTTCGGCGCTTTTAGCTTAAGCAGAGCTTCGACAATTTCCGGAAAGTAACGCCCGAGCGTTTGGCCAGACTTCGATTGCAGCTCAATCTTCTTTCCGTCACGAAAAGCCAGGCAGCGAAAGCCGTCCCACTTGGGCTCATACTCCCAGTTTTCGCCCTCCGGAATTTCGCTAACCAGCAACGCCTCCATTGGCGGAAAGCCTGGTTTGATCGGTAGTGTCATAATGCGAGTAACGGTAACACGATAAAGTGCGACTCACAGAACGGGGGGCCGTAGCGATGGTAGTACTTCAAGTCCTGGCTGGTGCTGCGGGAATGGGTGGCTCAAACGGCGACGGGTCTGTGACCTCCGATGCGCGAAGGTCTTCGACCTCCGATGCGCGAAGGTCTCCGACCTCCGATGCGCGGCAAAGTCCCGTAAGGTCTGTGACCCCCGATGCGCGGCAAGTCTCTGACTTGCCGACGACCTCGGTGGAATTCTTCGGGTCTCCGACACTGATTTCCGGTCATAGACCGGAAGAGTTTGTATGTCGATCTGCGGTAAGTCAAAGACTTACCGCGCATCGGAGGTCACAGACCTTACGAGACTTGCCGCTCTGAATTCGAGGAATCAGAGGCCCACGCGGGAGGGTTATATCTGCAGAAAGTTGCTCAGCAAGTGTTTTCCTGCCGGCGTCAGAATGGACTCCGGATGAAACTGCACCCCTTCGATTTTTTTCTCGCGATGACGCAGGCCCATAATCACACCGTCGCGCGTCTCAGCGGAGATCTCGAGGCATGCAGGCAGACTTTCACGCTCGACCACCAATGAATGATAGCGACCGGCCTTGAACGGAGATTCGAGATCGCGGAAGATCGATCTGCCGTCATGAACGATTTCAGAAGACTTGCCGTGCACGACGGTGGACGCCCGCACAACACGCCCACCGAAGGCTTGGCCGATGGCCTGATGACCCAGGCAAACGCCTAGTATTGGAATGCGTCCGCCAAAACGCGTTATCAAGGCGAGCGATAATCCCGCATCGACAGGACAGCCCGGTCCGGGCGAAATCAAAATGCGACTCGGGAGATTTGCCTCAATTTCATTGAGTGTTATTTCGTCGTTGCGCCGCACGACGACGTCCTCGCCAAGCTCGCCCAGATATTGGACCAGGTTGTAAGTGAACGAATCGTAGTTGTCGATTACTAGAATCATTTTTTATTTAGCCAATGTACGCGGATGAACCCATATATGAAAAGCCCGCAAATATTTCGGAAGAAAGCCTGGAATTTTGTAGTCCTCAGTTCTGATCTGATCCGGATCTATCCCGCGTTAATCCGCGGCTAAACCTGCCTCTTCCGCAAGTTCAATGGCGCGCAAGAGTGCCTGCGCTTTGTGAACAGTCTCCTCGTATTCGCGCTCTGGTACGGAATCGGCGACGATGCCCGCGCCCGCCTGCACCGAAGCTTCTCCTTTTCGCAACACGATGGTGCGAATCGCTATACATGAATCCAGGTTGTCGGCATAGTCCATGTAGAGCACCGCGCCCGCGTAAACACCACGCTCGTCGGGTTCCAATTCCTGGATGATTTCCATGGCGCGTACTTTGGGCGCTCCCGTTACTGTGCCCGCGGGAAAGCAGGCTGCGAGCGCGTCAAAGCGATCAGTGCCGGCTCGCAAACGGGCACTCAAACTGGAAACCAGGTGCTGTACTTTCGAGTAGCGCTCGACCGACATTAGGTCCTCAACCTTGACCGATCCAAATTGCGCCACCCGTCCCAGGTCATTGCGTCCCAGGTCGACAAGCATCATGTGCTCCGCCACTTCTTTCTCATCAGCGCGCATTTCTTCGGCAAGCCTGTTGTCTTCCACTTCCGTCGCGCCGCGCTTGCGCGTGCCGGCAATCGGCCGGTAGTCGAGTTTGGGACCGCGACAGCGCACCAGCATTTCAGGAGAAGCACCGATGATTGCGTCATCGCCAAGCTTGAGCAAATAGGTATAGGGAGCAGGATTACTTCTACGAAGTGCGCGGTAGATTGGAACTGGCCCAACCGTTACATCCCTCGCGAACCGCTGCGAAACCACAACCTGGTAACAATTGCCGGCCATGATGTGTTCCTTTACGTCGCGCACGGCCTGTTGGAAGTTTTCTCGAGTCCAGTTTGAGTGAACTGATCTTTTTGCCGGATCGCGGGGCTGTGAATCCCCATTGGGCAATCGCCGTGGATTAGGAGACTTCAATAGCTTCTCGAGCCGCTCCGTTTCACGCACCGCCTGGTCATAAAGTTCTTGCAAACGAATTTTGCTCGAGCCCGCCGCTTCAGTGAAAACTATCGAGACACATTTTGTGTGCTGCTGCACGCGGTCAAAAACGACGAGCGTGCGGTAGAACATCAAGACAGCATCCTCTCCCTGATTTTCGGGCGGCGTGTCCCCAGTCGAATCATTGCTCGACCTTCTTTTTAGCGCCGGCTCAAACCAGTTTGCGGCGCCATAGCCGAGATATCCGACCGCGCCGCCGGCCAACGGACCAAGGTCGCCGCGGCTTGCCAATTTGTTTTGCTGGAAGTGCTTCTTGAGGTATTCGGTTAGATATTCGCAGCGCGTTTCGGTCGCGCCTTTTTTTTCAATCGTCGTCTCGTCGCCCCGCCCGCGGACAATCATGTAGGGATCCGCGCCAAGAAACGAATACGTGGCCACTCCTTCCGCGCCTTCGACAGATTCGAGAAGGAAAGCATAACGCGCCGCACCCGCGACATTTACAAACGCGTCGACCGGGTCGATTGATTCAGCTGCCACGGTCCTCGCCACGGCAACAACATTGCCGCGTTTAGTGTCCTCCTCAAACTCCGCGAAGGTTGCAGGTTGAAGTTTAGAAATCGGCGCGTCCATTTTGAGTTTCTCAGCTGTGCCTACTCTGATTGTCTCGGGGTAAGAAATCCGTCGATTTTTGTTTTTCTAACAAGGTTTCCAGCAATAACTCCCAGTCCCCGGAGGGTCGAAATGTTTACAGTCAATGTTAGTTGCGGCACAACTTCTACAAACCGCACACCTGCGAACTACCACGCAAGCAGAAACTGATGAAGTGAATCAAACATCGAATCAAAGGAATCCGCACAGAACAACACCGGCTGATAGTGAGTTGGGTCGTATTCATGCCGCGACGCCTCCTCAAAATCAAGTGGGCGAAGTTCAGCCTTGTGCATCACCTCCAATTCTCCAGCCGAAGATAGAAGCCCGGTGCCGTATGCTTTCAACGCCCCATCTTGCCGCAGCACACCAAACTCTATCGTGAACCAGTAAACGCGGGAGAGCCGGTTTAAAGCTTCCAAAGACGAGGTGCGCTTGACCGCTTTGCCAAACAAACGATTCAGCTCGGCGAGTCTCTTGCTCGCGAGCGTTACCGCGTGGCCGACGATCTCATGCACGACATCAGGTTCCGGGGTGTAGAGTGGGGTCGAGTGATGGCGAATATACTGCGTGCAGAGAAATGTGCCCGAAGCTAGAGACTCAAGAAACACGCGTGGCTCGACCAGACCGGCCACAGGTTCAAGACGGAAGCCGCTAATGGCCTGGACCTTTTCGTTAACTTCGCTCAACTGCGGAATGCGATCGGACGCGAACGCCAACCGTCGCACGCACGCCAGATATTCCGCACAGGCGTGGGCTTGATGTGCAGGCTTGAGCGCCTGCCAAACCGCCTGCCAGACCTGATGCTCCTCGGTTGAATAGGGCGCCTCGGGAATCGGCTGGCCCGACTGATAGCGAAGTGCGAGTTGGGCTATGCGATTGCGCCGCGCGCGATATTCCAGATCGCGAAAGCCGGGATGGTCCGGACTCAGTTGAACGATCTTGTTTCGATCCGCGGGAGTTTCATCGGCATCCAGCGATACCACTCGCATGTCGGCGTGGTCGGCCAATAACAATTCTTCTTGTTCCACGAGCATATTGAGAACCTCGCTTCTCTGTCACGCAAACTGTTTGCGGACTAATCGACCTTGTCTTGAAGAGTTCCGCTGTCTTAAAGAGCTTCTGCGCAAAAAAGAACCGGCCACCCCTCCCGCGTCGGAGGAAAGTGGCCGGTTCAAAATTCTGTTCCCGAAACTTTTTTGGTCGCTTAAGTCATCTCAAGTCTGGCCAACGGGACAGCCTTTCCCCTGCCTCTCCCTCCTCGGAGAGCGCCAATAATAGGCGTACAGGATGCTGGTGTTGCCAGTTGTGCTGTTGCAATGCTTCATTTCCATCGACCCGAGACGAACGATCCGAACAGCAAGTTAGCCCTAACCTTTCCGCTTGTCAACTGTTCGAATTGACTCACCAAAAATCTACTCCGATGGGATGCGTTGCCTCAACTAAGAATCTACTCGAAATAGAAGAGAATCACCTTCGTGATCAGTCTGAACCCTGATAGATAGATTACGAAGAAAAAGGCTCATCACCTGACGAGCCTTTTCCCTCTTTGAGTCCCGCGTTCGTTGTTACGTGGACCCTGCAACTCGATAAAACTCATCAGTGCTACTGCCTCACCTGTACGTTCCCGGATTGGATTGGGATCTGCTCGAAATCATCAGCACCAATAAACTGGCAAGCACTTGGCTCGACCACATTATCGAAGAAAACTAAGCTGATCGTGTCATTGCCGACACCTGGTTCACCGTTGTCAAAAACGGTAAAGAAGGCCGCGTCAAACTCATCATTGAAAGCTGGATCACTTGTCTTCCTGACTGAGCCGCCTAAGCTGGCTCTGTTTCCTACAACTTGAAGGCAGGTGATGTCGAACTGGGCATCGTACCTCGGGTCAAATTCCGGATTGTGAATTACCGCATTTCCTTGAACGGTACCATCCGACATTTGCTTGGCACTGAAGGAAAACTGTCTTCTGACCGTTCGACCACTCGGATCCTGCACTAGGAGAGTTCCATGGCCCGAGGCCGATGGTCCAGGCGCGGCAGCCGAAGTCGGCCGCAGCATGGTGGTGGCAGCCAGGACTGTAATTAACAACCCGGCAAAAACGAACATTTTAGTAACTTTCATGCTTGTCTCCTTATGTTCTTAATGTTCCTAGTGTGATGTTGTTTGGGGGCAACCAAACCGCCGGCGAACAGATGAACGCCGGCAAGACTTTGCGATAGGAAAAATGCGTATTGTTGGAGCGAGAAAGCGGAAGGATAGCAGCGATCCCAGACCTTGTTCCTATAACCCCCCACACATTACCGTCCCAGCGCCGCACGCGTCTCGGCCGTGTGAACTTCCTTGTCGTAAAGCGGCGACAATTTACTAAACTTCGAAATTGCCTGTCAATCAGATTGTTAGACTCACAGTGACAGTTTTAGCCTGTGTCAACCGACCAGCGGGGGCGAGCCCGCCTTCCTGACCGCGAGACTATACTGATGAATTGGTAACCCTGCCGGGAATGCCCTCCAAGGTGTTTTCGGACGGCACTTTCCTTGCTGGTGTCTCCATGGGAATGAATTGCCCGCCAGGCGAAAGGTTTCGGCGGTCGGTAACGGTCCGTAAAGAGACATAAGACCGTAGGGTCGTACCGTAAGGCTACAGGAAGCGTCAGGGAGTTTGCTTATGAAAAAGAGTTATGAGCAGAGCAGGTCTGTTTGGATGGACACCGCTGAGGTTCCGCTGGAGTCATCGCTCGCGGAAAGAATCACCGCCGAGGTGTGTATAGTCGGCGCAGGAATCGCCGGAATGTCTACGGCTTATCTTCTCGCTCGCGAGGGTAAGTCCGTCGTAGTTTTGGACGATGGCTCAATCGGGGGTGGGATGACAGGAAGAACAACTGCACATCTCGTCAATGCTTTGGACGACCGCTATTTCGAGCTCGAGCGTCTTCACGGCGAAGACGGTGCGCGACTGGCGGCGGAAAGTCACACAGCGGCGATAGATAGAGTTGAAGAAATCGTCAAAGAGGAAGCGATTAAATGTGAATTCGAACGACTCGACGGTTATCTGTTTCTGCCACCGCGCGAATCCCAGAAGGTTCTTGATGACGAGCTCGAGGCCCTGCACCGAGCGGGACTGACCGACATCGAAAAGGTTGAGCGAGTTCCCTGGGATTCCTACGATACGGGACCCGCTTTACGTTTTCCGCGACAGGCTCAGTTTCATCCTCTGAAATATCTGGCCGGCCTCGCGAAAGCCATCAAGGAGAAAGGCGGACGAATCTACACGCACACTCACGCAAAAGAAATCGATGGCGGCAAGCAGGCGCGAATTGAGACGACCAATCGTGGCGTCGTTACTGCGGACGCAGTTGTAGTTGCTACCAACACGCCGGTGAACGATCTGGTAGCGATACACACCAAGCAAGCTGCTTATCAGACTTACGTGATTGGGGCGCGCATCCCGCGCGGCTCAGTGACGCGCGGTCTTTATTGGGATACGCCCGATCCTTATCACTACATACGAATTGAAACGCTCGGTGTTGGCGCTGACGCTCACGACGTTTTGATTGTCGGCGGCGAAGATCACAAGACGGGCCAGCAGGACGATGGCAACAAACGCTTCGGCGCGCTCGAGCGTTGGACACGCCATCGCTTTCCCATGGTTGAAGGCATCGAGTATCGCTGGTCGGGAGAAGTGATGGAACCGATAGACGGCCTGGCGTTCATTGGAGGAAACCCGCTTGATGCTAAAAACGTCTTTATTGCAACCGGCGATTCAGGTAATGGAATGACCCATGGAACAATCGCCGGCATTCTGCTGACCGATTTGATCCTGGGTCGCAAAAACGAGTGGGAATCGATCTACGATCCATCGCGCATCACGCTGAAAGCCCTGCCGGAGTTTGCCAAAGAGAACCTGAATGTGGCGGCCCAGTATACGAACCTTGCCTTAGCAGGTGATGTTGAATCTGAAGATGAAATCAGACCGGGCGGGGGAGCGATCCTCTCGCGCGGGTTGAACAAGGTGGCGGTTTATAGAGATCCCTATGGAGAGATTCACGAGCTCTCCGCGGTCTGTCGTCATCTGGGCTGCATCGTCAACTGGAACACGCTGGAAAATACCTGGGATTGTCCGTGTCATGGCTCGCGTTACGACGCGCTGGGCAAAGTCATTCAGGGACCGGCGAACAGCGACCTGGAGAAGAGCGAGCCGTCGGATAGTGAGCAATCAGCCAGCAAACAGCAATCAGCTGGACGTAGGACATAAGTCCCCGATCTGAAAATTATGCGCTGTAGTTGGCAATCACCCTTCTCTTGGACTTTTTAAACTCTGCACTCAGTCCACAGTACTCAGCACCGATCCTTGATTACGCCGCCGCCATGTCGGCTTCGCTGATGTCGAAGTTAGCGGAAACTTTCTGCACATCATCGTGGTCTTCGAGCGCTTCCATTAACTTCAACATTTGTTTGGCCTCTGCCCCTTCAAGCTTCTTGTATTCCTTGGGGACCATCTCTACCTCAGCCACTTGTGGTTCAACACCAGCTTTCTTGACGGCCTCAAGCACCGTATCGAAATCGGCAGGTGCAGTTATGATCTCAAAATTGTCCTCATCATCGCGCAGGTCTTCAGCGCCGGCGTCAGTAACAATATCGAAGAGTTCCTCCTCCGATTTCGCACTCTTGGCAACTACGATGTAACCCTTCTTCTCAAACATCCAGGCCACCGCACCGGCAGCCGCGAGGTTACCGCCATTCTTGGAAAACGCATGGCGGATTTCCGCTACGGTGCGGTTGCGATTGTCAGTCATCGATTCAATTAATAACGCTACCCCGCCCGGTCCGTAACCTTCATAAGTTATTTCTTCATAGTTCACGCCTTCTTCTTCACCAGTGCCGCGACGGATGGCACGCTCGATCGTATCGTTGGGCATGTTGCCGGCCTTGGCGTCGAGGATAGCTTTGCGGAGGCGCGCGTTACCTTCTGGATCACCGCCGCCGGAACGAGCTGCGACGGTGATTTCCTTAATGAACTTTGTAAACAGCTTGCCGCGCTTGGCGTCGAGCGCGCCCTTTTTGTGCTTGATACTGTGCCACTTCGAGTGTCCGGACATTTCGCTTAGATCCTTCTGGAATGCTGTTGGGTTTGCAGGCTGGGCAATATATCACAGAGCTCGGCCACAGATTAGCGCGGAGAACCGAAATCCCAGTACTGGTTTACTTGTCGCACTGGTCTCACTAACACCGCTGTTTTGATTCAGGCTGTCAACGTGGCTCTGGCCTGCGGCCCAAATCCGTCAGAATACTTGCAGCACCATTTCTAATGATGACCTGTTTTGATTTCGAACTGTGCCCGGCTGCAATTTCCACGGCGCTACGAGAAACCTCGAAAGCGCGTGCGAGAACGCGAATAAGCTCTTTGTTAGCAGCGCCGTCTACAGGCGGGGCCGAGATGCGGACGCGGAGCGCGCCATCATGTTCGCCGACGATCTCACTGCGAGAGGCACGGGGAACGACCCGCACGTTGAAGGTTAGCGTATCGTCATTGACTGAGTATTTTATCATCGACAAAACCAATTCATCGCCGGTCTCCGACCGCTCATGCGTGGCAAGTCTCTGACTTGCCGGCGGTTCTGAAGTTCTTTAGGTCTCCGACCTGGCGATTCCGGTCATAGCCCGGAAGGGTTTTGTATGTCGCTCTGCGGTAAGTCAAAGACTTACCGCGCATCGGAGGTCAGAGACCTTCGCGCATCGGAGGTCAGAGACCTAGCAGCTTGAGCCACCAGGTTCTGACAAACCCGGTCACACCTGGAAGACCCAGTTATCACTGCTGAGCGGTTCTCATAAAAGGTACCCACCCGCTTGCCGCGCCTCGTAGCGCAGACTTCGTCCCGTTACGCGAAGAATACGATTTGCCAGCCACGCAGGAGAGTCCCAGCAATCGCACCCTGGATCAACCACAGGATGAGAAAGGCGACTATGGGCGAGATATCGAAGTTTCCAACCAGCGGGACTATGCGTCGTAGCGGACCAAGCATTGGTTCGGTGGCATTTACCAGGAAACGCATCACGCGATTGGAATAGCTCACCATCACCCAGGAAAAAATTATGCGTATGAAAATCAGCAAAACGTAAAGACTCACCAACCCGTAAAGCACATAACCGATAACCGGAATGACCGCATGCCTGCTAAGACTTAACAAAACCCCGGCCAGTGTGTTGGCGAGGCTCGTTACAAGCTGCAGCGAAAACCATCCCAACAGCACGGCCAGGAGAATAGTCACCAGCGGCGCATATTTCGGATCTACTCCAAAACCCATCAGGGCACGGCGCACCGGTCCAATAAGAGGATCTGTTAGTCGCCGAATCGTTAGTGAACTTCGGCCAAAAGGGTTCAGATCAGCCTGATTGGCAATGAACCGCAGCAGCACTAACAGGATGACGGTGACAATGACTGCAATCACTGCCCAGCTGATGAACCAGTAAACTCGCTCAAGGATGATCATGATGTTGTTTCGGCGAACTTGAGTGACCAGTATGGAATCGCAGACTAACAGTTTGCGTTACAGGATTCTAACTGCGCTCCCCGAAAATAGCAGTGCCTACGCGCACCATCGTCGCTCCTTCTTCAATCGCGATCTCAAAATCGTGGCTCATACCCATCGACAGCTCGCCGGCGCGCTCGCCAAAGCGACCCTGTAATTGCAGTTCGTCGCGCAATTCCCGCAGGGTTTTGAAATAGGGACGGGCGCAGTCGGGATTTTCAAAATAGGGTGGCAAGGTCATCAGGCCAGTCAGGCGCAACCGCTGACAATCGTCCAGCGCATCCAACAATTCCGGAAGCTTGCCGGGATCTATACCGGTTTTAGTTTCTTCTCCACCAAGATCGATTTGAATCAGCACCTGGAGCTCTTCTCGTCCCTCGGCTATGCATAGACGATCCAGGCGCTCAGCCAAAGCGGCTGAGTCAAGCGAGTGGATGACATCGAAAAGACCGACGGCCCGGCGGGCTTTGTTAGCCTGAAGGTGGCCCACCAGATGCCAGCGGGCCGCTGTCCGCCCCAGCTCTGCTATTTTCCCTTCGGCTTCCTGGACACGATTCTCGCCAAAGTCTCTAAGGCCCAAGTCAAGGGCGGCCCTTACTATTTCCGCTGGGTGTGTCTTGCTGATAGCGATTAGAGTGATCTGGTCCGGCGAGCGATTCGACCGGCGCGCCGCAGTCTCCAACCGGTGGCGAACGTTCGCAAACCGGTCGCCGAAAGTTTGAAATACGGATAGTTTCTCTTTCATGCTCCGCAAAACCAAGGGCAATGCAATCGAAATGAAACTACAAGATCCTCAACTTATCCGCTCCGTTTACATTACCAGATCAAATTTCTCGCTGCACTGGCCAGTGCTCGCCAATGACCTCAGGCAATGGAGTTCTCGTATAACCCTTATGACATTCTTGCTCCCAAACAACTATCGCTAGTGATCCGAATGGCCTGGATGGCACGCTGATTGTTGCGAAACGCCTTGACCCTACGCGCTTTACTGACTCTTCAGGGCGCAAAAAGTAGAGTTTTAGACTGGTAGGGCACAACCGTGAGGAGGACTTTTATGAACTATTTCCATAGCAAGCGGAACCTTTTTTCAATGCTCATTCTGACTTTGTTGTTGGCAGTAGTAATTCCGGCGACAGCATTTGGTCAGGGCCGCGGCAGAGGCCATGGCCGAGGTGGAATATTTGGGAGCCAGCACGATAAATGTGCCAAATTCGTAAACTGCCATGATGCGAGAGACGGCCGCTGGGACGGGCGCGGACCGCGGAGGAATGGAGTGGGGAATATTATTGTGGGCAATCCCATTCGTATTCGCACCCGCCGTAATCGAGATTTTGACGATGACCGCTTCCTACGTTATCGAAGGATGAGTCGGGATCGGCAAAACCTCGTTTGGCGTCATCGTCATTAATCCCGCGTGAGACAATGGACTGACGGGTGGATAGATAACTAGCGGTTTCTTGACACTCTTTAAGCGCGTTCGCATAATGAATTTCCCCGCGTGCGGATGTGGCGGAACTGGCAGACGCGCAGGTCTCAGAAGCCTGTGATGGCGACATCGTGGAGGTTCAAGTCCTCTCATCCGCACCAGCTTCTGACAAAACGAGAAAGCGA
The DNA here is from genome assembly GCA_046726155.1 of Acidobacteriota bacterium. Lineage (GTDB taxonomy): Bacteria > Acidobacteriota > Blastocatellia > Pyrinomonadales > Pyrinomonadaceae > PSRF01. The sequence continues at coordinate 21,811 of JBKOZZ010000123.1, forward strand.
GCCCTGATTAATGGGCTCGCTTTTTTTGGTGATTCGGAACCTCGATTGATTTCCGGTGTCTAATTTTGGAACCCCAGCTGGTGTGGGGCGTATAAGAAGAGTCGCCAAGACTTTTTCGCTCCCCAACGTCGCGCGTGGGGTGTTGTCCTACACCGAAACCAAGCATGAAGCAACAAATAGGGGGTTCCCTATGAGCGCTGAACGAGCTGACGTCCCGGAACCTGCCGCCGAGCCGGCCAAAGCCTCACGGACCGGTCGCGACCACTCCTCGGAGGAGCCACCAACGGGCAGGGCACCGGCGAAACTAAAAGTAGCAGAACGACCGTTGCGACAACGCATGCAGCGCCTACTCGACATTGCTGACACGCTGCTGCGAGAGACAGAAACGCTGGCGAGGGATAAGGCGTTTACCGACGAATCTAACCGGTTGCGCTCCCTGAATTTTTCCGACGGTATTGATTTCTATGGCGAAGTGGAGCGGTTTGAGACGGGTTTGATCAGGCTCGCTCTTGACCACACCGGCGGACATCAAGCCCGTGCAGCACAGTTGTTGCGCATTAAACCAACCACACTTAATTCAAAGATTAAGCTCTACGGCATTGAGTACTGAAGCGTATGACAGGCGGTGCCTGAAGGTTGGCTAATACTCGGGTTGCGAGTTTCGGGTTTCGAGTTCGAATCAAGGAAACCCCGTCGCGGAAATTGACTCGAAGCTCTGAAATCGAAGCTAATCGATCTAGTTGACCGCTTGTGAAGAATCGTCCGTCTGGGCCTCACGTCCATCAGAGACCGTCAGTTGCTGCTCATCGAACAGATTTGAGTCGACCAGTGTCTGCACCCAGTATTGTCCCGAAGTTGGAAAAGTCACATTCACAAAGAAACTAATGTTGTCAGCAAAGCCACCGGGCGTGACCTCGAAGCTGGTAGGCTGCGATACAACCACCGGATGCTGGCGATCCGGCGTCAGGATCCTAACCTCGGATAAATGGGTCCCTTCGCCACGCCAATGATTGACCACGGCAAACTTGATCAGTGAAACGGGCACCTGTTGCACCATGATGTTTTGAAAAACTCCCATCAACGAAAGCTTGTTACCCACTTCCAGGCGAACGTCGTCGCAAAAAAGCGTGTATAGCAGTTCGAGCTTCTCATCTTTATTGATTGATGCTGACATGTAATCTCCTGGATAAACTGTAAAAGATTTTTGGCGAATTGAAGTTTGAAGTGCATACCACTGATCACAACAGCGCGCACGTTAACTTAATCGATATTAACCCAACAGTTCTTTAAACGCAGCTTCGTCGATCACTTTGACGCCCAGTTCTTTGGCTTTATCGAGTTTGGATCCTGCCTCTTCGCCCGCGACCACATAATCAGTTTTTTTGCTAACTGAAGAGGTGACACGGCCACCACGACTCTCAATTTCCGCGCGTGCTTCATCGCGAGTGTAAGCAGCCAAAGTTCCGGTCAGGACAAATAGTTTTCCGGCGAAGGTTTCGTCGTTAGGCTCGCTGGTTCTCTCCATTTTCGTGCGCACGCCGGCGGCTTCCAGCCGTTTGCACAGTTCGCTATTGCCCTCATCGTCAAACCAATCGCGTACGCTCTCGGCCACGGTCAGCCCAATCTCCGGAACATCGTCAAGCTCTCTCACCGTCGCTTTACTGAGGGCCTCAAGCGAACCAAACTGGCGGGCGAGAGTTGTTGCCGTGCGGTCGCCTACATGACGCATCCCCAGCGCGTAGATGAGATTTGGCAGATCGCGTTGCTTACTCGCTTCGATTTGCGCCAACAGGTTTGAAGCCGATTTTTTCGCCATGCGGTCGAGGCTTGTAATATCGTCCAGGGTTAGATCGTAGAGATCGCCGGCATCGTGAACCTTTCCGCTTTTTACGAACTGATCGACGAGCGACTCGCCCAGCCCTTCAATGCGCATCGCGCGTCGTGAAGCAAAATGCAGCAGACGTCCTTTAAGTTGAGCGGGGCAGTCCGCAGCTATGCAACGGGAAACGACCTCTCCTTCGGGTTTCGAGATCTCGCCTCCACAAACAGGACAATGCCTCGGCATGCGAAAAGCCTTCTCCTCCCCGGTACGTTTCGACTCGATAACCTTGAGCACCTTGGGAATAACATCGCCGCCCTTTTCAATCAGCACCCAATCACCAATGCGAACCCCCAACCGCTTCACTTCATCCGGGTTGTGCAAAGTCGCGCGCGACACGGTCGTGCCGGCGAGACTCACCGGTTCGAGGTTAGCAACCGGCGTCAGGGCCCCTGTCCTGCCCACCTGTACGACGATTGCAACTATTCGGGTCGTGGCCTGTCGCGCTGCATATTTGTACGCGATGGCCCAACGCGGCGCTTTATTCGTCGTGCCAAATTCATCCTGTAAGGCGGTGGAGTTTACCTTCACCACCAACCCGTCGATTTCATAGTCCAGATCATCTCTCCGGGCCTCAATCGTTCCGGCGAAATCGATCACCTCCTCTATTGAGCCGCAGAGCTTCCGCTGCGGACTTACCCTGAAGCCGGCCTGCTCAAGCCAGTTAAGTGCCTCCCAATGAGTTGCAAAGGGCTTGCGCTCACCGGCAAGCAAATCATAGGCAAACATTTCCAACTTGCGGCTAGCTGTAATTCTCGGATCGAGCTGCCTGATCGTTCCGGCTGCCGCGTTGCGCGGATTGGCGAACCGCGGCTCATCCTGCTCTTCGCGCTCGGCGTTGATTCGCTCGAACACTTTTCTTGGTATGAAAACTTCGCCGCGCACTTCCAATTGCGGCATCTCAGACTTGCGATTTGAGATTTCAGCAGGCGTTTTCTTCGCGCGCAACCTGAGCGGAACACTTCGAATGGTGCGCGCGTTTTGTGTTACATCCTCGCCAATACGACCGTCGCCGCGCGTGACGCCGCGGGCCAGGATCTGATTCTCATAGTGAAGAGCCAGCGAGAGACCGTCTATTTTCAGCTCGGCGATATACTCAAACGTGCGTCCTTCGGCCAAGCGACGGCAGCGCTGATCAAAGGCCCGCAACTCATCGATGTTATAACTGTTGTCGAGCGAGAGCATCGGGCGGCGATGCACGACTTTGGCAAAGCTTTCGGCCGGTCTCCCGCCAACGCGTTGAGTAGGACTGTCGGCTGTTATTTGATCGGGATATTGTTGTTCTAGTTCCTGAAGCTTCTCGAGCAGGGCATCGTATTCGACGTCTGAAATCTCGGGATTGTCGAGGACGTAATAGAGTTCTTCGTGACGACGAATCTCTTCTCGAAGCTTCTCGATTTGTTGTGCGACTGATAAAGCTTTGGCCAATCAACTAACCCTCCGATGAAGCTTTAGTATGCCAATCAAGCAGCGGGGGCAAGCCCACCTTCCTCACCCTGAGCTGATTGGAGTAGAGCTATTACTTCTTCATTGAGAGCCATTCATGTCAGAACAAACCTGGCGAAGTGGAGCAGCTCTCAGGTTGGGAAGGCGGGCTTGCCCCTGCTCTGCCCCGGCGCGTTCAACCGCGCGAGACCGCAGTCCGCGCGTCTCTGATTCCACTCACCTTTGTTATTCCGCTGGTCCTGGTTTTAGTTTCGCCGAGCTTGTGGATGATCCGACCGATGAACTTAACGCTCTGCAGGAAATCATCAAGGCGAATATTCTCATCCGGTCCGTGAGGGTTTGATCCCGCGTAGCTGATACCGAAAGACGCAACGGGCGTGGGCGGCGAGGAAACTCCACAAACAGCTCCCACTGGCCCACTCGACGGATCCATTGGATAAACGAGCGGGGCCACTCCATAAACTTCCGCAGCAGAGCCGATCACGGCCTGAGCAACCGAGGAACTTGCTGACGACTTCGCCAGCGGAGCGTTTCCGAGCTCGATAATCTCAATGTCTTTGAATCCACGCAGGTCGAGATGTTCTCTCAACAATTTGAGGACGAGTGGCGGAGTCAAATCGGGCACTAGGCGGAAGTCGAGACGAGCCATAGCTGTGCTCGGAAGCACAGTCTTTACTCCTGCTTCGGTGTGGCCAGTTTGAATCCCACAAATGGTGCAGGTCGGACCAAAAATGTGTTCCTTTACCAGGGCCTGGCCTTTCATTGAACGCACCCAACCACCAATGCGAAATTCGCGTTTCAGCCCCACTTCATCAAGCTCGATTCCTCTTAGCGTTTCGGTGTCCTCGTCGCTAATCGGTGCGATGCAGGAGGAGAATCCGTCGATGGTGATTACCCCTTTCGGCGACGTGATTGTCGCTAACGCCTGCACCAATCGCCAGGCGGGATTAGGCACGATCGCGCCCCACTTGGAATGAAGATCTGTGCGTGGCCCGTGAGCTCTCAGCTCCAGGAATTGGATGCCCTTGAAACCGAGACTAATAACGGGCCGCTCTTTCGTGTCTTTGTAACCCTCGTCCCAGATACAACCTTGAGCGGCCAACATTTCGGGGTGCTCCGCGGCAAAACGATAGAGACTGGGACTGCCCAAACCATCTTCACCGTCGATCAAAAATCGCAACGACACCGGCAGCTTGCCAAATGTTTTTTGATAGGCTTCGACGCCTGCCAGGCGTGCAGCCAGATCGCCTTTACTATTGGCTGCACCGCGGGCGTAGAGCTTGCCGTCGATAATAGTCGCTGCAAATGGGCCGAACGACCATTCAGACAAATGTCCCACCGGCTGCACATCATAGTGACCGTAGAGAACAAAGCTTTGCGGCCCGCTGCCGCATTCGCCGTAGATAATTGGATACCCCGCGCCGACGCGGAAGGAGCGCGTGCCAATCCCGACTCGCTGCATCATTTGTTCGACTGTTTCAGCGATAGCGCGCATGCCCGTGCCGCGTGCGGCCACGGAAGGCATGCGGCAGAGCGACTGCAACCTCTCGGAAAAGTTACGGGCGTGCCGGTCAACATATCGATCAAAACGGGCGAAGGTCATGGATCTTATTGTAGGAGGTCTGCCTAATGCCTCCCTAACGAACCACGGACACGGAGGTCGCTATCTACCTATTTCCAATCGCTTAGTGCGTCCTTTTCATAAAGCAGGTAACGGGGGTGTTCCATTGAACGCTCGAAAGCCGCTGCTATCAACCCGGACGCAAAAGCGTTCTGAAATTCCTGTCTTACGCGCAACAGTTCTTGTTTTGCCTGACGCGGACCCTCTTTGCTTAGTTTGGTCCAGTTAGCCGGGATGTCAATCATCGCTGCCGGTTTGGTGGGAACGGTCTCATTAGAGACAGCGGCACCACTCGCCAAATCCTTTACCCGGCGTGATTGCAGTTGCCAGTTGGCAAATAAACGATCGCTATCGATGCCTGCCGGTTCCGCGCCGGTCAGGGACGGGCTCGTTACATAGTCAGTTCCGTAAAAGTTTTCCGCGTAACTCGACACCGTCACCCCAAGACGGTTCAAATTGAAGTAGGCATTGCGAGCTTGCATCGGATCCCACGTCCACTTAATGAAACTTCGTCCTTCCTGGATCGCGCGCTCACGCTGGCTCCATTTCAATCGCACACCCACACCTTTGTTCTGATATGCAGCATCAACTGCCATCATGTGGGAATAGCCAAAGATCTCTCTGCCGCGAACTGCCGCGAGATGGTGGACGAAACCGACCAGCCGCTTATCAATGAAGGCGCCGAGGGTCCAGCCACCCGCCTGGCGAGAAACGATTAAATGGCGTCGTGGCGAAATCTCGAGTTCCGGAAGTCCGAAGACTTCCCGCTGCAACCGAACACAACTGTCCAGCTCGTCAATCGCGGTGCACTCGCGGATTATGATTTCTTCCATCGCAGGGAGTGATAAACGGCCGGCCGGATTCTCAGGTCTTGGAGTGTTATATGAATCAATTGCCACCCTACCGAGCTTTGGAGAAGATTAGTTACGCTTTGGGCGGACCTACCGGCAGTTGAATCAATGTTCGTAAGCCGGTGGTCCCGCGATTCTCAAGAGTTACCGTGCCCTTCATTAGTTCGAGTAAACGCCGGCCAATAATAATCCCCAAATCGTTGAGATCGGTTTTTCCGGCCCGTGGCGTCTCTGGGGGATCAAACACGCGCAACATGTCTTTTATCGTTTCCCCCTCATCGTCTATCTGAACGCGAAGAAAGGCCCCATCGATTAATTCAGCGTAAACATTGACGCACTGGCCTTCCCGGCTGCGGCTAACCGCCCAGGCGAAAAAAGTGTAAAGAGCCTGACGCAGGCGTCCCTGGTCGGAGACAATAGTGTTTATATCAGGAGCCGGATTACATTCGATTCTGACCTCCTGTTTCTGAGCCAGCCGGGCAACAGCGGCACACGCTTCCCGTAAAGTCTCAGGCAATGAAAACTCGTGAAGAAAAAGCTCGCCGGGACCCACCTCGAGACGAGACAAATCCACAAGTTGATTGAGACTGGCCAGCAGTTGCATGCCGGAGTTCTGGATCTTCTGGCAGAAGCGTTCTTGTGCTTCAGTCAACTTTTCCTGGTCGAGCATGATTTCAGTAAACCCAAGAATCGACGTTAATGGTGTGCGCAACTCATGTGACATTCGCGCCAAAAAAAGTGAACGGTAATGCGAGACATGTCGCAATTCCCGGTTCGCCTCTTCAAGCTCGACCGTCCGAAGCTTTAGCTGCTCAACCAAATGAGCAATGCGTTCGTCGTCGCGCTCTCCGTCAATTCGTTTGTTGTTTGTGCGACTGTCAGCCACCGTCTTCTCAGCCTTGAGAACCATGCTCGCCAGTTGCCGAAGCCGGGCAATTCCGCACCGGGTGCGACTCGAATTGTTTCGGTAACTTCAATATAAGACTGCACCGGATGGGTGTCAAAGCCATGCTTCTTTTTTAACTAAATCGTGCGTTATCATGCTGTTCGACAAACTCCGCTTTGTCGCTCGATTTTTCGATAAGCCAGACTGCGCCAGAAAATACAAACTGAAGTTTGCCGAACAGTTCGACGTAAGATCAGAATCACATGAAGGGGACACTTACCGAACAACCGCTCGCCGAACTCATTCGCGAGATCTCTGCCAAAAGGTTGTCTGGAACGCTGCGTCTCGAGCATGAGCGCGCCAAAACAGCTGTCTATTTTGAAACTGGTCAACTGGTCTATGCCGCTTCCAACCTGCGTACGTTACGCCTGCGCGAATACCTGAACAAGCGAGGCATGATTGCCGAAAAGGATCGTGCGACTTTGGAAGATAATCTCTCCGATCTGGCTCTCGCGGCAGCTTTATCCGAAAGCGGAACGCTCAGTCAGAAAGAGGTCGACGGCCTGATAACCGCCTTGACAGCAGACGTCTTGCGGGTAGCGCTGTTATGGACGGCAGGAACCTGGCAGTTTAATGAGCGCGCACGCCTGGATGATCCGGTTCGCGTCCAGGTAGATACCACTGAACTTCTTCGAGAAGCAGCTCAGAGAATGCCCTTAAACTTTGTTTCTGATCGTTTTAGAAACCCGGGCGAAACAATCTCGCGAGCGTCGAAAGCTCCCCGTCCGAGTAATTTCCTGCCGGCCGAGAGTTTCATGCTTTCTCGCCTGGACCAACCAAGCAGCGTGGAAGATCTCGTTGTGCTTAGCGGTTTGCGAGAGCCCGATGCTCACCGGCTGATTTACGGTCTGGCGCTGACCGGCTTTGTAGAACGCGAGAATTGGCACAATGTCTTTCGCACGGCACCCGCCAAGCCAAAGGAGCCCACCGGAAACCGTGCCGCGCGGGAGATTCCTGCCCGCAGAACTGGACATACCGATCGTCGTTGGACGTCCTTCAGCGATGAAGAGAAGGCCCTGGAAGGGTTTTTAATACGACTAAGCCAGGCAGGCAATTACTACGAAGTTATGGAGCTGCCGTCAACTGCCGCAGCAGAGGAAATCAAAGAGGCTTACTACGCACTGGCTCGCCGTTACCACCCCGACAAATTCCATCTGCAGTCTGGCACCCAGCTCCACGCAAAACTGAGTTCAGCTTTCGCGCGGATCACGCACGCCTACGAAACCCTCACCAATCCCAATTCGCGTGCGGCTCACGACCAGGCAATAGAAAGGTCCAAACGATTGTCGGATGGTCCAAAGCCCGCCGGGACTGAACCCAGTCCCGACTCAACCGCCGACTTCGAATTTGAAACAGAAGGCGCTAAAACAGAAACTGGCAACGCTGAATACAATTTTCGCGCCGGTCTGCTGGCCCTGAAGGAGGCACGAATCAACGCCGCCACTACATACCTTGCTGCTGCTGCGCGACTGGCGCCGCAAGAGGCACGGTATCGCGCCTATTATGGCCGCGCCCTCGCTGCCAGTGAGAAAACGCGCAGGCTTGCCGAGAACGAGATTCAGGCAGCGGTTAAACTCGACCCCGCGAGCGCTAACTTTCGCGCGATGTTGGCTGAATTGTATTTCGACCTGAAGTTTCATCGGCGCGCCCAAACTGAATTGGATCGAGCGTTGGCGCTTGATCCCAACAATGCGTTGGCGTTGGCTCTGTCACGGAAACTCGAAAAGTCTCGCAAAGTGGGATAACCCGACTGGACTTGTAATTTGGATCTATGTGCGACCACTCCCCGATTTGAATTTGCCACAGCTCGTGGTTCTATAATCATTAACTGAGAGAACATGCCTATACACCTGGAAACCGAAAAGGATCGCACCGCACGCGAGGCTTACCTGCAGTTAGCCGATGCTGCGGATCGATTCGAGCAGTATGAAAACCCACACGCCGTTCGCATCGCCGCGATTGCCGACGCCCTGGCCGAAGGATTTCATCTGGCCCATCAGGATCGAAAATCGCTTCGCATGGCGTCGTACATGCACGATCTTGGCGAAGTGGCAATGGAGCGCGATTACATACAACGCGCCGGCTCGCTGACAGACGAAGAAAGGGTCGACCTTGCCAGGCACCCGGTGATTGGCGAACAGGAAGCTGCCCGCGCAAGCGCTGATCGGGACGTGCAGCTGCTGGTACGCTGGCATCACGAATGGTGGAATGGTTCCGGCTATCCGGACGCGCTGCGGCAGAGCGAGATTCCATTGCTGGCGCGAATTCTTCGCGTCGCTGATTCCTATGCCGCGCTGACGGATGCGCGACCTTTTCGACCGGCAATAAGCGAGGACGAAGCTCGCAAAGAACTTATCGAGCGCGCTGGGATCGAATTTGATCCCGTCGTGGTAACCATGCTTCTTTCGCTTACCGACTTAAAGGAACTGCAATCCTTTGCAAAAACTCCCGAACCTCTGGCCAAGGCCGCGAGTTCGACTGATGACGACTGGACTATTTTTGCTTCATTCCTGAGGTGAGTGAACGAAGTTTAGAGTTCAAGCTTTAGCTTGTCCGCGTGAAAAGCCACAACCTGAAGGTTGAACTCTGAACTTCTTGCGATTGAGGAATCAAACAGTGACTAATATCGCTTCCGCAACTTTTCCGAATGGCTGGTTAAACTTCGAGCTTAGCGTTTTGCGCCGCCTGAAGTTTCATTCAATTGCGCTTCCCTTCACGGGCGAGCCAAATCTCTGTACGCAACTCAAGCACTGGAAAGTGCGCCTGGCGGTAAACGATCAAATGACGTGGGCATTCACCAAAGCGACCGCGTTAATTGAAAACGATTCCGATCGACTGGCTGACGATGAGATCGAGAAGATACTTGACGATGCCTACGTCCCACGCGAGTACCTGGATAATCCTTCGCTTTTGAAGTGGTTTAACGAAACCGATGCCTGGTGGTTTGACAACGTACGTTCCAACGCAAAACGACTGAGCACCGAATATAAGCGCGCGATCGCCTTGACGCTAGGCATGATGGTCGGCGACTACGTTCGTTCCTTCACCACAGAAAGCCGGCACCTGCGCGAACCATTGTCGCTGTCGCGTGTATTCAGGCAGTTCGCGGCGACCATTCCCATCCCTTACGACAACTCACTGCGCAGTAAAGCAACCAACCAGGATGTGCGCGCCTTTGTTGCCGAGCGCCGCCATACGGACCTGTTGTTTCTGCGCCTACCCGCACCCATACTGCCCCAGCCTGGGCAGCAGCATCCCTTGGCCTGGCGCGAAGAGTGGCTGCAAGGTGGAGATGATTTTTGGGAGGACTTCGAGAAAACTCGGGCGGGAAAACTCGGCTCCCAGGTTCAGAGCAAGCAGCAGTACCTTGCTCTGGTAGAGGATCTGCTCCACACCGCAGCTCACCTCCCCGCCTGGGCCGTTGCACACACGGAAAATGGTTTCATCTCAACCGACGAACTGGTCGAGACAGTTAGCCGCGTACGTAAAGTGGAGGCAGTTTATTCAAAGGATTTTTCGGATTTGCTCGGCGTGCGGGCGGCTATTGTTACGGCATAGGGTTAGCAGCAACAAAGCGGTACCCGACACCTCTCACAGTCAAGAGATGCATGGGTATGGTGGGATCGTCCTCGATATACTTTCGAAGGCGGACGATGAAGTTATCAATCGCGCGCGTGTCAGTGTCCTCGTTCAGGCCCCAGACCTTTTCCAGAATCGCTTTTCGCGAAACCACCTTGCCTTCGTGCTTCACGAGGTAACGTAACAATTGCGCTTCCATTAAAGTTAACCTGATCGTCTGCAGGGGAGTGCGCAGCTGCAGATTGCCAAAATCGATGACGCGGTTGTTGAACGCAAACTCTTCCTGTTCCTCATGCCCGTTTTCATCGTTCTGAGGAACAGCTCTACCGGCCCGAATCGATTGCTCCTGCGTTTCTTCCTGATGAAACCACTGGCGCCGGCGAAGCAGCGCATTCAGGCGGGCCAGTAACACGGACAGCTCAAAAGGTTTGGGCAGGTAATCGTCGGCTCCGGCCTCGAAACCGCGCAGCACATCTTCGGCGCGACCACGAGCGGTCAACATCAACAGCGGAACAAAATGACCTGCCGCGCGAAGCTCAGCAGCCACCGTGAAGCCGTCCTTGCCCGGCAACATCACGTCTAGAACAAGCGCATCGTAGGTTTGGTGCTCATCGAAGAATAAGGACAAGGCGGTTTCGCCATCGTTCACGGTATTGACCGTGTAGCCTTCAGCCTCGAGGTTGAATCGCAGCCCGTCAGCGAGATGCTGCTCGTCTTCTACTACCAACACGGCGCTCATTAATCAAATCCTTTCACTGGAGCGCGGACGTCTCGTCCGCAACG
>JBKOZZ010000124.1:0-13720 GCA_046726155.1 Acidobacteriota bacterium
TTGCCGGCGACCTTTCTAAAATTCTTTAAGGTCTCCGACCTTTGAGACTCCGGTCAAAGACCGGAAAACTGGGGTACGGTCTTCGGTAAGTCGGAGACTTACCGCGCATCGGAGGTCAAAGACTTCTCACCGCTTCACCCAACCCTTTCTATGTAATTCCGGGGAACGGTCTTTGGTCATGGGATCATACATTCCGCTCCTCACGGAGCTAAGAATCTTTTGGAAAACCCCTGCTTCTATAAACATTTCGCTCCTAACGGAGCGAAGAGCAGAGCTTTCCACAGATCGAGCGGCGTCCCCTAAAAAACTAAATCTCAGGATTTCGCAACGGGCTGGCTACTGTACTTTTCATAAAAACTGAGAGTATAAGAGTGACATGCTTATAGTAATGAAAGCAGACGCGACGGACGGCCAGGTTGAAGCCGTAGTGCGCGTCATTGAAGAACTTGGCTACCGGGCCCACCCAATGCCGGGCGCGTCGCGCACGGCAATCGGGATCACTGGTAATCAGGGCGCCGTTGATCCCTCTCACTTCGAGAATCTTCCTGGCGTATCTGAAGCGGTCCGCGTCAGTAAACCTTACAAACTTGTCACTCTGGATCTTCGTGCCGATAAAACCGTCGTCAAAATGGGCGACGCGGCCATAGGCGGAGACGAACTAGCCATTGTTGCCGGCCCCTGTGCCATCGAAAATCGCGCGCAGGCGTTTGCTGTTGCGGAAGCAGTTCGCCGGAGCGGCGCGAAGTTTTTTCGTGGTGGCGCTTTCAAACCAAGGACCTCCCCCTACGCATTTCAGGGACTGGGCGAAGTAGGCCTGAAGATTCTCGAGGAAATTCGCGAGACCTATGGCTTGAAAATAGTTACCGAAGCGCTGGATGAAGCCGGGATCGATCTCGTCGAACGCTATGCAGACATGATTCAGATTGGCGCGCGCAGTATGCAAAACTTCAGCCTGCTGCGCCGCGCAGGCAAATCGCGTTTGCCGGTGCTGCTGAAGCGTGGTCTATCGGCCACGCTTGATGAGTGGTTGCTCGCCGCGGAATACATCATGTCGGAAGGTAATTATCAAATCGTTCTTTGCGAGCGCGGCATTCGCACGTTTGCGCAGCACACCCGGAACACATTGGACCTTTCGGCGGTACCGGCCGTCAGGCGCATCTCGCATCTGCCGGTCATCGTTGACCCATCGCACGGAACCGGCAAGAACTATATGGTTACGCCGCTCGCTCGCGCCGGTGTTGCGGTTGGCGCCGACGGTTTGATAATAGAAGTGCACAATCAACCGGACCACGCGCTCTGCGACGGAGCGCAAGCGCTGACACTTGAGCAGTATGAGCAACTGGTGAGTGAGGTGCGTGCGATTCATGAAGTAATTGCGCCGGCTGCTGTTACGTAGGAGCAGACGGCAGGAGCAGTCGGCAGGACCGGACGGCAAGAGCAGTCGGGATGTGCTTGGCACAGCCTGGTTCGTAGAAATTAAGGCAGCGATACAAGACTCGCTGCCTTTTGCTTTTTCTTTCCTGCCGACTGCTCCTGCCGACTACTCCTGCGAAAGAATCTGCGCCAAATCTCTTGAGAAAACTGATCGTGGGATGACACGATCGAAGCCGGCTTCGACCGCAGCCCGCTGCAAGTCTGTTTGCACATGTGAGAAGAAACCCAGTAACGGTATCCCCCGCAAACTCTCGTTTGCTTTTAACTCCCGCGCCAGTTCAATGACATTTAGCCGTTCGTTATGAAGATCGATGAGGATCAAGTCCGGCGCCTGTTCAGCGGCTGCGGCGACTAAGCCATCCAACCGTCGGTGAAATTTGATATTGATGCCCAGCGCTTCCGCTGTCGCTCTAATCTTTGAAGCGAAGAACATGTCATCAACGGCGGCGATAATGTTACGAGTCATAGTTGTAGTTTTCCCTATACAGTGCACCCGAAATCTCGGCGACGTGCGGACAACCCGGAAAAGGTGGTAAGTCACAGACTTACCGCGCATCCGAGGTCACAGACCTTACCTGACTTGCAGCCGGTTTCGTCAAATTCTTTAAGGTCTCGGACCTTGAGTTTCCGGTCGTAGGCCAGAAAAAGTTAGTAAGACTGCCTGTCGGTAAGTCAGAGACTTACCGCGCAGCCGAGGCCACAGACCTGACGCACGTGGAGAACCGCTGGCGGTTTTGTAATCTCGTCCATTTCGCGTAAAAGATAGAACACGATGGTGACCGCGATTCCCACGCTCAAAGAATCCGAAAAGATTGAATTTGGCGACATACAACCCGGCAAGGGATCCGGGCATAGCAGCGCCGGAAATTCTTCAACGATCGTCGTCGCATCTTACAACATTCGTTACGCCGTGGGACGCTTCCTAATCTCTGGCGGTCTGCTTCGCAAAGCGGGTTTGCCCGGGTTCCGCCAGCGCGAGGAGCAGGTTGCCTGGAACATCCGCACGGCGGCGGCGGTGTTCTCGGAAGGCCGTCTATTGCCCACCGTTGACGTGCTCGCTCTGCAGGAAGCCGATAAAGGAACCAAACGTGCCGGCAGACATCACGTCGCGCGGGAATTGGCAGAGGCTTTGCAGACGAGTTGGATTCACGTGCCCGCTGGAATTCCACGCGGCGTAGAGCCCAAGACGCGTCAATGGTGGCTCGACTTTGAAGAACCGATAGGACTCCACGACACCGGTGACACAGGAGTTGGCTTATTGAGTCGCTTGCCGCTCAGCGATGTTACGCGGATTGATTTGCCATGGCAGGAGTGTGCCTGGCGTCCGCGTCTGGCGATGGCGGCAACCATCTCGGCAGGCGACGGCCGCCTTCGGATCTTCAACGCGCATGTTGATCCGCATGCGGCTGTTGGTGGGCAACTCGAACAGCTTGAAGTCTTAGTCGGACAAGCGGAGAAAGAGACGGGCCCAACACTTATTCTTGGAGACTTCAATACGCTATCAAAAAAGAAGGTGGAGGAGACGAGAAAGTTTCTGGAGTCACATGGTTTTGCGACGCCATTTCCGCCAGGCACGCCGACGTGGCGTGGAGCAGGACTCCGTTTGCATGCTGACTGGATATTCGGTCGCGGGGTGAAGATCGCGAAGTGGGGAGTGGCTCGACCCTTAAGCGTTTCTGACCATTGGCCAATCTGGGTGGAAGTTGATTTGAGTTGAGAGTTCAAGCTTTAGCTGTAAAAATCGATGAAGCCGGAAATCATTACCAGTCGCGACAATTCCCTGCTCCGTCATACGCGGGCTGTGCGCGATGGCAGAGTCGATGACGTAATCTTCGTTGAAGGAATGCGACTTTGCGAAGAGGCGCTAACCTCCGGCCTAAAAATCCATACGGTGATTTTTTCCGACGAAATTGCGCGCAAGGAAAAGCCGGCCGAGCTAGTCGAAAGACTGTCCACCGTTTGCGATCGGCTGGTTTGTGTTAGCGAGAAATTGCTTAGTTACATCTCTTACAGCAAGACTTCGCAGGGTATTCTTCTGCTCGCCTCTCGGCCTGAAACCTCAGAAGAAAAGTTCACGAACAAGCAGGTAGAACCATCGCTGATTGTTGTCATGCATCGCATTACTAACCCGGTGAATGTCGGCGCTATTCTGCGCACTTCGGAAGCTACGGGCGCTACTGGCGCAGTGGCAACCGAGAATGCCACGGATCCCTTCGCACCGAAGGCCTTACGTGGCGCGATGGGCGCAACGTTCCGATTGCCTGTTTGGTATCGGGCCACTTATGCGCGGGTCCTTGATTGGTGTATGCAACGAGGAGTGAAGACAGTGTGTGCCGATCTCGATGCGCAAAACAATTACACGGAATTGGACTGGACTGGTCCGTGCGCCTTAATACTGGGCCCTGAAACCGCGGGACTTTCACGCGCTGAGATCGCAGCGGCCGACGAAGCGGTGAGAATTCCCATGCGAGAGCCGGTGGAGAGTCTGAACGTTTCCGTGGCCGCGGGTGTATTGCTTTATGAAGCAGCAAGGCAGAGGCAGTCTCAGTCTTGATTACCCTGAAACCACCGGGGCAAGGCGGGGTCCCCAGCGGGGCAGCCCCGCTCGAGTGCTAATCCCACCTTCCGTACCTGCTAGCCTCTCCTGGGGCTTGGTTGATCACGCCTTGAAAGTCATTCAATCAAGAATCAAAAACTCAACATTGATCAGCTCAAGGTCGGGAAGGGGAGCTTGTCCCCGCCGTGCTGATTAACACTCGAGATGCCTAAACTGATCAGTTGGCGGTGAAGTGAAAATGAAAATAGGTTAGCGTCTGAAAGCCCGGGCCGTTAGTCGTGAGCCGGTAGTCCGTAAGATTCTTCTCCTTGATAATTTCTCGCGTCACCTTGAAGGCATCAATCAAGTACTCGCTATCCTCATCTGACACTTCACCGATGTTCTTAATGTCCTTTTTAGGAATCACCAGGTAATGGATGCGCGCCAGCGGGTTGGGATGTTCAATTACGATAGTCTTGTCCGTCTCTTTGACTACGGAAGGAGCAAGCCCGGGAAATCGTTGAATGCCGACAGACGTCAGCAGACCGAACAACTCTTTCGACTGGAAGCAAGTTCCTTCACATTTGTTTAATGCCAGAAATGATCGCGGCTGCGTGTTAGCAAACAGGTAACCACCCAGGATGACACCCATGATGAGTGCAGCCATCATCAAGAGAATTATTTTAAGTTTGGTCACTATGGCTCCTCAGTCCGGCGTGAATCTTTGCTTTCATACTCTCAACTAAAATATTGGCGAACCAGCGGGGGCAAGCCCACCTTCCCGACCATGAGCTGATCAGAGTTGGGTTCTGATTCTTGATTGAATGGCGTTCAAGGCGGGATCAACCAAGCCATAGGAGAATCTCTCAGGTTGGGAAGGCGGGATTAGCACCCCGGGCTGCCCCGCTGGGGACGCCGCCTTGCCCCCGCTGGTTCGCTAGCCACCGTGAATCCTTAATCTGCTCAAACTTGGTCATTGCCTTTCCGGTTCTGCGCCATCTGTCGCAACCTCTCCGCCCTGCTGAGCTTCGGCAGATTGTAGCCACGATCGCCAAACGGCTGAAGCTTTTCCAACCAGAGATCCTCTAGAAAACTCAGCTCTTTGTGGTAGTCAATATCAGCGCCTTCGCGAGGCGTGAGCTCATCCACTATCTCGAAAGCAAAGTTATTGCTTCCCACCTTATTCCAATCGGCCTGCAACGATTTGTTCGGATGAATTCCCTTTTCCAGTTGGAATTTGTGCCGGTTGATGATGCCGCGCAAATCCAGGCCAGCGCCGAGAAACACCTTGTCGTTGAGGTTGTTTCGAATCAAAAAAACTCCCATCGCTCGCAGGTTCTGCCGGTACCTTTTCTTCAGTTGTTTCTTGTCTTGCTTCATTCCTTTTCAGTGTCCTGGGACGTCTTCAATTCAGGGAGACTCGGTTTCAAGTGATTCTCTCCAGCAGATTGCGGCGCCGTAAGCCTGGCCCTACTAACGAGAAAGGCTTTCAGTTAGAATAGCACCGCTCCAAGTTATTGTTGTTGTTGCCGCGCAGTCAGGATGGGCTGCGTTTTTTGCAAAGGTTACGCAAACCGTTAGTTTGCGTAGACGATGCAATTCGGGCCGGTGGGTATTTAAAGTTCGCAAACTGACGGTTTGCGCCACGAATGAACCAGCAGATTTCGGAATTCGTATCAGAGTTCATGACTGAAGAGCAGAAGCCGACTATAAAAAAGAAACGCGAAGAAGCGCTTCCGGAGCGACTGCTGCGGCGCGTCCTCGAAAGCATGGGCGACGTGGTAGACCGGAAGTTTGGACGCACCGTGGCGCCGAAGAGCGGACTGACAACGTCGCAACTCATTGAAAGGATGAAAAAGCTAATCGATGAACGCGTGCGCGATGAAGGACGTAAGGGTCGCATAGCGCCACACCATCTAAAACTCAAAGTAGAATGGGGTACGCACTCAGAAGCGCCGCCGGAAATAATCAAGGACCTCGAGCATGAGATTCTCGCCGCCGCGATAGATCACATAAACGACCATCGTTATCGAACTATGGCGACGATGAAAGTGGAAACAGAAGTTGATATTTTTACGACCGGCATCTCGGTCGATCCAACGTTTGGCGAATTTGAAGAAGAACTGAAACAGGCTGATGAAGCAAAGCGCGCGGCGCAACTCGAAGTTCCCCATCGCAGCCCGTTTGAAAAAATTCCGGACGTTAATTTGATAGCCCGAGTAACTATTGGAAACGAGGCAAATGAGGTCCCTTTGGCTTTGAAACCTGGGGGTAAACGGCTGAGCGTCGGGCGCGTAGCGGATAATGAGCTGGCGCTGAACGACGCCAGTGTTTCAAAGATTCATGCCGCGCTAACAATGAACCAGCAAGGCACCCTGCTCGTCGCCGACACGGGATCGACAAATGGGACCTATATAAATGGGCGCCGCATTTCATATGGTGAAGCGCGCCAGATCGAAGAGGGTGATGTGGTCGGTTTTGGCGACGTTGAAGTTCGTTTTCGGAAGGGCGAAGAAAATAGATAAACCGTCTATGTCACTGCTGCTCTTACTTCAATCACCCACGCCCACACAGGCAGTCGTCAATGTTCCTGAGAGAATCCCAGCTCTGCTTACTCTCATTTATCTCGGCGGACTCCTACTTATCGTTCTTCTGTTATTGAGCTCGCTTTTTGTGAATCGTCGACGAGGGGTAGTGATTGCTGCCTCGATTCCCGAGGATCTTCCTCCGGAGGTCAGGCGCCGGCTCGGATCGACCTCGACAAATCGCGGGCTGCGCGCCTTGCGCTGGATCTTCGTTCTGCTGGCTCTAGCTGTCTTTGGTATTCATATTTATTGGGCCCGTTACGCGCCTGAGAGCAACGAAAAGTTTCAGGAGTTGAGCTACAAAGACCTGCGCAATCGCCGCCTCTCGGAATCAAGCTTACGTGGCTGGATACTTGACCGCAGCGGCAAACTCGAAAACGCGCTGGCGCTCTATCGTCGTGATTCCAGCGGCAACATCTATCGAGACTATCCGATGGACCAGGCCATGGCCCACATTTTTGGTTCAGACCGCGGCGACCCGGGACTGGAGCGTGCGTTGTTTGGCGTACAAAGCGGAGCATTGCCCGAAGCTTTGGAGGTTGTAAAAGGAAAGACTGTCGAGTATAGCGGAAACAACGACGTGCGGTTGACGCTTGATCGTGATCTGCAACAGGCTGCCATGGAGCAGTTGAAAGGAAAGCACGGCGCGGTGGTCGTTCTCAACCCGCAGACCGGCGAGGTGCTGGCGCTCTACAGCGAGCCATCTTACACCCTTAAAGAAGTTGAAGATGAAACAACCTGGATTAAGCTCGAAGCTAACCAGCGCGATCGGCCTTTAGTGAGTCGCGCACTGGGCGCTTATTACATTCCAGGTTCGACTTTCAAGACAGTGACTATGACCGCAGCGTTCCTGGCGGGCGAACAAGGTACACAGTTTACGTGCAGCGGCGGTGGGTATTACGCGGCGCCCGGCGCAAACGTAATTTTTGACGACGGGGGGCCGGGCGAAGTGCACGGACGTATTGGGATCGATACCGCCTACGAGGTTTCGTGCAATCAGTATTTTGCACAGATGGGCGTGAAACTCGGCCCGGAGCGTTTAAAGCACGCGGCGCAGTTGCTCGGCATCGGGACCTACGATTCTCCCGCTGAAGCACTGCGTGGCAGAAAAGAGCCTGAGATTTGGAACGCCAGCACCGATGCCGTTAAGCGCGCGCTCGCTCCGAGAGAAGCAACCATAGTCACTGGTAAGCAGGTTACGAGATACGACCTGGCGTTAATGGGTTACGGTCAGGGTTTCGCGGGCCAGATGACCCCTTTTCAGATGGCGCTCGCCGCGGCCGCAATTGCCAACATGGAAGGGAGGCTGATGAAACCGAAACTCGAATTCGATCGGCCGCCGGAAATGTTCAAGCAAGTGATGACGCCACAAGTCGCAGCGACGCTTCGTGGAATCATGGGCCTGGTAACCGGCGGGCCGAGCGGCACGGCGCGCGGGGTTTTTGCTCCCGTTAAAGCGGCAGGAATTAACACTGGCGGTAAAACCGGAACGGCCCAGAAGATCCAGCCGGTTTATGATCCCAAGACCGGGGAACCGAAGACGCGCCACCGCGTGGAGAAGGACAACAAGGGCAACATCACTCGCGAATATGAAGAGACCATCCTGGACGAAGAGAATCCGCGAATCGATGGTTGGTTCTTATGTATCGCGCCGCTGGAGCGCCCGCAGTTGGCGATGGCTGTGATCGTGGAAGGTGGAGGCTACGGCTCGAAGTCGGCAGCGCCGATCGCCGCAGCACTGGTGCTGAAGGCACGCGACCTTGGATATTTCAAAGTAGTCAATAACCCGGTGAGGCAAGCTGGTAATCAGAAAGGGCAAGAAGGAAATCAGCGCCAACCGCGACCGCGGTCGACTCCATAATAGGCGGTTTCCGACAACTACAACTGTCTTCAAGAATGCGAACAATCAGCCAATCAAACTTGCGGCTGTATCCGGCTCCGCCGGCCGATGTGCGGTCGCGGCTATGCCCGACCGTTAGCGAGCCGAAGCCCCTGGCGGGCTACGCCCGCAATGAGGGCGCAGCCCCGGGAACTTATCAGGAACTTTCGGAAGGTCAAAGACCTTCCGCACATCGGACGGCATAGCCGTAAAGTGACATGAAAAACCGCGCCTCGACTCATCTATTCATCATTCTCACAGTGCTCATTTTTGAAGTGGTGGGTTACTGGGCCGTACATCGCGCAGCTCTGCTGCGGGGTTATGAAACATCAATCATCGGTGCGGTGCGTGATCTACTGATGTTTGTGCCGCTGTGTATCCTGGTGATTTGGCTATCACGGTTCATGAGGTACAGCGGCAATTGGATCCTGTTTACTGCGGCGGTTCTGCTATTTTCTGTGGGACTGTTGGTGCAGTACCGGCTTTACAGCGATCCTGAGTACAACGCGCGCAACAAGGCTGAGGCGCGACAGGCCAAGATGGAAGCGTTGCGCACGCGTTACATCATCGAGAATTACGATCCGTTAAAGAAGCAACTGATGGGACTCCCGCCAACGCCGGCTCAGGCCATCGACGTCAATCAGCTACCAAAGGTGCCCTCCAGTTACAGCTTCGGCAAGGCACTAACCTCGAGTTATACTTGGATCCCGATCTTCTCATTCATCGCTTTTGGCCTGGCCTATTCATTCTGCGTGCGCGATGGCTTCCTGCTTTGGATTCAACGAAATAGTTTCATCATCGTACTGCTGACTCTGATTCCGTTAGCCGCCGCGGTCGTAACGTCGAGCGCAGGTAAAGCGCTCGGGAACATGACGCCATGGGAACCGTCGAAGATTCCCTTCCTGCTGGGCTTTGCTGGAATCCTGACCGCTCGTTACAAGGATCTTGCTGAGACCTATTGGGGTATTCCGCGCGCGCGCGATATTGTGCCGCTGTTGGTGATGGCGATGTTGCCGTTTGTTCCGTTCTTCGCGCTGAAGGACTTTGGGCAGATGCTTATTTTCAGCGGCGCTTACACCACGCTTTATCTCGTTGCCGTTAGACGTTGGCCGCAACTGCTCTTGTTTGTAGGCTCGGTGCTGCTGGTCATCAGCATTTTGGTCGTCGGCGCTCTGCCAAGGGATGTCCAGGAGAAGGTGCCTCTCTTGCCAACGGTGGCGAAACCAATTCAGACAATGCTGCCCGCGCGCATTCAGCAGCGCTTTCATTTGTGGCTTGATGGTTTCGATCCGCCGTCGCCGGAGGTGTCCTGGTGGAAGAAGGATTTCCAGGAGGCCATCAGTAAGGATCCAAAACTAAAGGAACTGGCCGAACAGAGTCCCACGACGCAGAAGATCGTCAACGTTGATGTTTGGTTTGATAAGCTGGCGTTTCAACCTGCCCAGGCTATCTTCGGCATCGCTTCCGGTAAAACCACTGGCAGGGGATTTGGTCTTGGTTATCCGGAGGTCATCCCGATCGCGGATTCCGACTATGTGTATGCTGCAATCTCGGAAGAGGAGGGGCTAGTGGGCGGAGCGATAGTGATTCTGGCGATCATCATTTTGGTAACCGCTGGTGTTCGTACTTCACTGGACGCGCGTGATATGTTTACCAAACTTTGTGCCGCGGGCCTGACGGCATTTGTTGGATTTCAAGCCCTCGTGAACATCGGTGGCATCTTGCGGGCTTTGCCGATGACCGGAATCACTTTGCCATTTGTAAGCCACGGCGGGTTTAGTCTGGTTACCAGCTTTGCCATGTTAGGAATGCTTATGGCCTTTTCCCATCGCAACGCGCGCGACCGAGTGCTTGCCAAAGGACCCGGCGGCCAGCCGCGCCCGTCATTGAAACTGGAGGCGGTCGAATGAACCAGCCTGATATGCAACCAACCAACCATTCAGATAAAGGTCTATCGATTCATTCCGCGTCCGTGACTGACCGGGGGCTGAACGAAAAGCGTCCTCTGAATGAAGACTCTTTTCTTGCTGACAGCGACCGCGGAATCTTTGCTGTCGCTGACGGCGTCGGCGGAGCGGAAGCGGGCGAAGTTGCTTCCCAGACAGCCATCGAAGTGCTCGACGAAGCGTTTCGGCATAAGGTCGAAGGCGATGACATTGAAGACCTGATGGAGCTCGCGATTCAGCGTGCCAATGCCTCAATCCACCAGATGGCGCAGGACCATGCAAAGTTTTCAATGATGGCAACCACGATCGTTGGTCTCCATCTCAAAGGCAACACCGCGACCATTGGACACGTAGGCGATTCTCGTTTGTATCGTCTGACGCCGGCAGGCCAACTACTGCGCGAAACTGAAGATCATTCTGTGGTTGAAGAGGAAGTTCGCGCCGGGCGCATGACTGCCGAACAGGCCGCACATCATCCCAGCAAGAACGTTATCAGTCGCGCGCTCGGCGCCGAGAACGACGTCGAAGTCGATCTGAAGGTAATCGAAGTTGACGATGGCACGGAGTTTTTGCTTTGCACTGATGGCATTACCAGGCACGTTCCCGATCATGAGTTACGGCAGTTGCTGATTACTAACGACGACCTTCCCGCGCTTTGCGATGAATTGAAGCGGCGTTGCTATGAGCGCGGCGCTGAAGACAACCTCACCGCAGTTGTAGTACGCATAGGCCCGCCGATTTCCGCGGCGGAGCGCATGGAGGATTTAGAAAAGACGATCTCACCCGAAACTCTGCCTCTGGCAGTCGGCGCCGGCGCGCAGCCGCCAACGATGCTTGCTGACGGTTCCGATCCATCAGGAAGTTTACTGGCGCCTTCTCGCAAGGCGTTTCCAGCTACTAATGCAGCGGCGTCAGATGCTCCGCCGCCCAATAGGCTGGCAGCTGGAACTCCGGAGACCAAAGCGATTGAGGGGCGGCTGGACGTGCCGGCATCATCCCGGCCGAGGAGTGGTGTTGAGAGAACGATGACGCGGTTCTTCCTATTTGTTCTATTCCTGGGAGTGCTTGCCGGAGCGTTTTACGCCGGCCGTAAATACAGAGGCGCCATACCTTACCTCGACCAAAGCAATCCTGCGATCGCCGACGCTTCTCCATCAGTCGCAGCCTCGCCCGTGATAGGCGATGACCCGGTCCTGAAGTTTGAAAGAAGCCGTCGCGAAGTCGACAACGATCCCAACGCCTGGTTGGCAACGCAATTGAAGAATGAACTCTCCAGGCAGGGCATTCAGAATCCATTAGACTCGACAGACGGAGAATTTCTTTACCTCTATGGCCGATCTTCTCTGCTCATGGGTAACAACGAGGAAGCCGCTCGTGCGTTTGAAGCCGCTATCGCCCGCGCCAACCTTTCTTCGCCTCAGGCAAATGCTACGCTTAAGAAAGAAGCCACACTGGGGCTGGCAGCGGTCGCTTTGAAGTCGGACAAAGAGAAGCCAGCGGCGCAGGCGCGTTTTGATGAAATGATAGGGAGCCCGTCGTCCTCCCCTTCCCCAGCTGGTTCCCCTTTAAACTCCCCTTGATGCGTTTTCCCTGACCGTTGCCGAACCGTGATTTTCCAGGACTGGACGACGGGACGTTAAGCGCAAACTGATGCCAGAACTGAAGCTACAACAAAGCAGGCTCGATGGTCGCTTCGACATTCTTGAATGTCTGGGCCGCGGCAGCTATGCGGAGATTTATGTGGCGCGCGACAACGCAGCATCGGAAGGTGCGCCTGAGACTGTTGTCATCAAGGCCCTGAACATGTTTTTGCAGGACACGCCGGATATAGAACTTGAACACACGCTTATTGCTAATTTCCAAAACGAGGCGGTTGCCCTCGATCGTGTACGACATCCAAATATCATCAGCCGGCTTGGTCACGGCACAGCAATCGATCTTGCCGGAACAACTTTTCATTACATCGTGCTCGAGTATCTATCAGGCGGCGACATGGCCGCACTCTCTCGTAACTATGCGCTTACCATTCAGAAGACTCTTTTTTATCTCGAGCAAGTCTGCTCCGGATTGGCGCACGCGCATAAGTGTGGCGTGATTCATCGTGATATCAAACCGCAGAATCTACTGTTGAGAGCCGATCGACAAGTCGTAAAGATTGCCGACTTCGGCGTAGCGCGCCTGGAAGCTATGGAGGGCGCCATCACTCGCGTGGGCACGAATATCTATTCGGCGCCGGAACATAACCCACTGGTACAGACTGGTTCGTTGGATCTAGGGGTGATTGCCGCCGGTCGTGGACATTTGACGCCCGCCGCGGACATCTACTCGCTCGCCAAAACAACTTACACCCTACTGGCTGGTGAGTCGCCGCGGCGCTTCGCGCAACACGCGATTCAGGATATGCCCGCCCATCTGAGCCAGCACTACTGGTCATCGCCCGTGCTGCGCGTTCTGGAAAAGGCTACGCAAATTCGTCCGGAAGATCGCTACCAGACAGTGCAGGAGTTTTGGGATGATTTGGCGGACGCAGCACTTCCGCCGACGAAACCGCTTCAAGGCATTGCTGTTGAAGCGCAGGAAGAGGCCCATCGTCGGCCAAGTGATGATTTAAGCATTGAGCCGGAGGAGTTTACTCAGGCGCCGCCACAACCTCGGTTCCAGCCGGTTAGTTCGGCGCCTGTTCCATCCGGACCGGAAACATCGTATGCAGATCCCACGGCAACCAGGCGGCCGAAGATTGTCGTGCCGGTGAGCGCCATTCAGGAAGCGGTGAAAGATCGTGGTGCAATTCAGCGCGGACCCTCGGCGAAAGAGAGGATCGCCGCCCTGCCAGATCAGGCGCGCAATGGAAGAGCTTTGGACAAACGTTCGGCGCATCAGCGGCGCCAGGTCGGTGCGCGTCGCACGCGACCTTTTCTGGTTGCTGCCGTGCTGATCGTTCTCTTCGCCGGCATGTTGCTGGCGACGCACAAATATGTCACGTCTCGCTGGAACCCTTTCGTTGACTTGCCGCTCCTGTCCGATGTTTTTGTGATTGGCCGCGAAGGTGTTACAACAACGGATGTAAATCTCCGGCCTGACGCGAGCTCCAGCAAACCAGCCATTGGTCTGGCGGAGGCGGGCTCGCGCGTAAAGATTTTGGCGACGGGTGATAGTTGGTATGAGGTTCAGGTGCTGGAGCACGGACGGGCCAAAACCGATCCCTTTACTTCAGATCGTGGCTGGGTCAACAAGAAGTTTGTTAAGTTTGACTGAACGGTTGGGATTATCTTTGGCCTTTGGTCGTGGGTCTTTGGTCTTCGGTTTAGAATTTGGAACTTGGGATTGGAACTTGGAACTT
>JBKOZZ010000125.1:0-8413 GCA_046726155.1 Acidobacteriota bacterium
ATCAAGAAGCTTCTTGCGGCACGATCTCCAAAGTCAGTTTCTGAGTGCCGCGAATGACCATGATCGGCGTCCTGCGGCCAATGCGTTCGTCAGTAAGTAACTTGTGCAGATCGTCTATGCCGCGAACCGGTCGATCATCGAAACCGATGATAACGTCGCCGCCCAGCAGGCCCGCCTGGCGCGCGGGAGTGTTTGTTGCTCCGGTTGAAACCCGGTCGCTGCCGCTCACGGTTCTTCTGACATCGCCCTGCTGATCGGTCGGACTACTGTCCCGCGTAGGCCCATCACCCTCATACGAGATTATTAGAACGCCACTATCGACCGGCAGTTGATAGTAGTGCACGATGCGACGCGGCAGAGGCACATTTTGTCCGGCAACTCCGATGTAGCTTCGGCTAACTTTGCCGTCACGTATGAGCCGCCCTGCGACAAACTTCGCGGTATCAATTGAAGTTGCAAAGCAGATACCCTGAGCCGGCAAGATCATCGCCGTGTTGACGCCAATCACCTCTCCGCGAGAATTGACCAGCGGACCACCAGAATTTCCCGGATTGAGCGCCGCGTCTGTCTGGATGACTCCGTCCATGAGTCGACCTGATTCCGCCCGCAAGGATCGCCCCAGCGCGCTAACCACACCGGCGGTGACGGAGTACTGAAAACCGTAAGGATTGCCGATAGCGATGACTAGTTGGCCCACGCGAATGGATTGAGAATCGCCGAGGTGAGCAGGCATGAGGTTGGTTGCATTGATGCGAATAACAGCCAAATCGGTATGCGGATCGTCCCCAATCAGCTCTGCGTGACAACGCCGTCCATCCATCAGTGCTACCTGGATTGTGTTTGATCCGCGCACGACGTGACTGTTAGTGAGGATGAAGCCGTCCGGCGTGAAAACGAAACCTGAGCCGCTGCCACCTTCGCGCGCCCTCGCCCGCCGGTTGGATCGATTGCTTCTCGAGTTACGACTGGTCTCGATGTACACAACAGACGGGCTCACTTTCTCCGCTGCTTCGATGACGGCTCTCGAATAAGCATCCAATAAACCGTCGTCTGCAGGCGCGACGTTGGTCGACGCCGAGTCGGCCCCGCCGGTCTCGTTTTCCCCGGCGAGAAACCCCACTTCATAATTTATGCGAGTCTCAAATGCGTTCTTCATTGCTTTCCCCTTTTCATTAGCCCCCAGGTTCGAATAATTCGGCAAGTCCGGGAGAGTAATTAATAAACGCAACCGCCACGCTGTGCAACCGGGCAGCGCAAGCAGCAACCGGGGTCAGGTAAGATTCGCGCTACCACGCGTGATAGCGACAGGGGTAAACTCAAATTTACTCAAGGAGACTTTAATTCATCATGACGGCACTGATCTTCGATCTGGACGGAACTCTGATCGACACCGTCTATGCACACGTGTTCTCGTGGCAGCGAGCCCTGGCCGAGGCGGGAATGGCGATCGATGGTTGGCGCATTCACCGGCGGATCGGCATGAGTGGGGGCCTCTTTACTCGCGCCGTCGCCCGCGAAATGGGTCGCGAGATCACGCCGGCCGAGGCTGAAGCGCTTCAGAATCGACACGGAGAATTGTTTCACGAGTTTCTGCCAGAGCGCCGCGTGTTGCCGGGCGCGCTGGAGCTGTTGCGCTTTCTGCGCGAGTCCGGAGTTCCACACGGCATTGCCACGTCTGGTCGACGTCCCGAGATTGATGCTTCTTTGGCGGCACTGGGCGTTGGCAGCGAAACGATCGTGGTTGAGCGGGGCGACGTGCTGCGGGCCAAGCCAGCTCCTGACTTATTTCTCAACTGTCAACAGCGACTGGGAGTGCCGGTTGACGACTGCTACGTGGTAGGCGACGCAGTCTGGGATCTGCTGGCAGCCCGCCGGGCTCGAATGCTTTCCATTGGTCTGTTAAGTGGTGGCTATGGCGAAGACGAGCTGACCCGAGCCGGGGCGTTCCGCGTCTATGGCGATCCAGCTGAGCTGCTTGCTTCGCTGGACGAGTTAGGGATATCGCCGTAGTCACATTTGCTGTTGTCCTGCCGCGTGGTCAAAGCGTCGCACTAATCACGAAACTCCTGTGACACCATCAGGCCGCGGATGCCGCCGTCCATGATGCCGATGCCGACGCGCCCGAATCGTGGGTACAGGATGTTGGCGCGATGGCCTGGTGAGTGCATTAGACCGTTGTGCGCGACCGGGACAGTCGGCGCGAGCGCGAGGTTTTCTCCGGCAGTGAGAAAACGCACGTTTGCTTGGCGAAGGCGATCGAATGGGTCTTTGCCCTCGGGAGTGTCGTGTGCAAAGTAGCCGCGCACAAACATATCCGCCGAGTGTCGCCGCGCGACTTCCGTAAGTTCCGGATCCGGCGCGAGCGGCTTCAACCCCGCGGTCAATCTTTCGTTGTTAACAAGTTCCAACATTCTCGCTTCCAGGTCCGGTCGAGCGCGCGCATTCGCGACCTTGTAAGAAAGCGTGACGCTCTCGTGTGAATCCGGTTGAACCGTAAGCAGGTTGAGCGTTTCCGCGACTGCCTCGGCGAAAACAGGATGAAGCGCGGCTTCCAATTGTTCGGCGTAAACGGCGAGACGGTTTACTGCCGCGCTTTCGCGAGCACGCTCGCGCAACCCTTCGTTCAGCGGTAGCGCAAGCAGCACTGCCGAAACCAGTGCCGCCGTGATCAAGCCGTTTGCCAAACCGGGCAGAACACCAAGCAGGCGATTGAATGACCGCTCGCGAG
Source organism: Acidobacteriota bacterium (assembly GCA_046726155.1). GTDB lineage: Bacteria > Acidobacteriota > Blastocatellia > Pyrinomonadales > Pyrinomonadaceae > PSRF01. The sequence goes on from JBKOZZ010000125.1 coordinate 2,729, forward strand.
TATCTTCGGACAAGTGGCGGAGCAGCGCCTTACCGAGAAGTTGAACAACCACAATCATTCCGATTGCGATCAGAATAAACGCAACAGGGCGGTCCCAAACTTCCGACCACCAATCAACGCGTGGGCCGAGCCACTTGGCCAACGGTTGATAAAACCGCAGGCCGGCAAGCAGCACCAGAGCCCAGCCCAACAGATCGAGTACGCCCAGGATGAAGCCGCGTCGCCAGCCGTTAAGAACGCTTAGCAGAACGATCACGACGAGGACCACGTCAATAAGGTTGAAAGTCATAACGAAGAAAAGAACGCCGACCCATCGAGGGGTCGGCGAATTGTCATTAACGAATCGAATCGATTACCAAGATAGCCGCGGGGTGGCAACCTTGAGTTTGTCTCGACATGGTCTCAGATCGCAAGAAGTTTACTTTTTACGATTGACTTCTGCGCTACAGTATTCGCAGGAACGAAACCAGATCGCTCTTCTCCTGCGGGGCCAGGCCAAGCTCCAGCACAAGGTTAAAGAATTCCACAGTGTCCTCGAGTGTAAGCAGGCGCCCATCGTGCAAGTACGGTGGCGACTCTTTGATGCCTCGCAAAGGGAAGGTTTTGATCGGGCCTTGCTTTGTGATCATCATGCCACCTTCCATGCGCGGCGTGTAGAAACGCTCAACCATCAAGTCGTGCATCAGGTTGTCCGTGTAAAACGGCGGCGTGTGACACTGCGAGCAGTTTGCCTTGCCGAAAAACAGATCCTCGCCGCGTATTTCCTCCGGCGTTGCCTTTTTGCGATCAAGTCGACCGAGGACGTTCAGCTTCGGCGCGGGCGGAAAATCCATGATCTCCTGAAATTCCGACATCTCATGCACCTGATGCCCGCGATCGGGAATGTTGACTCCTTTCTTCGTAGCAGCGACTGGATCACCGTCGAAGTAAGCTGCCCGTTGTTCAAACTCAGTAAAGTCTTCTACCGACTTCAACGCGCGCTGCGATCCGAACAGCCTTTGAATGTTCACGCCACGCAAGCTTGGAGTTTCGATACGGCGACGATTCTCCTGCGGACGTATGTCGCCGACGAGATGAAACGCGCCATTGGTGTGGCCGTTGACGTGACAGTCGAAACAGGCCACGCCCTGCATGCCATCATTTCTTTCGGTTTTGCGATCGGCAGTGGCGTTGAATTGTTGTTGCGGAAACTGGGTAACGAGCAAACGCAGCCCATCAAGTTGTTTTGGGTTGAGAATGCCGTTGAATAGCTCGTAGAAGTTATTAACTGTGACCAGTTGTCCCCGGGAAACGTCGCCGAGGTCGGGGCGCGTTGTCAGAAAGATCGCCGGCGGAAACTCGGGCAGGAAGTTTTCCGGGATATCAAAATCCATGTCAAAACGTTCCAGCCGCGGCTGCAGCTTAATGTGCATCGGCGGGAAGACCATGCCGCCAACCGGATGGTTGACGTGCGGCAGCGGCAGATATGGAAAGACGCCACGGGAACGGATCTCGTCCGGCGACATGCGACCCAGTTGCTCCCAGGTCACGCCCTTCTTCAGCCGCGCTGTTGGCCCGACAGGAATTGGCTTGCCGCGCGTCATTTTCACATTTGGATCCGCATGCGGTGTCAGATCGTAGCGCTCTTCAAGCCGGCGCCGGGCAGCAGTCATGACACTCGCCTTGTTTGCTTTGTCACGCGCCCTCACTACCTCGAAAGGCTCTTCGACAACAGGCATGAACGAAGATGGCGGCTCTTGGGGCCGCGGATTCTGGGACGGCCGCGGCCGATTCTGCGCGCCCACACTCCCGGCAACGAGTAGCGAGGCAGTGACTGCAAGCGTAAGAGCAATTATCACGAGCAATTTGATCCGAGCTGTCGTTTTCATAGTGTTCCTTTCATTGGCGGCGTTGGGCGCCCGCCAACAGATGCGGTTACGCGCCTGAATCACTTCAAGGGAGTTGAAAGGCGCAGGTCACCGGTGACTTGCAGGGAATTTAGTTATCGGGGTTCTAGAAGTATGATAGTACCAGTCGCGACGCTGTCAATAAAAAACTTGAAACGCTGCGTGCTTAAGCACGGCGGCTTCCACTCCAAGGAGTTGACGTATCTCAAGGAGTTGACTCCGGCGCTCCAGGCGTTATCTTTAGCAGGCCAATTAAAACTATGAAGCTAGCAAAACATGTCTCCCGGTTTTATCTTTGCGTCGTGATGGCGACGATCTTATTCGCCGCAGCCCTGGTGTCGGCCCAGCAGCAATCATCAACTCCGGCGGCAAAGCCGGATGATGATAAGGCCACGGTGAAGGCGGAACACACAACGATTGGCGTCGAACCGGCAAAAGAAGCTGCGCACACAAGCCACCCTGCGGCGCAGTGGTTTCCTGACGCCGGCCTCGGCCTCTTCATTCACTGGGGCATCGCCTCCGTCAAGGCCATCAACATCTCCTGGCCCATGATTCCCGGTCGCGCTCTGGCAACCAAGGAATTGAATGCCGCGGAACGAGAGCGCGTCATTCGCGAAGGCGACTACAATCTTGATGGCAAACCCAATTCGATTACTCCCAATCAGTATTGGGCTATGGCGCCAGACTTCAACCCCAGCAACTACGACCCGGACAAATGGTTGAAAGCGGCCAAAGCTGCCGGCTTTAAATATGTAGTGCTAACCGCACGACATCACGAGGGTTTCGCCCTCTGGCCGAGTGCGTATGGAAACTTCAACACAAAAAACTATATGGGCGGACGCGATTTATTGAAGCCTTATGTGGAGGCGGCCCGCCGCAATGGCTTGAAGGTTGGTTTGTACTACTCGCCTCCCGACTGGTACTTCGATCGCGAATTCATGAACTTTCTCTACGGCGGCGGGGCCCGCAAAAATCCTCTGCTTCCGTCGCTGGGGCCCGATTTGCAGCCGCGAGTTTCGCAAAAGAGCGAGGCTGAGATAGCTGCGCATCAGGCGGCATATGCGGCGATGGTGAAAGGGCAAGTCGAGGAGTTACTGACACGCTACGGCAAGATCGACTTGCTATGGTTTGATGGCCGGCCAAACATCCCCGGCGGCAACAATGTGATTACGGTCGACCGGATTCGTGAGTTGCAACCCGGCATTGTTATCAATCCGCGTTTGCATGGAAAGGGCGACTTTCTAACTTACGAACGCCGTCTCACGACAGACAAGATCGCCACTGGATGGGCGGAATTCTGCAACACCTGGACCAACTCGTGGCCGCATGTAGCAGGGGCGCGCTTTCGGGCGAATGGTTTTGTCCTCGGACAGTTTGTAACCGCGCGTTCATTGGGCATCAACTATTTACTCGGCGTCGGTCCAATGGCGTCCGGTGAGTTTACGCCCGAAATCTATAGCAACATGGCTGTGGTTGCACGTTGGATGAGAACTAACGGCTCATCGGTGAGCGGAACACATCCTTTGCCTGCGCCAGAATCGGCTTCAGTGCCGGCCACGGCGGCAGCTGCAACCCGTTACCTTTTCCTGCTCCCCAGGTTTAAGGAAGGCGGCTCTTACGATGACGACATGCTCGCAGCGGAAGATGCAACCGTGACGCTCAAGGGTGTCGGGAAGCCGAAGAGCGTGAAGCTTCTCGGCGACGGAAAGACGGTCGAATACACCTACTCAGCGGATGCTGTAACGATCAACGTGCCGGCGAACAGGCGAACCAGGCTCGTCGACGTTCTCCAGATCACTTTCCTCTAAGTGTCGGTAGTCTCTAGGTGAAGTTGAACCCGGTCGCTACTGCTCCCGGTTCCGTATTCATCGACCCACGATGCAAGAATCTTGGCTGACCCGCGCCAAGCCTCCCAATCGCCCGGTAGCGCGACCCTGCTGGAGAATAACGTTCCGGCAGGAGTCATCGCAGATCGAAAATTCGCGGAACACCCTAAATATAAAACGTTGCCCTCGCGAATTAGATGTTTTCAGCGTCGCGTTGATCGAGTACAGTGCGCAGTGTTGAGTGATAGGTGTGACAACTGCAGCTTGAGGAGCCACTGTGAAGATATGCATCCTTGATCCGTCTTACGAAAACTCTGACAGCCCTATGAAGGATTACGATCCGCAGTCCGACGTGATTCGACATCTTGAAGGCCACGAATGTGAGACTGCTTACATAGACAAGGCTAAAGGTGTGCGCCAGATCGTCGAGCTCTCCCGCCGCGGTTTTGACGTCTTCATCAACTTGTGTGACGGCGCCTGGGACGAAGATCGCGCCGGCATCGAAGTGGCTCAGACGCTGGAACGCCTGGGCATGGCCTTTACGGGCGCGACGTCAAACTTCTACGAACCGTCGCGCGAGACGATGAAAAAGGTCTGCCATTTCTGGGGCATCAAAGCCCCCGCCTACGTTTTGGCGACGGACCGACAGGGTATCGAATTGGCCGCTAAAACGCTCAGGTTTCCCCTCATCACCAAACATCCGAATAGCTATAGCAGCATCGGTTTGACGAGAGAGTCGCGAGTGGAGACAACGGCAGCTTTGCAGGAACAAGCCGAGAAAATGATCGAGGCATTCGGGGCTACGATGATCGAAGAGTTCATCGATGGGCGGGAGTTTAGCGTCCTGGTTGTTGAGAACGCCGACCATGAGTCCCAGCCTTTCGCTTACCGGCCGGTCGAGTTTCTCTTTCCGCGCGGCGAGTCGTTCAAACATTTCGATCTGAAATGGAAAGATTACGAAGCAATGACCTGCATCCAGGTTGAAGATGATGAACTGGCCGAACGCCTGGAGGACATGTCGCGCAAACTATTCATTGGGTTGAACGGCGCGGGCTACGGCCGCTGCGACATTCGCATGAACCAGCAAGGAGAGCTCTTCATGCTGGAGATCAATCCCAACTGCGACGTCGCTTATCCGCTGGAGGAAGCCGGCAGCGCCGATCTCATCCTGATGCATGAGCCCTGGGGCCATCGCGAGTTCTTCGAAAAAATTATCCGCGCCGCCCTGAAACGCCGGCAGCGCACGCACAAAAAATGGCACTTGGCTCTGGACGGCATGAGTCGCTACGGAATGTATGCTCTGGAGCACATCAAAACCGGAGACCTGATTGACGTTCACGAAGAACAGCCACACGTGATAGTAAGTGAAACGCATGTCCGGAAAAACTGGAATGCAGAACAGCAACAGTGGTTCTCAGAATACGCCTACCCGTTGACCGATGAGGTCTTTGTGAGTTGGAGTCCGGATCCTGAACAATGGAAGCCCATCAATCATTCCTGCGATCCAAACGCCTGGCTCCAAGGATTGAATCTGGTGGCGCGCCGCAAGATAAGAGCCGGCGAAGAGATTACGATCGACTACGCTACGTTTTACAACGAGCGCATGGACGACTTTGTCTGTCATTGCGGGGCTCGCAAGTGCAGAGGGATTATCCGCGGAACAGACTACCGCGAAAGCTTTGTTGAACGGTATGGCGACCACGTTTCGGACTATGTCAGGACAAAACGTCTTGATGAAGCGTTGCCGAAGCCCTACGAAGAGATTTATCAGGAAACTTAAATCACGGTTCTGAGCCCTTCAGCCGACGAGAGCCGTGCCCGCACGCTTTGCCACCTTTGACCTGTTCCGGCGACATGTAACCCACTGTGCCCATCACCACGCCAGGGTCGGTATCAACGCGTCGCGTTGGGATGTCGGTTTGCGCCTGGTTACTATCCAGTTGAGTTAGCTTTGCCAGACCGAAATCGAGAAT
>JBKOZZ010000126.1:0-6954 GCA_046726155.1 Acidobacteriota bacterium
GTCGTAGGCCGATAAGGCACAGATAATAGGGTCGATCGTATTGTCTAATAGAGTGATCGTATCGTGGCGGGTAGAGGCATGGCCCGCTGGACAGAATACACACCGCGTACACTGGGACCGCGGGCGTCCCGCCCGCAATGACCGCGCCAGCGCGACCATTGGAAGTGTTAGCACCAGTCGTACGGTGGCGTTCTAAGACAACTGCGCGAGCTGGTGGTGGATCGCGCGTACAAGCTTCCTACCGCAGCGTTGTTCGCGCTGCGCGCTCATTGCGGGCGAGACGCCCGCGGTCCCAGTGTTCGCGACGTCTTGTTCACACTAATGCTTCAGATCGTTGACCTGTTATTTTTAGATGAAGGTTGCTTGCAGCCGCGCTACTAAAGTTTATCGTAGCGCGAAAACTGCGTGCTCGATGAGGTAATGGACCCTAGAGAGTAGGACCGGGCTGGTAGCGGAAACTAAAAGACTCGCAAGTACGATCGCAGGCGGCACCCAGACGAGAAGATTTTTGATCACGTCGTAACGTGAACCAGGCCGCGACTCAGCAGTCGCGAGCGCAATCAGCCGGCGAACGCGTGACTTAATCCCCTTAGTTTCCTCGTCGCCTAATAAGAAAACGCCCGCCGGCATTGTGGGTCGCGCGCCCTGGGGAATCTTTCTGGCAATCTTAACCAGCGCGGAGGCGAGATCCAGGGCTACACCGTTGCCTTGCCGAGCGGCATTTTCATCCGCTGCCTCCTCCGACGCTTCCGACCACGCCTTATCGAGAGAGCGGCCGCTGGGAATAATCAACAAAGCATCGCGACACGCGTGTAACAATCCACGCTTCAAGTTATCACGGGCCGCAAGATGACCATTCTCATGGGCCACAGCGGCGGAGATTTCTTCAGGGGTCAGAATTTCCAGGACCTGGCTGGCCACAAAAAGTCTGGGGCGCAGAAAACCTACGATAGCAATCAGCGGAAACTTGTGGGCAATCTGAAAGGCGTCAATATTGATGCCGTTGATGTGAAGAGGCTTTCCTTGTCTCAGCCAGTCGGCGGTAAGCTTCGAAGTAACACGATGCGTCGCAATGGCACGGTAGAACGAGACAGCAATCCCGGTCGCTGAGATAAACGCCAGCAGTCCAAGTTTGAAGCTGACTCTTTCCGCAGCCTGCCGCGGTTCGTAGGCGACATAGGCAGGAACTAGTAACAGCGCCACTGAAAGGAAAGCGAGCAGCGCCGGCAGGGTTCGCAAAGAGAAAATCAATCGAGCACGCGAGACGGCAGTCCAACTGCGCGTGACCCCACCCGCAATTCGCCAGAGCCCGCTAATGGCCAGCGAAGCCAGGCTGTTAAAGGTCAACAACGCAGCCAACAATAGCGAGAGTCCCAGAAGTTCGAACATTACTCAGCACCTTTTAGCTGTTTACGCTTCTCTTTAATTAAGCGATCGAGCTCATCAAGCAGCTCGCGATCTCTTTGACTAACGGTATCAACGATGCAGGCAAGGACCGGCTGCACAGCGTCGGCGCCGTGACCCAACAGTCCATCAATAACGTCTTCCCTGATTCCCTGTTCAAACTCATCCGGTGAAACAGCGGGCAGGTAGACAAAGGCGCGGCCGTCCTTGCGTCGGGTAAGAAGCTTCTTCTTGAAAAGACGATCCAAAGTAGTCATCAGCGTCGTATAAGCAACGCTTTCGCCAAATGCGAGATAAACATCGCGGACGCTCACTTCGTTGCGCCGCCAAATCTCGTTTAAAACTTCACGCTCCAGTTTTCCCAAGGCCTGAGATGCAACTTCCCTTGGTCGCTTAAACCCTCGTAGCAGGAATCTCGATGTCTTCATATGGGCGCATTGTTGAGCATTGGCGACGTGGCTGTCAATCCGCAATGAAACTGGAATCAGCTACAAATAAGTTTACAGGCACGAGTCAATGCGGCTTTGCCATACCGGTGCAGGCAAGTCTCTTAACTTGCCGTTTAGCGGCTCTGCCGGAAGCACTAGAGACGCCAAAGGTTCAGCCCTACTTGTCTCCGGGAATTAAGTCAGTTTCGTTGAAAGTGTCCGATAAACTTTAGTTTGTCGTGACTCAGCGACAAGCTAATAAAGCTTATCGGACATCAAGGTGACCCACCACCTCCCGTCGGGGTACTGGTGAACTTTGGATTACCGCGATCAACGTTTTTACTGGGACCGCGGGCGTCTCGCCCGCCCGCGTACGGCAGGCGCAAGTATCGGGAGTTAAAGTCAACGTACCTCGGAGCGGGCGGGACGCCCGCGGTCCCAGTGAAGAGGTTAACGCTGCCGAAATCTCCCAGCTTTCAAATGCACTAGTACTTTCCCCTCGGCGGCGTTTCCCGTCTGCAAAGAATCGAGGTATCATTCGAGGTTTGCGAATGGCCTCCAAGTTCTCTCTATGTGGCCGGCGCGACTTTTAAGACATGCCTGAAGAAGCCATAGAAGTACGCGGAGCCCGGGTGAATAACCTGAAGAATATCTCCTTCTCAATACCAATCAACCAGATGACGGTGGTGACGGGGGTCAGCGGATCCGGCAAGTCTTCGCTCGCGTTCGACACAATCTATGCGGAAGGCCAGCGGCGCTATGTGGAATCTTTGTCGGCATACGCGCGGCAGTTTCTCGAGCGCATGGACAAGCCCGACGTGGATGAAGTGCGCGGGATCGCACCTGCGATCGCGATTCGTCAAAAGAACTCCACTCGAAATCCGCGCTCAACGGTTGGCACGCAAACGGAAATTTTCGACTACCTGCGCCTGCTTTATGCTCGAGTGGGAATAACCTACTGCCGCGTTTGTGGACGCGAGGTCTATAAGGATTCTCCCGAATCAGTAGCGGATGAAATTCTCAAAACACTTCCCGACGGAACGAGATTCTATGTCTTGTTTCCCGCGCAAGCGGGCCTGGCAGAAACGCAGAGGAACGGAGACGCGGCAAAGAACGGCGAGACACCAAGACCGGCAGACACGGAGACGCGGCGAAGCAAGTCGAACTCTCCGCGTCCTGGCAGTTCCGGGTCTCCGCGGCAGGTGATTACTCCGCGTCAGGTAATCACGGCCCACGTCATGAGCCTCATGCAGCGCGGTTTCACTCGTTTGTTCGCGGCCGGGCGGACTATCGATCTCCAGTCACCTGACGATTACCAGCTTGAAAGCTTTGATGATGTTTTCGTCATGGTTGATCGACTTGTTGCGCACCACGACATCCGGCAGCGGCTCGTCGACTCTTTGGAAATTTGTTTTCAGGAAGGGCACGGCACGGCGAATATTGAAACTGTCGAAACAGAACCCACGCGCCTGAAATTTTCCGACAGGTTTGAGTGTAAGTACGACGGAACAGTTTACGCCCAGCCCGAGCCACGTCTTTTCAGTTTTAATAATCCTTACGGCGCGTGCCCGACCTGCCAGGGTTTTGGCAACACCATCGGACTCGATCTCGATCTGGTAATTCCCAATCCGGGACTGAGTTTGAAAGAAGGGGCGATTGAACCCTGGACCAAGCCGCAGCATGAATGGGCGTTCGACGAGCTGAAACAGTTTTGCAAGTCGGAAAAGATTTCCCTGACAGTTCCGTTTGCCCAACTTTCGCGTGCCGAACAGCGGGCAATTGTCGAAGGCCGGAAGGGTTGGGGTGGTGTACGCGGCTTCTTCGATTGGCTCGAGACGAAAAAGTACAAGCTTCACGTGCGCGTCTTTCTTTCAAAGTATCGCGGTTACACACTGTGTCCAGACTGCGGCGGTGGCCGGCTCAGACAAGAGGCTCGCGACGTTAAAGTTGGCGGCCGCACGCTCCCGGAGGTTTGCGCACTGGCTATAAAGGAAGGAACTGTATTTTTCGAATCGCTAAATCTATCTACGGAACAGGGCGCGATTGCCGAACGGATTCTGTTTGAGATTCGACGTCGTTTGCGATTCCTCGTGGAAGTTGGTTTGGATTACCTGACGCTTGATCGACTGGCTTCTACGCTCTCGGGCGGCGAAGCGCAACGCATACAACTGGCAACAAACCTCGGTTCGTCGTTAGTCGGAGCGCTTTACGTTCTCGATGAGCCTTCGATCGGTTTGCATCCGCGCGACAACGACCGTCTCATTCGTTTGCTGCACAATCTGCGCGACATTGGAAACACGGTCCTGGTCGTAGAGCATGATGAGGACATGATGCGCGCCGCCGATCACATTCTCGATATCGGACCATCCGCGGGGGAACTTGGCGGCCGGGTCATTTATGAAGGCGACTTCAAGGGATTGTTGGTCGACGAAGATTCCCTGACGGCTCGTTATCTCCGGGGCGAGGCCGAAATCAAAGAGCCAAAACAACGTCGCCTGCTACAGAAAAGGCGTCTCAGTCTGCGCGGTGCCGCCGAACATAACCTGAAGTCGATCGACGTGGAGTTTCCGCTCGACATGTTGGTGTGCATCACAGGAGTTAGTGGTTCCGGCAAGTCAACGCTGATTCACGATTGCATTTATGCGGGTCTGAAAAAACAACGAGGAGATTGGCAAGGACATGTCGGGGCGTTTTCAAGGTTGGAAGGCAGCGATTTGATTGACGATGTGATTCTGGTGGATCAATCGCCGATAGGAAGGACGCCACGCTCAAACCCCGTCACCTACATCAAAGTTTACGATGGCATCCGCGAAGTGTTTGCCGGGACACGTGAAGCGCAGGCGCGTGGGTTTGATCCATCTCATTTCTCCTTCAACCTGCCCGGGGGCCGTTGTGATGTTTGCCAGGGTGACGGCACGGTGACGGTGGAAATGCAGTTTCTTGCTGACGTCGAACTAGTGTGCGAAGAATGCAAAGGAACGCGTTTTAAGCAACAGATCCTGGACATACGTTATCGCGGCAAGAACGTCCACGAAGTCTTGAAAATGACCGTACGCGAGGCGATAACTTTCTTCCGCGAGGTACCGAGGATTACGAACCGGCTGCGGGTACTTGACGAAGTCGGATTGGGTTACCTGCGCCTGGGCCAGTCAGCGACTACGCTTTCCGGTGGCGAAGCGCAACGCATTAAGTTGGCTGCGCAACTCTCAAAACGGACCGGCGCAAAGACTCTCTACATTTTCGACGAGCCAACTACGGGGCTCCATTTCGACGACATCAACAAGCTGCTGGCCGCGTTTCGCGCGTTGATCGAAGCAGGCGGTTCGCTGTTGGTAATCGAACACAACCTCGACGTGATCAAGACCGCTGACTTCGTAATCGATTTAGGACCTGAGGGCGGCGACGCCGGCGGATACGTCGTGTCCACCGGCACGCCCGAAGAAATCATAGCCAGTTCGCAGTCTCATACGGGCAGGTACCTGCGCAAGCATCTGGCAAAGACCAATGGGCATGCATTAAACGGTGGCGGCAAACTTCCGTCGCAGGTAAAAAACGGCGAGGGCAGGCCCCCCTTTTGAGTTCCGGTGGAAAAGAAATTCTTCTCATCATCCTCTAAGACATCACGGGTGTATTGTGATTAGGCGTTAGCTATAAAACATCCTGCTCCTACCGGAGTTGTTTCGACTCGCCACCTGCTATGGCAATTGCGATTAAGAGTCTGTATCGCCCCGTCCCTCTCAAGCGCCGGCTCACCTACGCCGCGATCGTTTATCTTAGTTTTCTCCTGCTTTTGGCTGCGATTGAGATCGTAACGCGGCTAACGATGCCCCATGTCTCGAGTCTCGATTTATTTATTGTCACCCGTCAACAAAAGGCGCAGGTCGCCGATGAGAAACAGTCGAGCATTTTTGAAGGCGATCCGCTTTTGCTTTGGCGACTCAAGTCGGACCTGGATCACGTCGTCTGGGACTTCACGGTCCTGTCGACAAACTCCGAGCATCTTCGCTCCGAGCATGCGGGCGCACCGCTGCATTCCAGGCAGCCCGGAACAATTCGCGTCGTCTGTCTAGGCGATTCAGTCACGTTTGGTTATCGCGTCCCTGTGGTCTGGCCTGATAAGCCCACCGAGTACGATCCTGAGTGGCTCCCTTTTCCGATGTTGCTCGAGAAGCAGTTGCGCGCCGCTAATCCCAACCGCAACATTGAGGTGGTTACGATGGCCGTCCCGGGTTACACGAGCCACCAGGGACTCGCGTGGTTGCGGCGGGACATTGATAGATTTAGCCCGGCACTATTGGTCGTTAGCTTTGGTTGGAACGACGCTAGCCTTAGCGATGTGCCGGATCGCGAGGCTATCAAGACAAACTGGTATGCAGTTGCCGTGCGGCGCTTGATCGATTCCAGCCAGGCATTCGCTCACGTGACGCATTGGTTGCGCTCGCGGCGGTTCGTCGAACAGCAGGCCAGGAATCAGCCCCAACCTCAACCGCAGGTACCGGCGACACGTCCAACTGCTCGCGTTTCGCAGCCGGATTATCTGGACAACATGCTGGCGATCGAAAATCTCGCCCATCAGCATGGATCCGCTGTGGTGGTTATTGCAGCGCCTTATCGTGATCGCGCGGCGGAAGCCCCTGAGGCTGACCTAATGCGGCAATATCGTCTGGCGCTGGGATCAACCATGAAAGAGCGTGGCGTCCCGTTTCTCGAAATCCGAGAACTAACTGAGGACGCTTACCCTGCCAATGAGCGCTGGTTTGGCGAACGCATACATCCGAACCATATGGGACACCGTTTGATAACTTCCGAGCTGCTGAAGCTGATCAGCTCCAATCGCATGCTTCCTGAGTTGAATGTTCCGGTGCTCACACCCTGACCGAGCCCGTCGAGAATAGTAGCTTTCTGTGAACCAACCTCAGCAACTTCTTGTTCCTTAAGTGAGGCTTACCTACTGCTCCAAGGCGCGCAGTCCGAGTGGCTCGTTGAATAGTTCACTCCATGTCATTTCCACGCCGACAATAAAATCATGCGGTATATTGTGGGTGGAGGAACTTAACTTAATGAGTCTCAAACAACAGATCATTTCGGACCTGACTGGTTCCATGAAAGCGCAGGATGCGCC
>JBKOZZ010000127.1:0-17098 GCA_046726155.1 Acidobacteriota bacterium
TCCGCGCATCGGGCGGCATAGCCGGTGAACACCGGAGCCCTCCCTGGCCTTTCCACAGGCCCATCTCGAGGTCGATGGTGAAACGTTTCCGTCTCCACTCTCATATGTGTCTGAAGGTAGCATTTCCTAACCTCACCCCGCCTCCCTGGTGGGTCTTTCCCGACTATGAAGGTCCACTGGGGAGTCAACCGACACTTTGCAATGCCTGATCTCTGACTATCTCTGACCTCTGACTTCTGACCTCTGATCTCTGACATCCTATTCTATTCACTATTTACCATTCACGATTTACTATTCAGGCCATGAAAGCCATTCAAGTTGCTCAAGTTGGTGGGCCGGAGGTGCTCACCCTTGTAGACCTTCCCGTTCCTGATCCCAAACCGAATGAAGTCCTGGTCCAGGTTGAAGCCGCGGGCGTGAACTTCATTGACGTCTATTTTCGCGAAGGCCGCTATCCCGCGCCGCTGCCTTTCATAAACGGACAGGAAGCAGCGGGCTCCGTCGTTGCGGTGGGCGCTAATGTAAAAACCGTCAAACCAGCGGACCGCGTTGCCTACACGGGCGTGCTTGGGAGTTATGCCGAGTATGCGGCGGTGCCCGCCGATCGCGTTGTGAAGATACCTGATGAACTTGACTTCAAACAGGCTGCGGCTGCGATGCTTCAGGGAATGACGGCGCACTATCTTAGCCACAGCACCTATCCGATAAAGAGTGGTGATACAGTTCTGATTCACGCCGCTGCTGGCGGTGTTGGCTTGCTGCTGGTCCAGATGGCGAAGCATCTCGGCGCACGCGTAATCGGCACGGCGGGCACTGACGAGAAGGCCCAACTCGCACGCGACGCTGGGGCGGATGAAGTGGTTGTTTACACGAAGCAGAAATTTGAAACTGAAACGCGACGCTTAACGGAAGGCCAGGGCGTCCACGCTGTATATGACGGCGTAGGCAAGGACACTTTCCAAATGGATCTCAACGTCTTGCGTCCGCGTGGTTTCCTCGTTCTCTTCGGCGGCGCTAGCGGCGCTGTCCCACCCTTCGATCTCCTGGAGCTCACTAAACATGGATCGCTCTTCGTCACGCGTCCCAGTCTGCAACATTACGTCGCCACGCGCGAAGAACTGGAACAACGTGCTAACGATGTCTTGCAGATGACTGTTCGTGGGGATCTCAAACTGCGCATACACAAAACTTATCCGCTCGAAGAAGCACAGCAAGCGCATCGCGATCTCGAAAGCAGAAAAACTACCGGCAAGTTGTTGCTGATTCCGTGAGCCGCGGAGCAGGAGCAGGCGGAAGGAGCAGGAGCAGGGGGCAGGAGCAGATGTCAGGAGCGCCCATGCGTATTCTGGTCCTGGGTGGTACAAAGTTTGTTGGACCGCATGTCGTGCGGCAACTTGCAGCGCGCGGGCAGGAGATAACAATCTTTCATCGCGGCGCAACTGAAACAGAGTTGCCAGAGGGTGTGCGGCACATTCATGGCGACTTCGCGAGTTTCTCTGAGCATCTTGACAAACTAAAGCGCTTCGCTCCGGAAGTGGTTCTTGATATGGTGCCTTTCAGGGAAGAAGAGGCTGAGCGTGTAAAGGCTTTCGCAGGAATGGCCCGCCGCGTGGTGATCATCAGCAGCCAGGACGTGTATCGGGCGTTCGGGCGCATTTGGCGCACGGAACCTGGGCCGCCCGATCCGGTACCACTGACTGAGGACTCCCCACTGCGCGAGAAGTTGTCCGATGCCGGCCTCGACTACAATAAGACCGCCATTGAACGCGCCGTGATTAATATTCCGAAACTACCTGCCACAATACTGCGCCTACCAGCAATACACGGACCTGGCGACGACAAGCATCGATTGTTTAGTTACATCAAACGAATGGACGACGGGCGCCCGACAATACTGCTCGACCGAGCCTATGCGAGTTGGCGGTGGGCTCGCGGTTACGTTGAAGATGTAGCTCATGCAATCGCGTTGGCGGTGACAGACGAGCGTGCGGCCGGGCGCATCTACAATGTCTGTTATGAGCGAGCTTTTACGGAGAGCGAGTGGGTGAAGCAAATTGCGCGGGTTAACGGGTGGGCAGGCGAAGTTGTTGCGTTGCCTGGCAACCAGCTGCCGCAATCCTTACGAAGGGATATGTTCGACTTCACGCAGCAGTATGAAGTTGACTCGAGCAGGATTCGTCGAGAACTTGGCTACTCTGAAATAGTGACGTTTGATGAGGCCTTGCGGCGAACTATTGGATGGGAACGAGCGAATCGTCCCGAGCAAGTTTTACCCGAGGATTTCAACTACGAGGCGGAAGATGCTGCACTGGCCGCGAGTGGCCGCTAAGCGCAAATAGGCTCCCACCCAGGCAGGGACGGCCCCGCCTGGCCTGGAAGTAAAATGTTTTCAGTGTTAAGAGTCTAAACCACAGGTCTGCGGCCACTGATTAGATTAATAAGCAACACTACCAGCGCTATCACAAGGAGCAGGTGAATGAAACCGCCCATCGTGTAACTCGAAACGATCCCGACCAACCACAAGACTAGAAGAATCACGAAGATTGTCCAAAGCATTAGTTTGTCCCTCCTTTTGTGCCCGACCAATTGACGAGCGCATTGCCTTAATGCTTGTCCGCTAAAGTGGCAACGCTTGTGCCAAGTGAAGGGTGATGAACGGCAAACTGTTGCGTAAAACCGACTTCTCATTCCCGTCGCGTGCTTTCTGACCGAATTTGCGGTGTCTCCCAGGCGTATCGAAACCCGCCAGTTGGAAACCAGGCGACATTATTTGATTCAGATCTCCGGGGACTTCAAGAAAGGAAATGTCGGCAATCCAACCTCATATGGAAATGGAACTATAAACTTTCTCTTTCGCATCTGGACTTCTCTCATCAGTGGCTGTTAAAGTAAATAAGTGCTCGCTGCTCCCCATGCGGCGAGCGCCTTACGTTAAAGAACTTGGGTTTTGCATTGCGCCGTTGTACCCGGACACTCCGTCGCCTCAATCCTGACCCATTGAAATTCAATACGACAGACATGTTTGTCCGTCGCTTAATCAACGCTCGCTAATCTTGGTTAACCCCTGGGCTTTACCCCAAGTCGACCACGTTAACCAGGGCTAGCGAGAGTTTTGGAGTATCCCGTTATGTCTTCCCCCATAAGAAAAATCGTTTCCAGTTCACAAAGAGTCACTTTGGTTGCGGTTGCCTTTACTACCGCATTAATAATCGTTGGCACCGCAATAATCGTCTACCAAAGCCGCGTACCCCGAATTACAAAAATCAACTATTCCGAGCTCTACAAAATCGCTGAAGCCGGATCGGCCGTTTCGCTCGCTATCGAGAGTGACACCCTGACTGTTCAAAATAAGCAGGGCGCGTCGCTTCAAGCCACTGTTACGAGCGATGCCATCCGGCAGGGCGTGGTCGAACAGTTTCGGAAGAACAATGTGCCGATAGAGTTTCAACCGGTGCAGGCGACCTGGACCGCAACTGTCTTGACGTGGGGCTTGCCGATTTTGACTGTGTTGCTCATGGGCTTTATCGGATGGCGGGTCTACGCAAACATGAACGGTAGCGTTGGCAGCTTTAGTCTCGAGAACCAGAACGGTAAGCAGAACGTCTCGTTCGGCGACGTTGCGGGAGTTGATGAGGCCACCTCCGAATTGGCTGAGACGATTGACTTCCTACGCGATCCCGCTCGCTTTGGCCGGCTCGGCGGACGTGTGCCCAGGGGGATTTTGCTTTACGGCCCGCCGGGAACGGGCAAGACTCTCTTGGCGCGTGCAGCTGCAGGCGAAGCGGGCGTGCCTTTCCTTTCAGCGTCAGGCTCGAGCTTTCAGGAAAAATTCGCCGGCGTCGGAGCGTCGCGGGTGCGGCGGCTGTTTGCCGAGGGTAAAAAGCTTTCACCTTGCATTATCTTCATTGACGAGATTGATGCTCTGGGACGACACCGAGGGCGCAGTAACGACTCGGCAGCGGCTGACCAGGATCAAACGTTGAATCAACTGTTGATTGAGATGGACGGCTTTGATCAGACGTCAGCCATCGTGGTCATCGGATCCACGAACCGGCCGGATGTATTGGATCGTGCACTTACGCGACCGGGCCGTTTCGATCGGGAAATCGCGGTTAACCTGCCTGATGTGCGCGGCCGCGAAGCGATATTGAGAGTGCACGCGCGCCGAATGCAACTCGATCCGCAACTCGACCTCAACTGGGTCGCTCGAGGAACACCGGGCTTCTCGGGAGCGGACCTCGCGAACCTCTTGAATGAAGCGGCCATCGCCGCAACGCGGGACTATTCTGAGGCCGTAGGCCGCGGGCACATTGAATACGCACGAGATCGAATCCTGATGGGAGCCGAACGTCATGGATTCATGATGGACGAGGACGAGCGCTATGCGACGGCAGTTCACGAAGCGGGCCACGTGGCAGTTGGTCTTGCCGTAAAAAATGGCGATCCGATTCACAAAGTTTCAATTCTTCCGCGCGGGCGGGCACTGGGCGTTACGCAGTCGTTGCCGGAGCGCGATCGGTTGATGAAGAAACGGGAGTATCTCGAAGATCAGATTGCTGTATTACTGGGCGGACGCGCGGCGGAACAGATTCTGCTTTCGACTATGACCGCCGGCGCCTCAAACGACATTCAGCGCGCCGTCGAAATAGCGCGAAGCATGGTGAGCGAATTTGGCATGAGCCCGCTCGGGCCAATCTACCTGGGCGATCCCCGCGACCAATCTGCCTCAGCGCCCCTGAGCCAGACTCTACTGGATCGAGTAGAGGAAGCTGTCAACAACATCATCAACAATCAACTCGCCAAAGCCTGTGAGGTGGTGACGGCAAAGCAGGATTCGATTGCGCGTCTCGTGGAGTTGCTGCTGGAACACGATACGGTTGAAGCTGATCGGATTGAACAGTGCTTTGCAGCCGAGCAGACTAAACAAATTGGCGAACCATCAAACTTCCCCGCGCAGTTGGCGGCGTTGCAGCAACCGGCAGCGATCTAGTCGGAGCTCTACGGGTCAGCTGTTGGGGAGCGGCGCGTATCGGTCTACGGGATCCAAATCTTTTTGGCAGTGATCGTCTCTGTTCCCGCAGGAAGAAGGATCTCGTTCGCCGACTTGGTAAAGAAAGCGAACCCTTTGTAGCTGGTCAGATATTGATGGTTTCTTTTGAAGAGACCGCCCGTAGCATAGATGACAAGCGGCTGCTCAACCTTCCGTAGAATTTTCTCAAAATCCTCAAAGGAAACTCGAACAAGCACCCCACTTGCTTTGATGGCTTGCGCAATTGCGGCCGCAGCGGCGGCTACTCCTGCTGCTGCACTCACGACAAATCACCTCCTCTGGCAGTTTGACAAGGCAACACAACTTCGTTGAGTGTGTTCAATTCGGTTTTTACTACCGCCAGGAAGCTGGGCGTCACGGCCTTAGACCAGCGCGCGTGAGGAGATCCTGGAAACGTTTATCGGAACGGAGTTTCGCGAACACCGGGTCGACCTTCAAGTTCATCAACCAGACATCTCGCTCTTCGTAAGCCCGCTCCAGCCATTTGAAGGCCTGGTCCTTATCGCCGAGACCCGTGTAAATCGCGGCCACTGTATAGGGCGATACGTAACGCCTGTTCTCAGTCCCCTGCAATTCGCCGAGATCATCCAAGTCACTTAAAACTTGCTGCGCCTCCGCAGTTTTCCCGGAAGCTGCGTAAGCATGTCCCAAAAGTGCCAGCATCAGCGGGCTACCGGAGAGCTTCACACCTTTTTGAAACTCAGCGATGGCTTGCGGGTACATTCCCTTTTGCTCGTAAGCCAGGCCGAGATAGCGGCGCGCCGGAAAGAAATTGGGATCCAGGTCAAGTATCTTCTTGCACTGCGCAATTGCCTCGTCGTTGCGGCCGGACAAATAAAGAATCCAGCCTAGATGTGAGCTGGCAATAAACGATAAGGGTTCGAGTTCCTGCGTGCGCTTTGCTTCCGCAATTGCTTCATCAAATCGCTCCAGCGCTACCAGGTATGAGCTGTACCATTGATGGGCCGGAGCGTAGGTGGACTTGTGCTTGATAGCTAGTTGAAACTCCCGTTCGGCTTCCACGCGATCGCGGTCCCAGCGAAACTTAATGAAGGCAAGTGAGGTGTGCGCCTCAGCCAAGGTTTCGTCCATCTCGAGCGCTTTGATTGCGGCCTCCTTGGCCTTCGGGAAACCGTCTTTTGGTGGGTGCACACCGTAGATCACCTGCATGTTGTAGCAGTCAGCCAAACCGGCATAGGCTGCAGCGTAGTTGGGATCCGTACTAATCGCCTGTTGAAAGTAATCAATGCCTTGCTGCAGGCCTTCGGGAGTCCGCTTGTTCCAGGAATTGCGCCCTTTCAAATAGAGCCGGTAAGCCTCCAACTGCTTCTGCTCCTCAACGTTCAACTTCAAGCGCAAGTTCTCGAAGATGTCACGAGAGATTTCCTCCTGAACAAGTAAAATGTCAGCGAGCCGGCGATCATAATGTTGGCCCCAGATCTGCGAGACACTCTCGAGGTCAATCAGATCGGCCTGAATGCTGATGTTGTCACCGTGACGATGCACGCGGCCGGTGACAACCGCACGTACATTGAGTTCCTGCCCCACCTTGCGCGGATCAATATTGCTGCCTCTGTAGTTAACCATTACGCTGCGCGGAACCACTCGCAGTTTCGGGAGTTTGGTTAAGCTGTTGACGAGACTCTCAGCAATCTCGTCGTCAAGAAACTCGACATCGCCGTCGGGACTGTCGTCGACAAAAGGCAGGACTGCAATCGACTGGATGGCCGTAGGGCTCGCTCCCGCTTTGTCGCGTCCGCTCAGGTACGCGATGCCGACGACCGTTGCCAGTAGTGCCGCCAGTGTCAGCGCAACTGCCGGTACACGCCGCGATGAAAAGCCACCACGCGCAAGGTTTAGATTTTCGCCAGGAAACGAAGCGCTGTTTACCTGCGATCCACTATGTTGCGCGGGCGCCGACAGCGCCCCCGCCGAATGCTCGAACCTCGCGTCATACCGAGTGGTACCGGCCGGCTGATCGTCGACCAGGCTTTCGATGAGATTTTCCTCGCCGTTCACCATTATCCGGTTCACCGGCGCGACGAAGCGATAGCCGCGCCTAGGGACCGTCTCAATAAACTGTGGTCCGCTGGCGCTTTCACCTAGCGCCTTTCTGAGTAAGGAGACGTTCTGGGTGAGATTACCTTCCTCCACAAAGGTGTGCGGCCACACTTTCTTCATCAGATCGTCTTTGGGAACAATCCGGCCGTCGTTTTCCACCAGAGCAAGGAGTATGTCGAATGCTTTGGGTGTGAGCGGCACAAGCTCGTGCTCACGAAGAAGCACGCGCTCGTCCGACTTCAGGCGAAACCGGCCAAACTCATAAAAATTGGCTGTTTGCTCGGCCATAAGGGGCTTTGAGAACCATCATTGAGGAATTATTGAGCGCTTCCTGGGGACTTGCCGGGAGCTTTTCTCTAAGCTACCGCCAAAAAGGCGCCACAGGTGCGAAACGACAGTAACAAATTTTGCCGGCAAGTCAGGTAATTGTAGTCCAAGCAACAAACTCCGGCAATGGAAAGAGAATTGAGCAGGCGACGCCTCCCCGATGTAAAAGAAAGCCAAAGTTTATCGAACATCAAACGTTCGCCGCCACATTGGCGGTAGTCGATTCAAGGTAATTGGTTCATGGAGGCTCTCCCTATGACAGTGCCGAAGAACCTCGCTGAGGGAATGGAATTTATAATCACAATTGCACTAAGCGCGTTGGCAGGCCTGCTGGCTTTTCTTCTTGTCTCGTTAGTGGCCAACATTCTTGGACTCTCGGGAGGCGGGTAGCAAAAGGCGGGAGTCAGCAGTCGGCAGTCAGCAGTCGGCAGTCAGCAGTCGGCAGTCAGCAGTCGGCAGTCAGCAAGTGAGCTTGGGGAATTTTCGACATTCCTGCCGACTGCACCTGCCGCCTGCCTCCCTTAACTAAGGTCACTGCGACCAGGGCGTAGGTTTGCGCACCCAGCGATGCTGCTTGAGTTGTTGGTGCAAGTCTGCCGGTAACGGACCGGCATCGCTGGCCGCGATGTTTGTTTCAACGTGAGACAGCTTGCGCATACCCGGAATGATCGTGCTTACCGTTGGGTTCGAAAGAATGAAACGCAAAGCCAACTCCGGTAATGTGATCTCCGGTTCGCCTGAATGCTCCTGATTCCACTTGCGCAGCAGCTCCTTCAAATCATTGGCGCGCTCCACGCTGGGAAGCAGGTTATCGGGAACGAAGTAAGTGTTGCGCCAATCGCCTTCGGGCCATTTGCTTTCTTTCGTTAGTGTGCCGGTGAGGGTTCCTTCATCGAATGGCACCCTCGCTATCACGGCCGTCTTCGTCTCCTCACATACGGGAAATAACTCATCCTCCGGATTCTGATCGAAGATGTTGTAGATCACCTGCACGGAATCAATCTGTCCGGTCCTAACTGCGCGCACGCCGTTCCATGGCTCCCAACGGTTGAGACTTATGCCGATTGAATTAATGAGCCGCTGGCTGCGCAAGTCATCCAGTTTGTAAAGCCAGCGGTCGTCTCGTAGCCAGTCATCGTTCCAGGTGTGAAACTGAACTAGATTGAAACTTTCCAGGCCGGCATTCTCCAGGCTGCGGTGTACATACTCTTCAACGTGGTCCGGCGGATAGCTCTCCATAAGAGTAGATTCCGGCTGCGCGGGCCACTGCTTATTCTTTGGTGGGATCTTCGTGGCGGTATATAGCTGCCCATCTCGAGTGGCGCGCACGATCTGTCCCAGTAGTTTCTCACTGTGGCCGTCTCCATAGGCGTACGCTGTGTCGAAGAAGTTGCAGCCAAGATTCACCGCGGCCTGGAGAGACTGAAGCGACTGCTGGTCGTCTGATTCTGACCAGCTTCCCATGCCCCACATGCCGTAGCCCATTTCACTAACCTGCCAGCCTGTTCGGCCGAATTGTCTGGATCGCATGTCAGTATAGTAAATGGTAAATGGTAAATCGTGAATAGATGCGTGATGAGAACTCTGCTCACTGCTGTGTTTTCGGCATCTCGAGTATTTCTTTTGCAGTCTTCTGTCCGGTTTCAATCGCGCCATGAACGGTGCCGACGTGACCAATGCTCATTGCCTCTCCCGCAAAGAAAAGCGTGTCATTGATTGCGCGCGCGAGTGCCCGCTGCGCTTCTAGACCATTTACCGGAAGATAGGCGTAGGCCCCTCGCGAGTAAGGATCAGTACTCCAGTCGTGTGCGTAGGAAGCCAACAAAAGTTTGCGCAAGCTGTTTTCTGAAACGCCCAGAACTTGTTCGAGTGAAACCAGGGCCTGTTTGACTGCATATTCCTGGCCACGGCCAATAAACCTTTCTGCATCTGGCCCACCAACCCAGCCCACGATCACTGGCGCCCGCACCGGCAACATCGTCCACCACGTTTGCACTGCGGCTTCGGCGAAGTGAATAAAGCCCAGCTGGGATAAATCTTCACGACGTTGCGTGCCTGGCAGCTCAAGCTTCTCCCAAAAGCGCTCGCGAAACTGCAGCACGATCCTGATTGCATGGCCCATGGCGATGCCTGCAAGCGCGGCTTGTATTTCTCGGGGCAAGTCTGGAACAAAGCGGACCGCTCCGCGTTTATGGTGCTTTGCTTGCAACACACCAAGTGGCAACGTAATCACTGCGCGGGAGCCGGCGAAAGTTTGCAGCCGCTTGTTTGCTATACAAACCGCTTCCACCTGGTTCCTGCTCCAGCGTAGCTCTTTAACGATTGTGTTGAGATGAACAACTGCGCCGTGCGCTTGCGCATCGTCCAGCAATGTTTCAGTCACAAGGTCATAGCCGTACAGCACGCGAAACGATTTGTCACCATCGATCTCATTCTCGGCCTCGTTTGCCTTGATTAATCCGTGGACGCCAATTCGATCAACATTCGCAGCATGGAATCCCTGTACATATCTCGTCGCCACAGCTTTGGCTCTGGCCGTCGCTTCGTCGTTTGGCAGCGAATCGAGGAAGTCCTGGAATGAGCGATCAGGTTGATCGGGATTCATCAAATCCATGAGCGCGGTGAGCTTGTTCCAGAAGTCGTGAGAGTTGCTTAGCACACCGTCTTCGATGTACCAGTGTCGATCGGTAACGTCACAGAATGGCGATTCTGCAGCCTCAATGATTTGTAGTAATCCAGGATGCTTGCCATGAACAAACTCGGCGCCAAATTCTATAGGAACGATGAAATCGTGACCGGTGTGGATTCTCCCGCCAACGCGCTCGCGCGCCTCCAGCAAAATTACCTTCATGCCGGCGACCGAAAGATCTCGCGCGGCCGCCAGTCCGGCGGCGCCCGCACCGATTATCAGAACTGTAGCCCCGTTGCCCACTCCGCAATTATCGACGATTTAGTACGCTAGTGATAAGCCCTTTAGTACTGACGCAGTTTGAAATACTACGGCCAGTGCGAAAGTTCCGGTCCCATGGAGTCAGTACCACCACGCGGTAGTGGGTGGGTCATTTGATTGGCAATTGCCGATTGCCGATTGCCGAATTTCCGGCGCGCGAACTTATCAATCGACAATCGGCAATTGGCAATCATCAATGCGTTGACCCACCGGCTACCGCCTGGTGTTACTGACCTCATCGCAACGCATGTTGCTAATCTGCGCATCGTTCAAACTGCATTAGTGCCCCCTTTTCAGCAAGGGGAAATTGGCAGCGACTCGGCGGTATAATACGCGCCTACGCCACTCAATAGTCTGATAACCAAGTTTCATGATCGTGTCCGAGGAGGGGATCCGAGAGATGGAGCGACAGCATGACGAATATGGTGAGCGGCCAGGCAAAGTACAAGAGACCTGGTTGTGAAAGAGATGAATGTATTGATCGAGGCAAGAGACTAGATTGGTTTATGGTCGACTCGGCAAATTACCAAACGGCTTCCCGCGACCTGAAAGCGCCTTCATTGATAGAAACAGCACGGCTCCGGCTAAGGCGACCGCTGGCGACGGATGCCGCGGCAATCTTTGAGCGCTATAGCAGTGATCCCGAAGTGACGCGTTTCTTGAGTTGGTCTCGTCACCAGTCGATTGCCGACACTCACGCGTTCTTAAAGTTTAGCGATCAGGAATGGGAACGGTGGCCCGCTGCCGCTTACCTGATCATCTCCCGCAAAGATGGTCGGCTGCTTGGCAGCACTGGCCTCAGTTTCGAAGCCAAAGATCAGGCGGCAACCGGCTACGCACTGGCCAGAGACGCCTGGGGTCACGGTTACGCCACGGAGGCACTCCGGGCGATGATTGACGTGGCGCGCTCGACCAACGTTGTGCGACTCTACGCGCTTTGTCATCCGCAACACCAAGCTTCGCGGCACGTTCTTGAGAAGGCGGGGTTTAGTCTCGATCGTACGTGGACGAAGCAGACGGAGTTTCCGAATCTAGCACCCGGCGTGAGCCAGGATGTTGTTTGTTATGCCTTGATTCTTAACGGTTCACACTTCGCTGGTCGCTAGTGGTTTAGAGTTCAAGCTTTAGCTTGCCTCCTGGCAAGCAACAACCTGAAGGTTGAACTCTGAACTGCTTGTTCGCCGTCAACCAGCAACCTAAAAGCTGAGCAAACGAACTTCGGTTCTGAAGCCAACAATCAAAGATGCCATTGACGGCAGCTGCGGGACTGGACCCCATCAGCCTGTGCGGCATCGTGACGTTGATGAATGATTTATAGGAGATTTTCTTGACGATTCCACATTCGCCTTCACAATCCTTGCAGCGCCGCCACAACCGGGACAATCGCCACACGCAGGCAAGTTCATTGGTTTGGAAGTCAGAACGGAACGAACCCGCAGCCAACCGCGCCAGGCGACGTATGTAAGAGCGGCCAGTAAAACGCACGCCACGACTAATGTTTGCCAGTCGATCATGTCTAACTCAACCCAAGTAGTCGTCCGCCTTGAAAGGTGATGAATGAAGAAACGTAAGCGAGGATTAGCATGTAGCAAACCATGAACAGCGGCCAGCGCCAGGAGTTTGTCTCGCGCCGTACCACCGCTACTGTCGACATGCATTGACACGCCAGAACGAAAAATACCATCAATGACACCGCGACCAGGGGTGTCCAAACCGGCGAACCATCGGGTCGTTTTGCACTGCGAATTGCCTCAATCAGCGACGTTGATCCGTCCTCCCTCGAGTTTGCTCCAACGTTGTAAACGATGCCGAACGTGGAAATTACCGTCTCTCGCGCAGCAAAGGACGAGATAAGACCAATGCCGATTTTCCAATCAAATCCTAAAGGTCTGATTAATGGTTCGATCATGCGTCCAGCCTGTCCCGCATAGCTGTTCTCTACTTGTGTAGCAGATGTTTTAGACACGGTTTCCTGCGTGGTGCCAGCATTTGCAGCTGCGCCTGGCGACGTTGACCGGGGAAACGCCACCAGGGCCCAAAGCAATATTGAAATCGCGAGGATAATTGTGCCGGCGCGTTTAAGAAAAACGCCTACACGCGTCAGCATTGAATGCGCGACGTCGCCTAAATTTGGCACGCGATAGGGCGGGAGCTCCATCACAAACGGTGGTGAAGGCCCTTTGAGCAAGGTGTGTTTGAGAAGCCACGCCACTATCACAGCCACAGCAATTCCAAGCAGATACATGGCGAGGATGATCGAGGCTCCCAGGGAGATAAAGCCCAGGACTTTCCGGCCCGAAAAAAATCCAGCGATCATCAGCGTGTACACGGGCAAGCGCGCCGAACAACTCATGAACGGCGCGATCATGATCGTAGCCACTCGATCCTTTGGATTCTCAATTGTGCGCGTCGCCATGATTCCCGGAACCGCACAGGCGAAACTGCTCAACAATGGCACGAACGCCTTGCCGTGTAGCCCAACACCGCGCATCAATCGGTCCATTAGAAATGCCGCCCGGGCCATGTAGCCACTGTCCTCGAGTATTGTGATGAAGAAAAAGAGCAGCAGGATTTGCGGCAAAAAGATCAGCACGCCGCCGACACCCGGAATGATGCCGCTCACGACGAGATCAGTCAGAACACCCGCAGGGAAATTTGCGCGCGCGAGGTTAGCGACCGCGGTGAATAGGCTGTCAATCATGTTCATCGGGAGGTTTGCCCAGGAGAATATCGTCTGAAACACGAGCACCATCACGAGCAAGAGAATCACGGGGCCAACAATCTTATGCGTAACTACCGTGTCGATTCGTTCCGTCGCCTGATGCCTGCGTTCGGGTTCGCTGTCAAGAGCTTCGCCGACGACCTTTTCAATCCATCCATAGCGCTCAATGAGCTGCGCTTGCCAGTCTCTCGCGTTAGTAGTAGGCCGTTCACTTTCACTGCCATGCATAGACGCTTCGTGAGGATCAGTTTTAGTTCGGAGGGTTTCACCTTGAGCGGACGATGCATATGTTTGCCAATGGTTCGGAGTCGGCAAAGCGATCCGTTTCCGCTCCGACTTGGCTGCCGCCGCTTTCAACACAGCCTCAGCAAGGCTGCCAATCCCGCGACGCTGCCTCGCTACTACTGGAATCACGGGCACGCCTAAAACGCTGCTGAGCTTTTCTACGTTGATTTGGAGACGGCCGCGTTCGGCAAGGTCGAACATCGTCAGTGCGATGACGAGTGGGCATCCGGTTTCCATCAGTTGTGTAGCCAGATAGAGATTCCGCACGAGACTGGTAGCGTCAACCACTACCACAATCACGTCAGGCGGACCGGTGTCCCCGTCGTTTCCGAGAAGCACTGCACGCGCGATCTGTTCGTCGAGCGAGGTTGCCTCCAGGCTGTAGAGGCCGGGAAGATCGATAACGCGAGCTGGCGGGCTGTTGGAGGACAACAACCACAGTCCCTCTTTTCGTTCGACAGTCACGCCAGGATAGTTCGCTACCTTCTGGCGCAGCCCTGTGATTGCGTTAAATAAACTTGTCTTACCTGCGTTTGGATTGCCGGCAACCGCGATCGTTAGGAATTCTTCAAACGGCGCGGTCTGGAGCGTCGTCGGACTGTGAAACTGATGGACAATTGGGGTCATGGATAGTGCGGCAAAGGAAGGGCAGGGGCATTCTACTAATCGCTATCAATCGCGACGGTAATCGTTTGTGCCTCGATGCGCCGCAGTGCGAGGTCGTAACCCCTGACGCGGACCTGAATCGGGTCGCCAAGCGGCGCGGATTTGACGACACTAATGGGCACACCCGGCAGCACGCCCATCTGCATCAGTCGCAGCGCCACAGCGCCTTTCCCGGTAACTGAAACAACGCGGGCCAACGCACCATAAGGAGTTGTATCCAGTGTCACAAATAACCTCCGCCCCGACGATTACGGTGTAAATGAAAGCCGCTTTCAATTTCACCAAGATCCACATGCTGCAACTCCCAAGCCGCGCCAGGACAAGCGCCCTGCTCCTTCTAAATGTGCACTTGTAAGCCCTTCTTGGCGTCAGTTGGCGAGGTTGTGGGAAAATCTGCGCAGTGCTTCTCGCAAAATTCCGCCGAATCAGGTTCTTCCCCAACCGGGGACCTCTGCAGATGGAAGTTGTCACGGTAGTTCCAGCCGCTTATGACGAGCGTGGCGATTCGCGCTTATTCCCGCACTCTGGGTGCCTGCAGCCAGGCGCACGTCAATAATTACGCCAGCTCGAATCGACGCCGTAACTAAGTGTTGCGGAGGGAATGCCACTTGCAAAAGCCTCCTTGATGACAACTGCGGTTTTCTTCAAGTCAACGAACAATCGTGGAAAGAAAGGCGACATAGCTTTTGACAACCCCGTGATCGGCTATCGCGGTGCGTCCGTCTCATTATGGAAATCGTTTTAGTTGGAGCGAACCACCGTAGCGCGCCGATTAGCCTGCGTGAGCAGCTGGCTTTTACTGACGATGGATCCGTCAGCGCGCTGAGAGAATTGCTGGTCTTGAGTACCGTCAAAGAAGCATTGATTCTTTCCACGTGCAACCGCGTCGAGTTGCTGGCGGTAACATCGGATCAGCCGGCGAAGGATGGAGTTGATCAATTAGCCACTTTTTTGAGTGAATCCAGTTCCATCCCCAAAGGCGAACTCAGCAAACATCTTTACAGCTATACAAACGAGGATGCTGTTCGCCACCTCTTTCGAGTCGCATCATCGCTTGATTCAATGGTTGTGGGCGAACCCCAAATTCTCGGACAAGTCCGAAATGCCTACTCCTTCGCAACCGCAGCCGGAGCGGCCGGAACTATCCTCAATAAACTTCTTCCGCACGCCTTACACGTTGCCAAGCGGGTGCGGAACGAGACCGATATTGCGAGCAGCGCTGTTTCAGTCAGTTATATGGCTGTAGAACTCGGGCGGAAAATTTTCGACTCACTCGAGGGACGGACGGCACTGGTGATCGGCGGTGGCGCCACGGCCGAGCTTGTTGCGCGTCATCTTATTAAATCGGGCGTGCGCCGCGTCTTCTTTGCCAATCGTACGCAAGCAAAGGCTGAAGAGCTGGCGCAAGCCTTCAGCGGACAGGCTGTGGCCCTGGACCAGGTTGCGGGGCATCTGGCTGAAGCGGACATTGTTATTTGTTCGACGTCCTCGCCGACTTACGTGATCACCGCAGATATGCTGCGGGCGGCGCGCCGGCCAAAGCAACGGAGGCCGATCTTCCTGATCGACATCAGTGTGCCGCGCAACGTCGATCCCGGGGTCAGCGAGATCGAGAATTCCTTCGTATTCAATATCGACGACTTGAAGTCGTTGGTCCTGTCGAACATAGATAAAAGGCAGCGCGAAGCGCAACGGGCTGAGACGATCGTGGAGCAAGAAGTGATTCGTTTTCGTGAAGTGCTGCAAGGCTTGAAACTCGGTCCAGCAATCAGCCGGCTGCGAGAAAGGATGCAGCAAATTGCCCGCGAGGAACTTGCGCGTCAACGGGAACACCTGGGCCCGCTTACGCTGGAACAGGAATGCGCGTTGGAAGATTTGCTGTTTTCGACGATCAAAAAAATCTCCCATCCGATTATTACTCAAATGCGCCGCGGCGCGATACAGGTGGAGCTTTGAGCGCTACTCTAATCGCAAATGAGTCAGTTAAAGGAGACGCGAAGACTGGCAGATCATCCAACCTGCTCCGCAAATACGACGTGCCCGGCCCGCGCTACACGAGCTATCCCACCATTCTTCACTGGGACAATACGCCAACGATCGAGGAATGGCTGCAGAGTCTTTCGGATAGCATAGATCTGACTGAACGACACGGCGGCGGTGCGGCGATTTATGTGCACATTCCTTTTTGTCGCTCGCTCTGCACTTACTGCGGTTGCAATTCGAGGATTACCCGTAGTCCCACTGCCGGGCGGCAATATGTGAAAACCGTGTTGCGGGAGTGGGAGCTTTATTACGAGCGCCTGGATCATTCGAAACCAATTCCGCTTTCTGAGTTACACCTCGGTGGCGGCACACCAACTTTTCTCTCTCCGGCGGAACTCGAAGTGCTCATAAGTGGTCTGTTGCAGCACGCGCGCAAGACGACGGACGCGGAGTTTTCAGTAGAATCGGATCCCCGAGTAACGCAAACAGATCAGCTGTCCACGCTTTACCGGCTGGGTTTCAGACGGTTAAGTCTGGGCATTCAGGACTTCGATCCGTTGGTCCAGTTGGCCGTCAATCGCGTTCAGTCTGAAGAGCAGGTCCGCGTGGTGACGGAGCAGGCGCGAGCGATCGGCTTCAACAGTATCAATTACGATCTTATCTACGGACTGCCGTTTCAGAACACGCAAAGTGTCGAACAAACAATCGAAGCAGTAATGCGGCTGAGGCCTGATCGAATTGCCTTCTACGCTTATGCGCACGTGCCCTGGATCAAGCCGGGTCAGCGACACTTTACTGAAAAAGATTTGCCCTCCGGCGACGAGAAACGGCAGCTTTACGAATATGGTCGCAGAATGTTGGAAGGCGCCGGCTATCGCGAGATCGGCATGGACCACTTCGCGCTGGAAACTGAATCGCTCTGGCAGGCCTCAGTCAACGGCACGCTGCACCGGAATTTCATGGGTTACACGTCGCGGCTGGTGGCGCCGTTGATCGGCCTCGGGGTTTCGTCGATTAGTGACGCCTGGGACTCCTTTGTGCAAAACGAAAAGAC
>JBKOZZ010000128.1:0-5864 GCA_046726155.1 Acidobacteriota bacterium
CCAACGGACAAATACAGCGGCGTGTAAAAGATAAGCTTGCTGCCGATAAGCCGGCTCGCGTAGTTGCGGGAAGAGTAATAGTCATTTGAGCGTAGGTGATAAGTCGATCGATAAGCCAGCTTCCCGGAATCATCGATCTGGAACAAACCGACTTCAGTGCCGCCACGTTCATAGCTGTAGCCGATAACCGCGATCGTATCTTCGGAGACAAGCATCTCGTCGTACCAGGTGGAGCGTGGGTCGATGTCCGGAGCGAAAGCATCGACAGCCGAAATCGGTTGCAGCGAGCCGTCACCGATTTTCACCGTAAACAGCCGACCGCGGCGCAATACCACGAGATGATCGCCATGCAGCTTGACGATACCGCCTTCATCAACCCCCGCTTCCTGAGTGTTTGTGATTGACTCGTTCTTAGTCGCGACGGACTTGGCATCTTCCCCAGGTACATTTGCCACGCCGGCCGCAGAGTCCTGCTGCGGCTCTTGCATCGTTAGCTCTCGTCGAGTCTGAATCTTTTTTTGCTTTTCGGCGAGCTCTCGGAAATAGGCGGCCAGCTCCTGCTCCGACCGGAATGGTCGCATTGTTTTCTTAACGGGATTGAAGCCTGCTTCAGGTACCGGTGGTACCGGTGGAATGGTTCCGGTTGGCCATTGGGCAAGGCCCACCAGCGTCAGGACAAGAGTCACCAGCAAAATTGCCATAATTAGGAAGAGATTCTTCATGATTCAACCTCACTTTGTTTGCTCAATTTGTAGCTGCCTCGATCCTTGCACATGAACGCGGTAACTGGGGAAAACTTGCAGACGCTCGAACGCAGGATTCCTCAGCGATACTTAACAGACCGGGAAGCGGCAACCTTGCATCTCAAAACACGCAGGGTTAGACATCAGTGTAGGCATTCTTCAGCAACGCATTCATGGGATTGCCGTGTCCGAAGAAAATCGCCGGCAGTGGTTCGGTCATCGCAAATAACTCCGCGCGTCGACCCGAATACTATTTCGCTTTGTACAAAGCAGGCAGTTGCTTGCGCAGGTTCTCGATCTTCGGGAGATCATTGACGACGATGTAAGGCTCATCGGGATGACGGACGAGGTAGTTCTGGTGATAGGCTTCGGCTTCGTTGAAGGATGCGAGGGCGGCGACTTGAGTCGCGATGGGCCGGGCAAACACCTTCGCCCGGTTTAGTTGATCGATATAGGCTTGCGCGATCCGCTTTTGCTCTTCGTTAGCGTAGAAGATGGCCGAGCGATATTGCGAACCCGTGTCTGGTCCCTGGCGGTTTAATTCCGTCGGATCATGGGCCACCGAAAAGAATACCTTGAGGAGCTGACCATAAGAGATTTGGGATGAGTCATAAACGATTCGGACCGATTCGGCGTGGCCGGTTTCCCCTGAGCCGACCTTCTCATATTGAGCCGTCGCGCGTGAGCCTCCCGAATATCCGGATTTCACATCGGTGACTCCTTTCACATGTTCGAACACAGCTTCCACGCCCCAAAAGCAGCCTCCTGCAAGCACGGCAATCTGCTCACCTTTCGAGCTTGTCAAAGGGGAATCGAGGACCGGGTCAGGGATTACTGTCGCGGAGGCGGTTACGGTGCTGCAAGCTGCCATGGTGGCCATAACCAGAAAAATAACAACGCTCAGGCAAAGATTTCTATCCATGATTTGTTTTCCCCCTGACCTATATACGCGATGATCTATCAAATTGGATTTGACAGGCAAGTAACGAACAACTAGCAATTAGCAAATCAAGCCGCGCGACTTCAAGTCGGCCGGCGCTTTTTCGGATAAACTGCTTTCACCGTAGAGACGACGCCATCTATCCTTTCCGGCGCGGTTTCGCCAAGCTTGCGCGCGTCATCCTTCGCGAGCTGGCGCGCGCGACGCACGTAAGAACGAATCTCAGGCCGTGCCAGATCAGCCGGTGTTTTGATGGTGATGTGGCGAATCCGTTTACCGGTGCCTTTGAGAATTCCCAGCGGATCATCGAGTGTGGCGCCGTGGTTGAACCCGAGATTCACATGGTTCGCGTAAACTGCGATATGGAAAACGCCGTCCTGTAAACGATCCGATGAGCCGTAGCCGATGGCAACCGCGCTATACGCGTCGTAGATATTCTCGTAGCAAGGCGCCATCTCCTCAAGCACGAGCGAACGCACGCTTAGGGCAAGCTTCTGAATCGCGCCATCATACGGCGTAAGAAACTCGAGTAATGCTGGTGGCGGACGGTGGCGTCGCATCATTTACCTCGCGCCGATAAAACGCGAATCTACAAAGCCATTAAGCATTCAGTTCTGAGACTCTCGTGCTGCCCAGCAGCGGGCAAGCCCGACCTTGATCTTATTAGACTTGACTGCCAAATTCCTGAGTGAAAGGCTTTCAAGGCTGGAGCTACCGAATTGATAGGAGTCTCTCAGATCGGGAAGGTGGGCTTGCCCGGCCGCCTGGCTAATAATTCGGGATTGAAAGTATTCGCCCCGCGTCCGCATAATCCGCCACCCTTGATTACTGATCGTTGGTCGGTCAACTGCGCGAATACAACTTGATGATGCGCTCAATCGCGCGGCGACACACCGCGCAGAAACGGTCAGTGCGCGTAAACATGATGCAGTCAATCTCCGGTCGGTAGTAACCCTTAGCTTCATAGATCGCACCCTCAAACACTCCGACCTTTCCCGCATACTTTTCGCGCGCGAACATAGCTTTCTCAAACTTCAATTCCTCGCGAAACAGCGCCTCCATTTCGCTTTCCGGGCGCTTGTCCTTGCGAAGTTGCGCCCGCCGCTTTTGAATCGCGCGCGAGTAGTCTTCAAAAGCTTCCTTGTTCCACGGTGTCGGTATTGGCGTGCCGGGCGTGACCAGATCGGCCCATTTGAGATTGGCTGGATCCAACAGCGCTGTGGTGTTTGCTTCCCACGGCTCGACGCGTTCAGGCGGGCCTGTGTAGGCGACCGACGACGTATAGTATTCGTCGGCGAGTCCGGCGAAATGATGGCCAAACTCATGGACGAAAACGTAATTCGCGAAGGCGTTGTCCGCGGCCACGGTGCTGTAAAGATTGAAAATGCCGCCACCTCCATAAGTGCGATTGTTGGCTAGAATCTCGATGAACTCGTAAGGAGCAAACTGCGCGACTCTGCGAAGCGCGTGATTGTCAAAAGTAAGTACGTAGCGCTCGGAACCAAAAGTGTCGTAGGTGGCACGCAAAGGTGAATTTCGATAAATACCGGTTGACGGTCGCGAGATTCCGCTTTCGGCAGCGGGCGGGCATAGCGCCCACACATTAAAGTCGCTTCTGTGTTCTTTAAATGGAGAGGTCGCAAATAAGACTTCGGTTAGCCGATGAGCGTCCCGTTCAAACTTCTTCGATTCGCGGGCAGTATAGCCGTCCCCAAGAATTACAAAATCAACTTTCGTAGCCGGATCGCCCATCTTCTGTATCGGGATCAAGCGCGCCGGCGCGGGCATCCGCGACCGATCGATGAAGATATCTTTCGGATCGATTACCGTAGTCCAGACGTCGCGCCAGGCATTCTTCGCGTCTCTCTTCTTCAACACGATTGCGACTGGCGCCTGTGGAGCAGGGAAACGCAGTGATTCGCTAAACGTGCGCATCATCGCTTTCGCTTCGTTCGTCGTTTCCCACTCCCCGTAGATGGAAGCGAAGCCGCGCGAGTAGAGAACACGCCGCGATTGCTGGTCACGAACCTCAAAGAAGTACTTGCCGAGATTCGTGTCGTCAATGGTCTTGCTCATGTCACCGGGCCAAGGAAGGGGCTCAATGACAACGCGGTCAACGCTAAACACCTCCTGCTTCGAATTGCCGGTGTGGTAATAATCCAGCCGCATCGTTTGCGGCGCGGCCAGGACGATAGTGTAGCAGGCAAGCAGAAGTGTGGTGGCAAGCAGCAGAGTTGATATTTTCCTGAGCATGCGAGCAAACATAAACTAAAAGCGGGCTCCCGAAAAGGTTTTGGGTAAATTGGAGCGTTGATTGCTTCGATCACATCGTCATATTCCTCGCGCTACCTATCTCAAGCAGTTCCTCGCGAGTGACAATGAGGCAGGGTCTGCGGTCTGGTCCGACCATGGTATACTGCGTTGCTTGTCTAACCCGACCGCTGCGTGAAAATACGCCTTGGCCAACGTCCGGAGAGTTGAGTAATAACCGAAGGTGAGTAGTGTCTTAGAGATCATTCCACTCGGCGGTATCGGCGAGTTTGGAATGAATTGCATGGCTGTGCGTTATGAGGATGAGATGCTTATCCTTGACGCCGGCATGGGCTTTCCAGAGGAGACGGCCTACGGCGTCGATGTCTGTATTCCAGACTTCGATTTTCTCGAAGAGTATCGCGATCACATCACCGCCATAGTCCTCACTCATGGACATGAAGATCACCTCGGTGCCTTGCCATATATCCTGAAGAAATTCAACGTTCCTGTTTACTGTTCCCACTTTACCGCCGGGCTGGCTGAGAGCAAGTTGGATGAACATGACTTGCTCGGCGACACTTTGCTACATCGTGTCGAGCCGCGCGACGTCGTTGAAATTGGTCTCTTTAGCGTGGAGTTCATTCGCGTTTCACATTCCCTCGTCGATTGCTTTTCGCTGGCCATTAGGACGCCGGTGGGCACAATCATTCACACGGGTGACTACAAGGTCGACGAGACGCCGGTGATTGGCGAGCCGATTGACTTGCGCTCGTTTAGACGTTACGGACAGGAAGGCGTTCTGGCGCTGCTATCGGATTCGACAAATGCGACGGTTCCGGGACGCACGCCATCCGAACGAGCCGTTATTCCCGCCTTCGAAGAGATTTTTAGCGAAGCCCCAGGGCGCATTATCGTTGCGGCATTTGCCTCATCGATTCATCGCCTTCAGATAGTGCTGGATATAGCTCAGCAATTTAATCGAAAGGTCTCTGTACTAGGACGCTCGATGCAGAAGAATGTCGAAATTGCCGATCGTCTTGGTTACCTCGACATCCCCGACGGCTTGCTAATTCCCCTTAGCGAAGCAAGGCAGATGGGCGACCACGAGATTGTGTTTCTGGTGACCGGATCCCAGGGCGAAGCGCGGGCGGCGCTTTCCCAGATGGCCTCGCAAAGTTACAAGGGACTGATGATCGATGAGGGCGATACGGTCGTACTTTCGGCACGCATCATTCCCGGTAACGAGCGCCTTATTTCGCGAATGATCGGGATGATATACAAGCGCGGCGCGAACATCATCGAAGAGAAGCGGCGCCTGGTCCACGTAAGCGGGCACGCGTCGCAGGAAGACATTCGCATCATGACCGAAGCCGTACGGCCGAAGTTTGTCGTGCCGATACATGGCGAGTATCGAATGCTCTTTCGCCACAAGGAGTTTGTGAAAAACCATCTCGGCTACGCGGAAGAAAACATCATTCTGATCGAAAATGGTGACGTGCTCGAGCTTGATGGTGAACGTGCCGCTTTGGTTGAGAAGCGTGAGGTCCCCCGAACGTTCATTGACGATAGTGGCTTTGAAGAGATTACCAGCGAAACAGTTCGCCAACGCCGTCAGATGGCTTATGAAGGGATGGTAACTTTGATTGTCACCATTGACGCTGAGACGGGTGAGGTTCAGGGCGAGCCGGAGATCGTCGCGCACGGCGTGCGTGGATTTGATTCGTCCAACGGCTTGTTGAAGGATGCGCGGCGGATTGTTGCGGCCTCCATCGCCGGGGCTTCACGGCAGACGCTTAACGATGAAAGTCTTCTGAAAGAGCACGTGCGCGTAGAACTAAAGCGGTTCATTCAGAAACTGACCGGGGCAAGACCGGTGATCATGCCGGTAGTTGTGCAGATATAGTTTCTAGTCTCGCGTTTGAGATAAG
>JBKOZZ010000129.1:0-30251 GCA_046726155.1 Acidobacteriota bacterium
ACGACAAACTGAAGTTTATCGGACAAAAGGCACCTGGTGAAGAACTAGCTTGTCCGATGAACTTTAGTTTGTCGTTGAGTTGCCCGTGACTCTCGTAGGAGCTTGAAGGGATTGAGATGCATGAAAGGACTGCCGAAAAGAATTGGCCAACAAACTATAAACTGGTGTTGCTGCGCTTTACCCAAGGTAACGACAAACTGAAGTTTATCGGACAAAAGGCGCCCACTTTCCTACAAAGCCGGGGATTGGCTCCCTGGGCGACACAGTTTTATAGAAGATCCGTAGAAATTTGCGAACACAAATGATTAACATCGCAGTTAGTAAAAACCAACAGCAGGTATGCTGGGGTCGTATGCTGCGCGACCTCAGCTTTTATTCTTAAACCAGCTTGTATCGCGTTTGTGACCGGCTAATCTCCGCCAGGAGAGCGCCGGGATTCGTTAACCTAATACCGCGGCCCCCGAATAGCCTATAGGCGACACGTTCCTGCAATTGAGCAATGCCGCTACTCTATAATAATCTTCCCTCTCCCCTACTACGAAAAAGGAGAGGACCCTTCCATGGCTTCGTCTAACCGTCGAATCGTCGGCAGCCTGAATGATTCTGGGATCAGTCCGAGCCGCCGGATCTCGGAAGAACTCAAGCAACAGCGCCAATGGTACGACGTCACGCTTTCGAGCATCGGTGACGGGGTGATCTCAGCGGACATGCAGGGTAAGGTCACATTTCTGAATCCGGTGGCTGAATCGCTTACGGGTTGGAGCAATGAAGAGGCGCAAGGCCGGCCTCTGGAAGATGTCTTTCGCATCATCAGCGAAGACACTCGCAAGCCTATCGAGAATCCAGCATTGCGCGCCATGCGCGAAGGCGTGATTTCCGGCCTCGAAAATCACACGTTGCTAGTCAGTAAGGACGGTAGGGAGATTTCGATCGATGACAGTGGCTCACCAATTAGAACCGGGGATGGATTGTTCCTGGGAGCAGTATTGGTCTTCCGCGACATCACTGAACGGCGACGTGGTGAGGAAGCGCGCGCATTGTTGTCCGGCATTGTTGATTCTTCGGAAGACGCGATTATAAGCAAGAATCTCGATGGCGTGATCGTGTCATGGAACAGCGCCGCCGAGCGGATGTTTGAGTATTCGGCGGCCGAGGCCATCGGTCAGCACATAACCCTAATCATTCCGCGAGAACGGCGCCAGGAAGAGACTGTGATTCTAAGTCGCTTGCGAGAGGGACAGCGCATCGAGCATTTTGAGACCGTAAGAGTCTCAAAAAGTGGCAGGCATATCAACATCTCGCTTTCAGTCTCGCCGGTGCGAAATAATCGCGGAGAAATCATCGGCGCTTCAAAGATTGCGCGCGACATTACTGAGCGCGTTCACGCTGATCAAGAACGCGCGCGATTGCTGGGGATCGAACAATCCGCTCGTGAGCGCGCCGAGGCGGCCAACCGCGCAAAAGACGAATTTGTGGCAATGATCTCCCACGAGATTCGTTCGCCCCTGAATTCTGTTCTGGGATGGTCACAACTGATTCGGCGGGGATCTTTGGATAAGGCCGCCATGGATCGCGCGCTCGAAAGTATAGAGCGCAACGCGCAGGCGCAAGTGCAACTGCTCGGCGATCTGCTCGATATTTCGCGCGTCGTAACCGGGAAACTAAGAATCGAGGCGCGCCCTGTCGATGTCAGGATCTCTCTGGAAGCCGCCCTCGAGTCGATTCGCCCGGCTGCCGAAGCGAAATCGATTACGGTTGATGTGTATCCCGGGCCCGCCGGCAGTTTAGTTACCGGTGACACAGATCGGCTGCAGCAGGTCTTTTGGAATCTGCTCTCGAATGCAGTCAAGTTCACTCCCAACCGCGGCCATATCCGAGTCGAGATTCGGCGCTTAAACTCGCATCTCCAGATTAAGGTGAGCGATTCAGGTATAGGCATCAGCGAGGAGTTTCTGCCCTATGTGTTTGACCGGTTTACTCAGGCCGACACCAGCAGCGTGCGCAAGCACATGGGCCTCGGATTGGGGTTGGCTATCGTGCGTCACCTTATCGAGCTGCACGGCGGATCTGTCGCGGTAGAGAGTGCGGGTGAAGGACAGGGCGCGACGTTCACGGTGACGCTGCCAGTGAGGGTCGTTCGTGACCACGCACTCGATTTTGGTCGGGCAGGTTCGGCTGTCCCTTCGCTGGGTACAAAGACTGAAAATATCCCGCTCGCTGGATTACGAGTCATGATTGTCGACGACGAAATAGAGGCGCGAGAGTTGTTGACCGCGATATTGAGTACTCAAGGGGCTGAAGTGAAAGCGTGCCAATCGACCGCCGAAGCTTTGACGGTTATCGAGGAGTGGAAGCCGGCGATCCTGGTTTCAGACATCAGTATGCCTGAGGAAGACGGTTACAGTTTGATCAAACGAGTGAGGATGCTGGATTCAGAGCAACGCGACGTGCCAGCGATTGCGCTTACGGCTTACGCGCGCTCAGAAGATCGCATGCGCGCGCTGGCGGCCGGCTTTCAGATGCACGTTCCCAAGCCTGTCGAAGCAATGGAGCTGTTAATGGTGATTACCAGTTTGGCGAAGCGTTTGCGACGAGAAATAAACTGAGTTGAGCATCAACGACAAGCTGTGCAGAAGCGCACGAGATAAATTGAGCCGTGAAATACGTGCAAAGGCCTCCGCGATCTGACTGCGACAAGAATTCTCGACGCAAACGAATAAGAGCTTGTTCATCCCGACTGCTCGGCAATGCAGGTTTTTATGAAGCCTCTTTACCATTCTGCCCCACGAGTTTCAACCAGGTCAGTTGTTCGAGAATGGGCGGGGCGGAGCCTTAACATAAAGTTTAGGCGTAGTTCAGATAGATGTAACACCCCGCGCCTACATTCCTATCTTGGAAATCAAACCATTGCGGGAGAAACCTATGTCCTCTTTCTGGAAGTCCCCTCGAATAACGGTTTTCTTGCTGCTCGCATCGTTTGCTTTGCTGGGATTGGCATGTAGTGCATGTAGCAACAGCGGAGGCAACAGCGGCGGAGGCGCGATAGCGCTCCAAGGCGCCGGCGCAACTTTTCCGAATCCGCTGTATCAAAAGTGGGTCAGCGAATACGGTAAGCTTCATCCAAACGTTCGCATCGACTATCAGTCGATCGGTTCCGGCGGCGGCATCAAACAGATTCAGGAGCAAACAGTAGACTTCGGCGCTTCAGACGCGCCGATGACGGACACAGACTTGAAAGCAGCGCCTGGCGAGATCCTGCACATCCCTACCGTTCTCGGCGCGGTTGTGATCACTTACAACGTCGCTTCAATTACTAAACCGCTTCACCTTTCGTCTGAAGTAATTGCCGACATTTTTCTCGGCAAAATCAAGAAGTGGGACGACCAGCACATCAAGCAGGAGAACCCCGACGTGAGTCTGCCGGCGGCCGACATCACAGTGGTCCACCGTGCCGAAGCCAGCGGCACGTCGTTCGTCTTCACCGACTATCTTTCGAAAGTCAGTCCAGAATGGAAAGAGAAGGTAGGCACTGACAAGTCGCCCAAATGGCCCGTCGGTCAGGGCGGCAAAGGCAACGAAGGCGTGACCGGCCAGATCAAGCAACAGCCAAACACGATTGGTTATGTCGAGCTGGCCTATGCGGTGCAGAACAAACTTCCGGTGGCGCTAATCAAGAACGCCGGCGGCAAGTTTATTGAGCCCTCGATAGATGCCGTTACCGCCGCCGCTGCCTCGGCTTCAGCGCAAACGCCTGACGACCTGCGAGTTTCGATCACAAATTCCGCCGGGGAGAATGCTTATCCGATCTCGAGTTACACCTACATCCTTGCTTACAAGGAGCAGAAGAACGCCGACAAAGGAAAGGCAGTGGTCGATTTCCTCTGGTGGGGAATTCATGACGGCGAACAGTTTGCAAAGGACTTGCAATACGCGCCACTGCCGGCCGAGATCGTCAAACGAACCGAAGCAAAGATCAATTCGATCACTTCTGGTGGCAAGCCACTAAGGTAACTTTGGATGCGGCGATCGCTTTCATCCCTGGCGGCTTGATGTCACGTTTCTGTTTATAAATGAGCCCAACCGACAAGGTCGCGACGAGTGGCGACAAACCAAAGCGCTGACAACGGGCTCCCTCTAGCCTGGCAGCCCGATTGGGGGTGCTTGTAAGGTCAGCGCACCTCAAAAGAGGCGGGCATTTGATTTTAGCGCCCGCCTCTCTCCGTGATTGAAATGGAAGAAGCGATCGGCGGGGAACGCCCGCCTCTAAACAAACCTGCGGGCTCTATATGGCGCGCGTTATCAGCGACCGGCAACACCGGCGATACGATATTCCGCTTGCTTCTGTTAGCCGCCTCTGCGCTGATGCTGGTAATCATAGGCGCGATGATCCTCGCGCTGGCGGCGAAGTCGATGCCATCAATCCGCGATTTTGGTTTCTCGTTTATCACCGGCAGGGAATGGAACCCGGTCAAGAGCGAATTTGGGGCGCTGCCATTTATCTACGGCACAATCGTCTCGTCCCTAATTGCCCTTTTAATCAGCGTGCCCCTGTCTTTGGGTATTGCGATCTTCCTGGTTGAGCAGGCGCCGCGCCAACTCGCGCGGCCCATAACGTTTCTGGTGGAACTACTGGCGGCGATCCCGTCAGTTGTTTACGGACTGTGGGGAATTTTTGTGCTGGCCCCGTTTCTGCGCGTTCACGTCGAGCCGCCACTGCAGCATTGGTTCGGCTGGCTGCCGCTATTTCAGGGCCCGATCACCGGAATCGGTTTACTCACGGGCGGCATCATTCTCGCCATCATGGTGACGCCGATCATCTCGGCAGTGGTGCGTGACGTACTGGCCGCCGTTCCCAGTTCGCAGCGTGAAGCAGCACTCGCATTGGGCGCAACGAAATGGGAGACGACGCGGGTGGTGCTGGTTAACGGAGCGCCCGGTATAGCCGGCGCCGTAATTCTGGGTCTTGGTCGCGCGATTGGCGAAACGATGGCGGTGACGATGGTGATCGGCAACCGGGCGCACATTAGCGCCTCGCTTTTTGATTCGTCCTACACTATCGCCTCCGTAATCGCTAACGAGTTTACCGAAGCGACCCAGGAAGTTTATCTGAGCGCGCTGGTTGAACTAGGACTCATTCTGTTTTTGGTAACGTTTATAGTTAATGCCATTGCACGTATTTTGGTGTGGAATGTGACGCGAAAGACCAGTGGCGTAGGCACCGCAGTGTAACGCAAACCGTTAGTTTGCGTATTGCTAGAGTGGCTCTCAGTCTAATTGCAAACTAACAGTTTGCATTATAAAAATTTGTGAGAAAAGTCGATCAACTACGGCGCACAACAAGTGCGATCATGACCACGCTCACCGCGCTTTGCACCTTCGTGGCTGTTGGCATCTTGCTGATCATCCTGGTCTACATCGCCATGCAGGGCGTTGGTTCGCTCAACCTGCGTTTTTTGGTTGAGAGTCCACGACCAGTCGGGGAAGGCGGTGGAATTGGCAACGCAATCCTGGGAACTTTGGTTTTGCTCGGGCTTTCGTCGTTGATTGGTTTACCTTTTGGAATTGCGGTCGGAGTTTATCTATCAGAATTTGGCACCGGGCGTTTCGGCAGCCTGGTGCGATTTCTGGCTGACACGCTAACAGGAATTCCCTCTATCGTAACCGGGGTCTTTGTATACACCCTTGTCGTCGTGCCTTCGAAACACTTCTCAGCGTTGGCGGGAGGCATTGCGCTAGCTTTAATAATGGTCCCGATTGTTGCCCGTACCACGGAGGAGATGATCAAACTCGTCCCCCACAGTTTGCGCGAAGGAGCGCTGGCGCTGGGGGCCCCGCAATGGCGCGTGACGATGGGAGTGGTTGTGCCGGCAGCGGCTTCAGGAATCGCCACCGGCGCCATGCTGGCCATAGCGCGCATCTCGGGAGAAACGGCGCCGCTTTTGTTTACCGCATTCGGCAGTCGTTTTTTCAGTTACTACCTTGACCAGCCGATCGCCTCGCTGACCGTGCAAATCTACAACTATGCGATTTCACCATATGATGAATGGCACGCCCAGGCGTGGGCCGCGACTCTTGTTTTAATGACCATGATCCTGTCGATCAATATTGCGGTGCGTTTTTTGACGCGAAAGAGATTCTGAGACCTGGGATTTAAGTAATGTCGACAAGTGCGCCAACAATTACAACCAAAGTCAGGGCGCCCGATGCAGGCAGCCCGTCTTCCGCGCGAACGGACGACGCCACGAAGATCGCTGTGCGCAACCTGGACTTTTACTATGGCAAGGCACAGGCGCTGCACGATGTTTCACTCGAGGTTAAGGAACGCATCGTGATGGCCTTCATCGGACCTTCCGGCTGTGGTAAGTCGACCTTTCTGCGCACCCTTAATCGCATGAACGACGTGATTCCCGGCACACGCGTCGAAGGAGAGGTCTTAATGGACGGGGTCGACATATATCGTCCGGGAACCGACGTGGTCGAACTCCGTCGTAGAGTCGGAATGGTATTTCAAAAGTCGAACCCTTTTCCGAAGTCGATCTTCGATAACGTTGCCTATGGCTTACGAATCAATCGCCTCACAGCGAGCAAGTCTAAACTGGAAGAGCGGGTTGAGCAGGCGCTCCGGGACGCTGCGCTCTGGACTGAAGTAAAAGATCGCCTCAAGACTTCCGCCTTGAGTTTGTCCGGCGGTCAGCAGCAACGCCTTTGCATTGCGCGAGCGCTGGCTATTCGGCCTGAGGTAGTATTGATGGACGAACCGGCTTCGGCGCTCGATCCGGTGGCCACGCATAAAATTGAAGAATTGATCGTGGAGCTCAAGCAGCAGTACACGATCGTGATCGTGACGCACAACATGCAGCAGGCAGCACGAGTTTCTGACACGACGGCGTTCTTTCTTCTGGGCAAACTGATCGAGGTCAACTCAACTGAAAAGATGTTTACTAATCCCGACGAGAAGCTGACAGAAGACTACATCACGGGCAGGTTTGGCTGAACCATTTGCGATTGCCCAATTGCCATTGGAGTGGAGGGTTAGAATAGCCGCCACTTCAAAACTGCAAATCAAAGGGAATTAGGATCCGCAATCCGGAATCCGCAATTGTAATCGGAATTGAAAATGGATTATCACCGACATCTCGACGACGAACTCAATTCACTCCGCGACCGGGTGTTGCTGCTCGGCGGAGAAGCGGAAGCTGCACTCGAAAGGGCGATGACGGCGTTGACGGAGCGCGACAGCGAGCTTGCGCGCGAGGTGCTCGAACAGGACGATCAGATTGATCAACTCGAAGTTGAGGTTGATCGCCAGTGCATCGACATAATTGCCCTGCGGCAACCGGCGGCGCGAGATCTTCGTTTTGTTATCTCGGTTGCCAAGATGGCGCCGGTGCTCGAGCGGATAGCGGATCACGCCGCCAACATCGCGCGAGTGGCCCTCGATCTCAACAACGAACCGGAGTTGAAATCAGTTTTTGATCTGAAACAAATGTCTGAACATGCGCTGCACATGTTACGAGCGGCGCTGGATGCCTTTACTAAGAACGACGCAGCCGCAGCCCGCGAGATTATCAAGAGCGACACCGAAATAAATGATCTCTACAACCACATGTTTCATCGCTTGATTGAATTAATGGTGACCGAGCCGGCTACGGCGACGCGAGACGCGCGGCTGCTTTTCGTAGCTAAACACCTGGAGCGCATTGGCGATTACGTAACCGACATCTGCGAGTTGACTGTCTACATGGCTGAAGCGGCATTCATCAAACACTTCAAGTAGAACAGACATTCCTGTCAGTCTGCGTGGGACAGCAGCTCGTGGGAGATGAGATAGAAGAGAAATTTCCATTTATCATTTTTCAATTGTCATTCGCGGATTCAACTTGGAAGTGCAACAGCTCGCGGACCGGTCACCATAATTGAGACGCGAGACAACAGGCGACCAACATGGCGTTTATCCTAATCAGAACCCGTGGTTGTAGCGACCAGTTGATAATTCTCGCTGCGGGCTCATGAGGAGTACCACCTCGGGGTAGCGGGTGGGTTCTCGACGGGGAAGTTAGATGATCGACAGAATGATTAATGCACGAACTCGATCCCGAAGGAGACCGACCCGCTACCGCGAGGTGGTACTGACCTCATGACACTTCAACGCGCAGTTATTACACAGTATCGGTAGTGAGGAAAATCTCCGGTTTTTCTCGCATCGAATTGAGGCCAGGAAACCTCGCGGACAGGCAGGAATGCCTGTCCTACCCAACGAATGACAGATGCAACGACCAATCCTAATTATTGAAGATGATCCCGACATTTCCGAAAGTTTGAAGTACAACTTCGAACGCGAGGGGTGGCCTGCCGTCACGGCGTCGACCGGCGAAGCGGGATTGGCCGCCGCTCTTAACGAACGCGAGCCGGCGTTGCTGATAATCCTGGATCTAATGCTACCGGGAATGAGTGGAACTGAATTGTGTCGCCGGCTGAGACGAGAACCGGCGACCCGGCGCACCCCAATCATCATGTTGACGGCCAAGGCATCGGAATCTGATCGCGTGGCCGGCCTCGATCTTGGCGCTGACGACTACATCACCAAACCTTTCTCGGTAAGAGAACTGCTGGCGCGAGTGCGCGCTGTCATGCGCCGCATGGATGAGACCAGCGGAAAGACCTATGAGGACGATCATTTGCTGATCGACTTCGATGATATCCGTGTGGTCTGCGACGGCGCAAAAGTGAAGCTCACCAACAAGGAGTTCAGCCTGCTGTCGGTGCTTGCGAAGAGCGCCGACAGAGTTATCACTCGCCAGCAACTACTCGACAGCGTTTGGGGCTACAGTTACTACGGCGACGCGCGCACGCTCGATGTTCACATCCGGCGGCTGCGACAAAAGCTCGGTGAATGTGGCGATTGCATTGAAACTGTGGTTGGCGTC
The DNA here is from genome assembly GCA_046726155.1 of Acidobacteriota bacterium. GTDB lineage: Bacteria > Acidobacteriota > Blastocatellia > Pyrinomonadales > Pyrinomonadaceae > PSRF01. The sequence continues at coordinate 8,928 of JBKOZZ010000129.1, forward strand.
GGTTACCGTTTCGTCGGTTGCCCGAGGGCTGCTTAGTTGCATTAACGCTGAAGCGCAACCTGTGGTGTTTGGAGGCGCGCCTTGCCGCCATCCCGTTAAACGGAACTAAATCGTGTCCAAGCGCAATATCTATCTAGTCGCTGCCTGCGGAGTTTTTCTCGCGGTTGTTCTCCTTCTGCCTTCGGCTACGGCGCGAGCGGGGGTGGCCTGCCTCCTCTCATTAGTCGCCATGGGTTTGGCTGTAAGAGCGTTCTTAACTAAAGCTTCCAAAGAAGAATTTCAGCCAACGCGCGCGAGCACAAGCGTGCCTCACGAGGAATCCTCGCAGGAAATTTTCGCGCTGGGAAAGTTATTTGAGGCGACGATTAGCGGAATGCGCGAAGGTCTGCTGGTGGTCGATAAAGATATGCGCGTGGTGGCTTCAAACAAGGCGGCGCACCGGCTGTTTAATCTTTCCCAGGGAAAGCTAAACTCCCAACGTCTCACGGAACTGACTCGCAATCCGGCGGTCTACAACGCTTTTCTGGATGCTCTCAAGGGAACAGAACGGAGCGGCGTGAAGATTGAAACCCATGCACCGGAAAGGCTGGTCTTCGATCTTCGTGTAGTGCCGTTGAGCAGCGCCAATGGCCGGACAGCCGGCGGTCGCGGCGCCCAGGGTGCGCTGGGCGTCTTCATCGACGTCACTCGTATCGAGCGATTGGAACATGTCAGACAGGAATTTCTTTCCAACGTTTCACACGAGCTGCGCACTCCGCTAACAGCGATCCTCGCCTTTATCGAAACCCTCGAAGAAGGGGCGATCGACGACAAAGAAGCGAGCCATCGATTCCTTACAATCATTCGCCGCAACGCTACACGAATGCGCGATCTGATCGATGACATCCTCGAACTAAGTGCGATCGAAGCAGGCAACGTGCAGGTCAGGGCCGAAGAGGTCGAGCTGTCGCCCATAGTCACTGACGTGATTGCTTCGCTGGCAAGCAAAGCGGCGGCGGCGGGGATAGTGATGAGCAACGCCGTCCCTCGTGACGCGATGGTATTCGCAGATGCACGCCGGCTCGAGCAGATGCTCACGAATCTGGTGGAGAATGCGATCAAATTCAATCGTGAGCATGGCACTGTGAAGATCAGTTATGAAAGCGATACAGATGCCGGGGTCAACAAACGATCGCCGGCCCTCGGTCGTCGGTCCAGAATTATTGTTGAAGACTCAGGTGAAGGAATTCCCGCGCAGCATCTCGAGCGACTATTTGAAAGGTTTTATCGCGTGGATCGCGCGCGTTCGCGAGATATGGGCGGCACTGGATTAGGACTGGCCATCGTGAAGCACCTGGCGCGCGCGCACGATGGAGAAGTGACAGTGAAGTCCGAGCTGGGCAAGGGGAGCATGTTCACTATCGAGCTGCCGAATCAACAAAATACAGATGACTCGATCAGTTAAGGCGAATATTGTTTACGATTTTGCGATTGCTGCTGACAAACCAAAAGTTCATTGGAAAAGCTCTTAGAAGGTTAGTTTGACATCGATGCTCAAAGCCGACTCTTCGGTAGTGAGGTAATCACTAAGATTCATCAGTTCGGTTACGAGGGTAGTGCGCGGCACTTCCGTATGACTTTTTTCGCTGCCATGTTTTCCTTTCATCGTTGAAACCATGGTCTGGAGCCGGCCACCGCGCTTCTTCTTGTCAACGCTCTTGCCGGCGAAATTCTTCCACAGCGTTTTGGGCGTTGCATTACGACTTCCATGATGACCGACCTTGTAAAAATAAACGTCTTTGAGTAGTTTCAAGTTGGCATCTTTGTCCACGTGAAGGGCGTATTCCCAATTCTCAATCTGGGCGTCACCAGGAAAAAGCAGCTTCTTTCCCCCGACTTCCAAAAGAAGTATTACGCTGGTGTTGTTCATGGCCCTATCCAAAAGGCGGACGAGACGGAGCATTTGGTCGCCGCGGAGCGCTCGCAATTGACGGATGAACCAGCGATTGTGTGTCGGGAAAAAATCCTGAAACACATCGGCGTTGGGAAATAGCCGCGTATTTCCAGCTGCGAAACCCCCAACCATATCTGCCGTTGCTGCTTGCAAGCTCCAGAATTGTTGAGCAGCTGCCTGCAACATCCAGAATTCGTCTTTGTCAGTTGCGCTTTGGTTCTTTATTTCCGCATGTTGCTTGAGCGTGGGTGGACCGAGGAAACGAAAGTCTATGCCAGGCAGCAAGCGTGAGATATCCAACTCATACCCATAGTTTACGTAGTGGTTCTTCCCCATATTCGCCAGGTTCTCAACTGCGGACTTATTCGGCACCCCATTGCCATCGCTGAGGAATCTTATCTGTTCCGCGAGATCTTGAGTCAGTCCCTTCATGAACTTCGCTGAAGTCAGATGGGAAACCTCGAACTGTATGGCTTCCGAAAGAGCATTCATGTTGCTGAGGGCGGAAACATGTTGCGCTTCCAGGGAGTGTTCCTGTCGCCGCAAAGCTTCGTCGGTTGTTGCCTTTCCTGGGCTCTGCTTCTTTGGATTCGTGGCCTTGGGGTTTTCAGTCCATGGCTGGATAACGATGTCCGGTTTCAGTTTCGCTATGACGTCTCCAGTGCCAGTTCCATCCTCCCGGGTTGCAAAGCCGCTAATGTGGTCCTTATGTCGGTGAGAAGCGACAACCACGTGAAGTTTTCCATCGCAACGCTCTTCAATGTCCCTGGCAACCATCATCATCTGGCCCTCGGGATCCACGTTTTTTGGCATACCCGTAGTGCCAAAATCGATCAGTAGGTGCCGTTTTTTGTCCGCCTTCCTGGTCGCGTCCGCATACTCGAAGGTAAGCAGAAAACAATCGCCAAATCCTACCTGGTAGGCACGTATCGTTAAGCTGGTAGGCTTAAGGCCTGTCGTCGGAGCCATCCTAGAACCTTTCCGCCGAGTTCGTCGTCAGATTAAGAGCACGGTTTAAGTGTAGACGAGCAAAGACACTCTCTTCGCTATCCTTCTCTGCGAAGTAACCGTATTTCCAAAGATACTTTAACCGGGGCGTCTGGAGGGAGGCGTTGTTAATGCGGTTGAATACCTGATATTTCAAGCGCCCGTACTCATCGAAAATCAAGGCGCCGCCTCCGTAAAGAGTGACTTCTTCATCCGGGCTCATCCCCTCCGGCTTGCCGATGGGAGGATCGAAAACCTGAAGCTCCTGGGCCTGCAGAGTTACCATCTGAATGTATTCGGCAACCGTCTCTCGTAGGGCGAACCCATCCGGCGCAATTCGCAGGCAGGGACGCACCGAGATGACCTTCGTGTAAGCATGCTCCTCCATTTTCAGCGCCTGCCGATTCTCCCAAATGAAACGAAAGACTTCGTCGGGATCTCGCAACAGCGATTCAAAATGCGATCGATCATAGGTTAACTGCGCATTGCAGGCTTCCCAACTCCCATCGGCGGAATTAAAACTGGCAGGCTTGATGCCGTAGTCCCTGAAACTCTTCAACAGAGTTTTGCGATACTCATACTTGCTGTCGTCAGGTACAAGCTCTTTGTCGGCTGTTATCAAAGCGCTCAAGTAGTCGCGGAATTGGAGGTCGGTCGGTGGAGCGTAATCGAGCGCTCTGATAGCCATGCTCAATAATTGGTCAGCTGCGTCAGTGCCCTGTTCCACGACCATTTGAAGATCCAGGCTGGCACCAGGCCTCCCGCGCTCAAGTTGGGCGATCCGTGCCCGCCATACTTGCAAAAACGCATTCAGCATCGCAGCGACTAAAATCTCGCCACGACGATGGGGTTCCTGAAACTCCTCCTGCTTCTCATAAGTTTTGGGGTCCTCTTTGTCCGTCAGTGGCCGCAAATTTACCGAGCGACGTAAGGCATTCGCGCGATTACCACGCACGCCTTCCATTTCACGGCCCATCTGTTTAGCCAGACCCAGCAGCACCGAATCCCGAAGTTTCTCAATGGTTAACTCTTCAGGACTAATAAGATCAGATCTATTCCTTTCTTTACCGAACCCGGGTTGCAACAAAGTGGCTACTACTTCTTTCAATGAGAACACCGACAGTAATGCCACAACGTCAGCGAAGCCTTCATGAAATCCTGCTTGTTCGGGAGACGAAGGATCGGTGTAGCGATTACGAAGTCCGTCCAGGATGGCGTGCGTTGTTTCGTGAGCGACGACGTCATGAGAAAGGCAGCTGAAAACCACCTGTCCGCTTAGCCCTTTGAAGTAGCCGAAAACTAAGGCCTGATCACTCTTTGAATAGAATGCATTGGCATCTGCGAAAGCGTGGGGAGCCACATTGATTTGATGGCCCGGGAAACTCCAGCTTACTCGGCGGCCCAGCGCGAATTCAAAGCGCGCCAGCGTTTTCATTACAATCGCATAGACGTTTTGCTGGTGAAATCGTGGGTCTGCAATGAGAGACTCGTTATTGGGCCGTTGAGCGTCTTCCCTAAATGGATCCCCATATTGTCCATTCTGGAGTTGAGGATACTCCATCGGCTGATAGAGGACGCCGCTGGAAGTATCGTAGTCGACGACTTGCACGCGATATCCTCGCGGACCCGGGGCTATTTCTTCGGCAGGTATTTCGACTTCCGTAGTTAGCACTCGACCGTCCACCCGGATACTGGGGTCCTGGGCGATGACGGTCAGCCTTCTCGAGCGTGGTTTTGCAACCGGTATCATTGGACCTTAGCGAAAATCTGGAGTGCCTGAACATCCGCGGCTGGACTTAGACAGTTTCCCATTGAGCCAAAAGGGATCGGGAGCAATCGGCGCATTCTGAGAATCAGCGGACACTATTCTGGATGCCCGGTTAAAGTCAAGAGGATTTTTCACGGTCACTGACTCTAAGTAAGAAACGCGTTTGCAGAATCTCATTGGTTCGCCTCGTCGAGTTGACGTAGCGTGTCGAGAATCAGGTTGGTGTTGCTCGCCGTCTGGATCATGACGGGAAATTCCGCCTGCGATTTTTGAAAATCAAACGCGCCAGTGGTTATCTCCACAATCTGCCTGAAGCCCATTTCGCCGGTAAGGCCGCCAGCTTCGGCGTCAACAATTTTTCCCTCGTTAAAACAAACGTTGCCAGTTTGCAGGTCGTTAGCTAGCCGGAGTGTTCCTGTCAACTTTGCATTCTCGATCACCTGGATCGCGTCAAAGGCATTGATCGCCGAAAGGTCGCCGGCGAGCGTAACCAGGGGTGCGTCATGGGCAGCACGTGCCGGAGCTGCTTCGGGCCGCAAATCAGGACGACGTGCACGCCGGATTGCTTCCAGTCCGCCCGCGATGTTGATGCGCGCATCGAGCCTTTTTGCTTCCAGGAGCCGATCCTGGGCGTTATCAAAATCGTCTCGCTCAACGTAGAGACGGGCCAGCGCTACACATTGGCGGGCCGCTTCCTCGGTTTGCTTGTGCACAATGCAGATTTCGCGTACTCGCTCGCGCAACCCAATGGAGCGAGGGTTTCCCTCGAGCGCAGTGCGCAGACGTTGAATTGCGCGTTCCGGCGCCTTGTATTTGATGAAGAGGTCGGCTTCGAGCAGCGCTGCATCGACGTCACTTACGTGCTCAGACTGTGATGAAAGGTCGACCATCAGTTTCGGAATTTACCACAGAGCCGCTGAATGCAGTACTGGCTGTGGACGGTTCCAGGCTGAGGGAGGCCGGCTGGGGCAGGGGAACTGGCGGGTCGTTTTAGGTATTTCCTAAAAGTCGAAACGAACTCCCAGACGAACCTGACGTGGGTGGAGCGTGCGCGTGGCTATGAGAAATATATCAAGGAAATTTTGACGTTGGATGTCGGTTGCAGTCGGCGCGAAAGCATTAAAGTTTATGAACTCGCTGCCGAAGCTGAACACTGTTTTGTTGAGGACATTGTCAAACTCGACCACCGGTTGCAGACGCATCTTCTCACTCAAGCGAAATTCGCGCGTGATATTCAGGTCAAGGAAAAACTGTCCCGGCCCTTGGCCCGCGTTCCGCGGCAAACTACCCGGTGCACCACCGATGGTTGGCAACGCAAACAAATTCAGGATTGCCGGGTTGAGCGACTGTCCGCGCTCGCGCCAACGAAGCAGCTTCGGATCGCCGGTAAAAATCGGACGATCGTTCCCCACGTCGTCTAGATTGCGGTCAGCGCCGCCGATGGAGATGTTGAATGGAGCTCCGGATGCAAGACGAAAGATTGGCGAGAAGCGCAGCTCGCCGAGGGAACGTGGGGTGTCGAATGTCCCGGAAAACACAAAACGATGCCGCCGATCAAGCAAACTGCGCGCCCGCTCGTTGAAGAAGTCTCCCGGCACCAGCGCGTCTGAAGTGTTTACGATGCCGTCGTCCTCGAGCTGCGAGAGTGTGTAAGCCGCCCGAAAGGAAAATCCAAGTCCTTTTTTGCTCGAACGGAAACGTCTTCGGAGTTCAAGCGTCAAGCCGTGATAGAAACTGTTACCGGCGGAAATCAATTGCTCCACTTCAGCGCGAGTCGGATCCGGGCGCAGGTTCTTCAAGGCCGCGAGGGCGACGTCGATTACTGTAGTGGAAGTGAAGCTGTTGAGATTGAAAACGGAAATGGGAACGCCGAATTCCGTGAGGCGATTTATTGCATTCGGAGTGGCGGGAGAGAGCGGCAGGAGGGTGAAACGAACGAGATCGCCGGCGGTCGAGGCCCCGTAGATAGGTCGACTTCCCAGCGCACCGCTACGAAAGTTCGCAAAGTCACGTCCGGCTAGATATTCACTGAAGGTCCTGAAACCAGCCGGCAGCTTGGGAGCGTTGATGTTGAACTCTCGCCAGAGATGCAGGCCCCGGTTCCACGTATAGTTGGCTTCGAAAACAAAGGTTGGCCCCAACTCCCGCTCGAAGCCAACGTTCGCTTGATAACTTTCGGGAATGCGCAACGCCGGATCCAGGCGACGCGAGAAGCCGGTATTGAGCACACCAAACTGCCTGACGATCACTGAGTCCGGCGTGAGCACTTGCGGAAAGATAATGTTGTTTCTCAGAAAGGCTCGCTGAAAGTCGGCAGAGCTGGATTGTCCCGTGGGATCGACGAGATCGGCGGAATCAAAAAACAATTGTTGTGAACCGAGTGTGAAATCATCAATAGTGCGCAAGAGAGCGCGGTTGTAAAAGATGCCGGCTCCCAGGCGAATTACCGTCTTGCCTGATTTGAAAGGATCGTAGGCGGCGGCAACACGCGGGCCAAGATTGTTGTGGTCAGGCAGAATCGTTTCCTCTTCCCAACGCATACCGAAGCTCACCATCAAATTCGGTTTCAAACGCACTTCGTCATGCGCAAAGAATCCCAGGTAAATGTTTCGCTGGGTCGAGCTGGTCTGAAAATTTTGGCGAAAGCGGCTCGGGTCGCCGGCCAGAAAATCACCCAGGCTCCGGAAGTTGAAAGTTCCCGACGCGTCAGACAAATCAATGAAGGTTGATTTAATTCGCTGCACATCAACGCCCAGCTTGAGCGAGTGGGCGCCGTTTACGTAGGCAAAAATGTCCTGAAACTGGAACCGATTCTCGCGGCGATCGGTGGCATTGGTGGTTGACGAACCGGCGATCAGCGTTCCGGTTTGCGCCGCCGTGTCGCCGATGAACTGCGCCGGGTAGTCGTAATCAACCAACACTACGGGTGTGCCGCTGCCACGCGCCTCGACTGCCGGCGTCAATCGCGAAAGTTGCACCCGCGCCTGGTTGACGGCCTGCGGCGAGAAGACGTAGTTGTCTGAATATGAAATAGCATCAGTGCCGCGCGTGGTTGCCTGCAGCGCTGCTGCCAAACGATCGCCGCCGCCAAACCGACGCAGGTCAGTCAAACGTCCGAGCTGTAAAAGAAACGATCCGTTGTGCAACTCGCCAAACTTGTGATCAACCCGCGTATTGAAGGTATGACGGCGCTGCGGAGTACTCAATCGCTGGATGAACTGCGCAATTTCTACCTGCAAACTCGGCGAATTTGAGGGTATCGCCTCCAGACGTTTGTTTGCGGGCGAAGTCGGCGCGGGCAGTGGGAAACGAGTATTTCGCTGCACTGGAACGAAAGTATTGATCAACGCCGAATCCAGGATTGTGTCGTACTCATAAGCCGTAAAGAAGAAAGTGCGGCCGCGGCCATTATAGCTAAGCGGTCCGAGAAACCTGGGCAGCTTAATCGGTCCACTCAACGTAAAGCCGGGATTGTGGTCGGTCAAAGGCAAGCGGCTGACACCAATCCGATTGTTGTTGAAAGTGTTTGCATTCAACCAATCGTCGCGGAAGAAATAGAACGCGCGTCCGTAATACTTGTTTGAGCCGCCGCGCGTGCGGATGTTGATACGCCCGCCGGAAGCACGACCATACTCCGCCGAAAACTGATTGGTAATGATTTGAACTTCCTCGACAGCCTCAATCGAAGGTTGAAAGCGTTCGCGCGCGGCGCGGTCGTCGTTGTTGTCGAGGCCGTCAATGGTGATGTTGTTTGAGTAAGCGGGACCGCCGGAAAGTGAGAAGGTGCCTGCCTCTTCCGGAGTGTTCGCGGCCGACATGTTGCGATCTTCGGCAAGACCACGCGTGGAGAGGGCTTCTTCGGAAACGCCAGGCAAAGTAAAGATAAGATCCAGCGGTGATCGCGTGGCGACCGGAAGTGATTCAACTTCGGGCGTAGTGACCGTGCCACCGACGACGGTGCGAGTAGTGTCGACCGCGGGAGTGTCATCGGCTGTTACCGCAACGGGATCGACAGTTATGCCTTGCGGAGCGAGAACGAAGTCGAGTTGAACGTTCTTGCCCGCAATGAAGCTCAACTCGCTTTTCTCCTGCGGCGCGAAACCGCTGAAGGATGCGTGCAGACTGTAGAGGCCAGGCTCTAGCTGAATGATGTGGTAGCGCCCTTCTTCATCGGTGACGGTGCTCCGCGTTGCGCCCGTCCTAACCAGTACAGCCTCGATTGTGGCTCCGAAGATGACAGCCCCATTCGCATCCAATACGCGTCCCCTAATCGTTACATTGTCGAGATCCTGTGCGAACACATTAGGTCCAGCGCGGTTTCCAGCAACGAGAAGCACACCAACTTGCAGGATCGAGATAACGAAGTATCTTGAGACACACGTGATCATTTGCGATGTTCCGATGGGAGCGCAGTGATTGGTAACGCGACTTGTCAGCCTGCGTCGCAAACCAGACAGTTAGCGTTACAAAACAATATGGAAATTCACCTGAGGGTGATCGTAAGGGTCGTTAGAAGCGGAAGCGGTTAGTGCGAGCGAAATCTACCACGCCTGACTTAAATCAGACAAGTTTCTTATTAGATGCAAAAAACCTGGCTTAACTGCGCGTGGCGGCGCGGCGGCGGAGTGCAGCAGCGCGAGTGAGAGGAACGAGTGCGTCAGTAGTGCCTTCGGCAGGAGGTTCGACGAAGTTTGTTAACTCATCCGCGTGTGACTGGAGATAGCGGAAGAAACGTTCAAACTCCTGTTGCATCGCATCCATCTTCTCGCGCATGTTGAGAATGATTTCCACGCCCGCGAGGTTTACACCCAGATCGCGTGTCAGCGAAAGAATCAGCTCCAGTCGCGCGAGATCAGGATCCGTGTAGAGTCGGGTGTTGCCTTCAGACCGCGAGGGCTTGAGAAGTCCCTCACGTTCGTACATGCGCAACGTCTGCGGATGCAGGTTGTACTGATCCGCGACCGCGCTGATTGTGTATGTCTTAGGTTTGCGCTTCATAAATCAGTAAATGGTAAATCGTAAATGGTGAATAGTAAGAACCCGCGGCGATGAATCCGTGTCCTTGTGGCTTTTAGAACGAGCCGTTTATCTATTTACCATTTACCATTCACTATTTACTCCAGGGATTTATTCGAGTCCCATCTCCACTCGCGGGTTTTCAGGATTCAACTTCGAATACTCTCGCAACAGTTCCTTTGTCTCTTCCGAGATCACTTTTGGCAGCGTCACTTGCACTTCCACAAACTGATCGCCGTGCGCGCCTGGCTTGCGCAACGAGGGCGCACCTCGCTGGCGCAGGCGAAACTTCTGACCCGATTGCGTCGAGGGCGGTATGCGCAACTGCGCCTTCCCGTCGACGGTGGGCACTTCAATCTTTGCCCCCGCCGCGGCTTCGGGCACGGTTATCGGGACCGTAACGTAGATGTTGTCGCCTTTGCGCGTGAAGTATTTATGACTGCCGACGTTGGTGATGATGTGCAGATCCCCCGGCGGCGCACCGAGACGTCCGCCTTCACCCTTTCCCGGAATCCGCACCCGTGAACCAGTTTCAACGCCTGCCGGAATCCGCACCTTCACATTCTCTGTTTTTGGCACAGTGCCTTTGCCCTTACATAACGAGCAGGGCGATCGCCTCCGGCCCGTGCCACCGCAATCCTGACACTCCTGCGCAAAACGCAAACGGCCGCCGGCGCGTTGCACTTGTCCTGAACCTTTGCACGTGGCGCAAACCATTACTGGCCCACCAATATCGCCGGCGCCGTTGCAACGCGAACACTGTTCGGACCGATTGACAGTGAGGTTGGTAGTTAGACCCTTGATGGCTTCTTCAAACGACAAGGCCAGTGGCATCTCTATGTCCGCGCCACGTTTCGGCTGCGGCCGCGGTGGTTCCTGCTCCTTAGCAGAGCCGCCGCCAAAAAGATCCGCGAAGATATCTCGAAAACTCGAACCGGTGCTGCCACCCGAGGTTGTACTTGTGCTCCAGTCGAAGCCGCTAAAATCAAAACCCGGCGTTGTTCGACCGCTGGATGGTCCGCCGCCGCGTGCGTGGGCGTCGGCGAGATTGTCGGAATACTGACCGAAGCGATCGTAAACGGAGCGCTTCTTCGGATCCGAAAGGACATCGTGAGCTTCGGTAGTTAACTTAAAGCGCTCCTCGGAAGCTTTGTCCCCAGGATTGACGTCCGGGTGATACTTGCGCGCCAGCCGGCGATAAGCCTTCTTGATCTCCTCAGGCTTGGCGTCGCGCTTGATCCCCAGTACTTCGTAATAATCCTGCTTGGCCATTTATTGATTGCCGATTTCCAATTGCCGATTGACCTGTAGCCAATCTCGCGCGCGCCCCCAAGCTCGAGTTAGGCCACGGACCAATCGGCAATCGGCAATCCTCAATCGGAAATATTATTTGTTCTCGTCTACGTCAACGTATTCGGCATCAATGACATTATCTTCGCCTGCGCCCCCCGCAGTCGAAGCTCCTGCCGCTGAAGCCTGATCCCCGGCAGACGTTTCAGCACCCGCCGTTGCCGTTTGTTGATAAAGTGCCTCTGCCAGTTTATGCGAAGCGGTTTGCAGCTGGTTGAAAGCTTCGTTCATTCTTTCAACGCCACCTTCCGTTAACGCCTTTTTGGCTTCCGCGATGGCCGTCTCAACCTCGCCGGCGACCGCGCCAACCTTCTCGCGATTGTCGTTGAGCGTCTTTTCCATCTGATACACAAGGCCATCCAGACGGTTGCGCGCCTCGATTTCCTCGCGCTTCTTCACATCGTCGGCAGCATGCGACTCGGCATCGCGCATCATCTTATCGATCTCTTCCTTGGAAAGACCGGAAGATGCCGTGATGGTTATTTTCTGCTCGCGGCCGGTGCCCATGTCCTTGGCCGAAACATTGACGATACCGTTAGCGTCGATGTCAAAGGCCACCTCCACCTGTGGCATGCCGCGCGGCGCCGGCGGGATGCCGATGAGGTGAAACTTACCAAGGGTGCGATTGTCACTCGCCATTGGACGCTCGCCCTGTAGCACATGGACCTCGACTGACGTTTGATTGTCCGACGCCGTCGAGAAGATCTCCGACTTGCGCGTCGGTATCGTCGTATTGCGTTCGATTAGTTTGGTGAAAACGCCGCCAAGAGTTTCAATGCCCAGGCTAAGCGGAGTGACGTCGAGCAATAGAATGTCGGTCTTCTCGCCTGAGAGCACACCTGCCTGCACGGCCGCGCCAATGGCAACCACTTCGTCAGGATTCACGCTCTTGTTGGGCTCCTTGCCGGCAAACAGGCCGCGCACAATCTGCTGTACCTTGGGAATGCGGGTCGAGCCGCCCACCAAAACCACTTCGTCGATCTTCTTCGCGTCGAGCCCGGCATCTTTTAATGCCTGCTCCACCGGTGATTTAAAGCGACCCAGGATTGGATCGGCCAACTGCTCAAACTTCGCGCGCGTCAACTTCATCGCCAGATGCTTCGGCCCGGATTGATCGGCCGTCACGAAGGGAAGATTAATCTCAGTTTCCATGGTGCTGGACAGCTCAATCTTCGCTTTCTCCGAAGCTTCCTTTAAGCGCTGCAAAGCCATCTTGTCGTGTGAAAGATCGATCCCCTGATCCCTCTTAAATTCTTCGATGATCCATTCGGTCAAACGTTCGTCAATGTCGTCGCCGCCCAGGTGCGTGTCACCGTTGGTCGACTTCACTTCCACGACGCCTTCACCCACCTCAAGGATCGAGATATCAAATGTTCCGCCGCCGAAGTCGAACACCGCAATCGTTTCATCTTTCTTTTTGTCGAGACCGTAGGCGAGCGCCGCTGCTGTTGGCTCATTAACGATGCGCATCACTTCCAGACCGGCAATCTTGCCTGCGTCCTTAGTGGCCTGCCGCTGAGCGTCGTTGAAGTAGGCTGGAACGGTGATTACGGCTTTGTCGACCTTTTGGCCCAGGTAGTCTTCGGCCGATTGCTTCATCTTCTGCAGGATGATTGCCGAAATTTCCGGCGGGCTCCATTCCTTGCCGCCTGCTTCGATACGCACATCTCCTGTGCCCGCAGCTTTCACCTTATACGGCACCTGCTTAATCTCTTCGGTCACTTCGTCAAAGCGCCGGCCCATGAATCTTTTGATTGAATAAACCGTATTCTCCGGATTGGTAACCGCCTGGCGCTTGGCTACCTGCCCTACCAGCCGGCTGCCGTCTTTGGTAAACGCAACCACTGAAGGAGTAGTGCGCCCGCCTTCCGAATTGTTTATGACTGTGGGCTCGCCGGCTTCCATGACTGCCACCACCGAGTTGGTCGTTCCCAGGTCGATTCCTATAATCTTGCTCATCTCTTTTTGTTCTCCAAAACGATTTTTGGCCCGCCTGTTCACCGCACCCCAGCTGTTCGAGTAGCTCCGCTGTTTTTGCGGTTTCCGTGACTTTTCAACCCATGCCTTGCAGACCACCAACAACTTTAGTTGAATGGATCGGTAATATAATATGTGAGCCTTTCGTTGTCAACTTTGTTAGCTAGGGCTATCGTAGGTTATTCCAAGCCCTATTTTTAGGGTTTCGTAAGTGGATTCAGGTGAGGGGGCCCTGTCTTCGATCCTCGTTCATGAGTCTTGAAGCGAAGAAGATGTAATGCAGACCGGAAAGGATTGCCAGCCCGAAAACTGCCACATAAACGGTGGGGAGATAGTAGCCGGTATAGTAAGGGACGCTGGCAGCGAACATGATGACTGCGATTCCTGTTATCTGGACCGTCGTGTTGAGCTTGCCCAACCAGGAAGGACGGAACCCTCTAAAGCCGGTCATCATGTTGATGGCTGCTGCCCCGACAATGATAAACACGTCGCGGCTAATCACGGCGACTGTCACCCAGAAAGGGACCGGTAGGTGGCTCGGCAAAGGTTGCGGATAAATGCTCCGCATTGAGAGTACGATAAACGCCGTCACCAACATGAGTTTGTCCGCAATGGGATCGAGGACTGTGCCCAGTTGAGACTGCTGACTAAAGCGGCGAGCCAGTAGCCCGTCCAGACCATCCGTGAGACCGGCCAACACGAAAACTGCCAGCGCGAGACTGAAGCGTCGATAAAAAAGTAGCGTGACAAAAACAGGAATGAGCACCATCCGAAAGACGGTGAGCATGTTGGGAACTGTAAGAATCCGGGAGGACATTTGGAACTGTAACGAAAGTGGAAGCTTGCGGACGCAAACTAACGGTTTGCGCTACTACGTTCTCAAGCCGTTCGTAACTCGAGCAACGAGACTTCGGGAGGGCAGCCAAAACGAACCGGCAAAACTACCGTTCCAAGGCCCCTGGTGACGTAGATCTGCGTTTCGCCTTGTCGCGCTAAACCCTTGAGCAGGCGCCTACCAGGCCGGCCAGGCGCGTTGCGGTCTGAACGCAAACTAACCTGTCCGCCGTGAGTGTGACCACTCAGAACCAGATCGACTCCAGCGCGCGCGGCGCGTCGCAGGATAATGGGATTATGCGCCAGCAGCAGCTTAAACTCTTCGTCGCTGGAGCCGGCTAAGGCGAGTGGCAAATCCTCCAGTCCGACCATCGTATCGTCCACGCCGGCCAGCCAGAAGGCGGCACCCTTATTTTCGAAACGCATGCCCTGATTGACGAGCACCGTTATTCCTTCGGCGCGAAAGAGGTCGGTGATCAGCGCCGCATCCGTCCAATGGTCATGATTGCCCAGCACCGCATAGACGCCGTGTCGCGCTCGCAGTGCCCCAAGCAGTTCAGCGCAGGGAGCGGCATATTCGCGTTCCTTGGAAACATAGTCACCGGTAAGTGCCACGATGTCTGGTTGCAGGCTATTAGCTGTGGCAACCGCACGCTCAATTTGCTCCCGGCTGGTGAATGGACTGTGATGGATGTCGGAGAGCTGAACAATACGAAAGCCGTCGAGTGCTCGAGGCAAGCGACGCAGGTGAATCTCATGATGCTCTATCGTGAGCCGGAAGGGTTCGGTTAACGCGGACCGCGCCGCCTCACTTAGATTGAGAGCCAATGCGCGCAAGGGGGTTTCCGCTCGGCTGGTGTTGCGAGACGCGACACGTCTGCGCTCTTTTGATCTGATAGGAGTTGACATTTTGGAAGTTGGTTTGCTTTTTAAACGCCTCTCAGGGTGTCGATTCCAAAAGGAATCCTGCCCCCAACCTGGGGCGTCTAAAATTTGGCGCATTATAGAGGTCGAGACATCGGGAAGCAAACGGACCAAACATAAAACAACCAATGCCTCGGATATGTAATAATCGCCGCTGCTTCGCAACAAATAATGAAGAACCTTTCTATTGCAGCACTGGCTGCTGCTTCGGCCTTATTAATTTTGCCCTCGGTAGGAGCGGCTGCCGAGGCTGCATTACCTGGGTCGGGCGGTTACGGGCTCCAGCCTATGATTCTGGTCGGCCTCGCGGTGATGTTGCTGGTGGCCAAGCTTGGCGGGGAATTGTTTGAGCGAATCGGCCAGCCGGCAGTATTGGGCGAATTGATTGGCGGCATCATCATTGGCAATCTTGTGTTGTTTGGTGTCACTTCCGCCGAGTTACTGAAGACCGATGGGGCCATCGCGGCATTGGCGCAGCTCGGCGTAATCTTGTTGTTGTTTGAAGTCGGCTTGGAATCAGATATTGGCGAGATGCTCGAGGTCGGCTGGTCATCGCTGTTCGTTGCTATTGCCGGAGTGGTGGCGCCGTTTTTTCTTGGCTGGGGAGTTTCCGCTTACTACCTTCCGAATGAGTCGCGCCTGGCTCACATCTTCATTGGCTCTGTGCTTTGCGCGACCAGCGTCGGAATTACCGCGCGAGTGTTAAAGGACCTGGGCAAGCTGACACTGCGCGAGTCGCGGATTATTCTCGGCGCGGCAGTGGTTGACGATGTCATCGGCCTGTTGATTCTGGCGGTAGTGATCGGGGCAGTGAGTACCAGCGTGGCGGGAGGCTCGCTTTCGATTGTCCAGATACTTTGGCTGGCCGCAAAGACGGCGGCGTTTTTTGTGAGCGCATTCGCGATTGGACATTACGCAGTGCCGCACATCTTTCGTGGCGCCGGCAAGTTTCGAAGTCGCGGCGTCTTGCTGGTGTTGTCGATTTCTTTCTGTTTCTGGCTTTCCTGGCTGGCAACTAAAGTCGATCTGGCAGCCATAGTAGGCGCTTTCGCCGCCGGCCTCGTGCTGGAAGACGCGCACTTCGAGTTTTTTAGGGAACGCGGCGAGCACGATCTTCGTGAACTACTCGAGCCGGTAACAACTTTCCTGGTCCCAATCTTCTTTGTGCTAATGGGCATGAAAGTCGACCTTAGCGCTTTCGCTCGTCCGCAACTGCTTGGCTTCGCTCTGGCGCTGACGCTGGCGGCGATCCTTGGCAAGCAGATTTGCTCCTTGGTCGTGGCCGAACGTGGCCTCAATCGGTTGGCCATCGGGCTGGGTATGATTCCGCGGGGTGAAGTCGGACTCATCATCGCCGGCATCGGTGCCACGTTGATGCTTCCGAACACCAGCGGCATTAGCGAGCCGGTGATTGGTTCAGCAACTTTTGGCGCCATCGTGATCATGGTGATCATTACGACGCTGGTGACTCCGCCACTCCTCAAATGGTCGCTGGAGCGGAGGAAGTAAACGCCGAGCGGTGGGCAATGGCTTTTATCAGTACCACGTGAGATAGATACTGCGTGAATACTCAGCGTCCACTCCAAGGAGTTGAGCCTGAGTATTCACATCCTCGGTAGCGGGGCGGGTAAGATGGTAGTTGCAAGAGAGCATGGAGGAACCGGAATGAAACAGCAAAAGGATCAGCACAAGGTGGGAATTAGAACTAAGCCTCGCGGGCAACAGATGGGGACAACCGGCGCCAGTGATCAAAACCGTAAGGCGATGAAAGAGACACCAGCCATCCTTGGGCGTCGCAAGCTTGCGAACAAGCTGGCCGCGGATCGATCGGCGCAAAACATCGGCGGCGATGCAGTGACTCCACGAACGAGTTCGCCTTCCACTCCGGCGATGAATGCCGCCGCGCATAAAGGCGAGAGCGGTGGCGAGGTAGTATTTAAGTCTCGTTTGAAGAAGAAGCGCTCGACGAAGGTGCGAAGATAGTTTGCTTAGCGATCCGACCCTCAAATCTCTAGACAGCATCAACAGAATTTACAAGAACTCTTGCAAGATTTCAAAGATCATCCGAAATCAACGGCAGTAATTTGAAGGGTAATCTTGTAATTTTGTAAATCCTGTCAAGAAGTGCAATAATCCGCTCGCTTCATTTGACAGCCGACTCGAGTTTTCTCTTCAAACAATCACATACGAACAGGCGCGACGTTCGACCGTGCTCGACATCGCGTGGAGGCGCATCATGTCGAAGTTTTCAAAACTCTCTCTGGTGATCTTCGCCTTACTTTGCTGCCTGTCTCCCCTTCAGGCGCAGGAAGCTAACAAAGATGTCCTCGGCGCGATGCGTTATCGCTACATTGGGCCCGTCGGCAATCGGGTGACTTCAGTTGTCAGTGTGCCGGGGCAGCCAAACATTTATTACGTCGGCGCGGCGTCGGGCGGCATCTTCAAAACTACTGATGGCGGCGTCCATTGGGAACCGATCTTCGACGGACAGCCGGTCGCCTCAATCGGTTCATTGGCGGTTGCGCCTTCCGATGCAAACGTAATCTGGGCGGGCACCGGCGAGGCGCATATTCGCAGTCACATTTCGGTGGGCGCCGGCATCTACAAATCCACCGACGCCGGGAAGACCTGGAAGTTGATGGGATTGGAAAAGACAGGACGCATCGGTCGCATCGTTATCGATCCGAAGAACCCGGACATCGTAATCGCCGCTGCCATGGGCCACAGCTATGGGCCGCAACAGGAGCGCGGCATCTTTCGTACGGCCGACGGCGGCAAGACCTGGGACCGTGTGTTATTTGTCGATGAGAACACCGGCGCGTCCGAGGTAGTGATGGATCCGAGCAATCCGCGCATTCTGTTCGCCGGCATGTGGCCGCTTGAGATTCACACCTGGGGACGCGAAAGTGGTGGTCCAGGCAGCGGGATTTACAAGTCAACTGATGGTGGCCTCACCTGGAAGAAACTCACCGGCCATGGATTGCCCTCCCGCACCACCGGGAAGGTGGCCATGGCAATAGCTAACTCGAATCCCAATCGCGTCTATGCGTTGATCGAGACTGGTGACGGCGTGCCGCTGAATGGCAAGGAAACGGATCGCGGCAAACTCTGGCGCTCAGAAGATGCCGGCGAAAACTGGCGTTTGATTAGTTACGACCGCACGCTCGGCGGCCGCACGCATTACTACTTCCGCGTCGTGGCTGCTCCTGACAACGAAAACGAAACCTATTTTCTGACCTCCGCCTTCAGCACTTCAATCGACGGCGGTGAAACGCTGCGGACCGCGACGGGTTTCGGCAGCAGTCCGGGCGGCGATAACCACGACCTGTGGATCGATCCCACCAATCCCAATCGCATGGCTGTGGCCAACGACGGCGGAGTTTCAATATCAGTCACGCGCGGCAAAACCTGGAACCGCATCCAGCTTCCGATTGCGCAGATGTATCACGTCACCGTAGACAATCGCATTCCGTATTTTGTTTACGGCAACGAACAGGACGACCCGTCTTATCGCGGACCGAGCAACACGCGCGGCGGTGGCGGGCAAATTCCGCGCAGCGCCTGGCAGCCGGTCGGTGGCGGTGAAAGCGGTTGGGCCACGCCTGACCCCGTCGATAACAACATTATCTGGTCCAGCGCTTCCGGATCGGGGAGTGTCGGCGGCATTGTCGAACGCTTCAACCTGACGACCGGACAGGGCCGCAACGTTGAAGTCTGGCCGGATCAGGCGAACGGCTCGACGGCGGCCGAGTTGAAGTACCGTTTTGTGTGGACCATGCCGTTGACAATCTCGCCGCACGATCACAACCGGCTATATGTCGGCAGTCAATATGTCCATCAAACGACTGACGGCGGACAGAGTTGGCAATTAATCAGTCCCGATCTGACCACCAACGACAAGAGTAAGCAGGGATTCTCGGGCGGACTGACCGGCGACAACATCGGTGTTGAGTATGCGCCGGTGGTGTTTGCCATTGCCGAGTCGCCGAAAGAAAACGGACTGATCTGGGCGGGCACTAATGACGGCCTGGTGCGGATCACGCGCGACGGTGGCAAAAACTGGAGCAACGTCACGAAGAATATTCCGAGTCTGCCGCCGTGGGGTACTGTCAGTAACATCGAACCGTCGCGCTACGACGCCGCCGCGGCTTACATCACCGTCGACTTCCATCAGGTAAACAATCGCGATCCGTTTGTTTACAAGACGAGTAATTACGGCAAGACGTGGACCGCGATCACCAACGGCATTCCCCATACGATGCTGAGCTACGCGCATTGCGTGCGCGAAGATCCTGTGCGTCAGGGCTTGCTCTATCTCGGCACGGAAGGGGGACTATTTGTTTCCTTCGATGATGGCGCCAACTGGGAGCCGTTACAGTCAAACCTGCCGCGCGCACCGGTTTACTGGATGGTCGTGCAGGAGCATTTCAACGATCTCGTTATTGCTACGTACGGTCGCGGCTTCTGGATACTCGACGACCTCGGGCCGCTTCAACAAATGAACGCGAGCGTGCGCGATGGCAATGCGCATCTGTTCACGCCCCGCCCTGCATATCGTTTCCGCAGTACAGCGGTGCCGGTCTCAGTCGACTACGATCCTACCGCCGGGCAAAATCCCACTTACGGTGCATCGATCAACTACTACCTGAAGACAGCGCCGAGTGGCGAAGTAAAAATTCGCATTGAGGACGCGAAGGGACAGACGGTACGGACCCTTACAGGAACAAAGACTGCCGGCATCAATCGCGTTTATTGGGACCTGCGCGGCGAACAGACAAAGGAAGTGCGTTTGCGTACCAGTCCGGCCTACGCTCCTGAGATTCGCAACGGACCAGACGGGTGGCGACTTGCGCCGGAAGGCGGTCGTATTTCTGTGTTGTTGCCGCCCGGAACTTACACGGTGAAACTCTCCGTGGGCGGCGCTGAATCAACGTCGAGTCAGCAATTGATAGTCAGAAAAGATCCGAACAGCGAAGGCACGGAAGCTGACATCAACGCGCAGTTGGCAATTGTGTTTGAGTTGCGCAAGGATCTGGAAAACGCCGCTGCCATGGTCAACCAGATCGAAATGATTCGCAGTCAACTCGCCGGCGTCACTGGCCTGCTCGGTCCTGAGGGCGCTGGCACTGCGACCCGAGGCATGGGTAGCGCGGATGCTGGGATCGCGGGCGTCCCGCCCGCAGGCGGCGCGCCGCGCGACGCCGGGTCGGTACCACCTGCGCTGGCAGCTGGGTTGTCGTCGTCCGATTATGCTGCCATCAAACGCGCCGCTGAAGATCTCGACAAAAAACTAATCGAGGTCGAAGATAACCTGATTCAACGCCGCCTCACGGGCCAGGGCCAGGACACAGTTCGCTGGCCGCCAAAGTTGATCAGCAAGATCAACTATCTGGCGAACGGAATTGCTGGCGGCGACTTTCAACCAACCACTCAACACCGCGAAGTGAAAGCTATGTTTGAGGAACAACTCGCCACGCATCGCCGGCGACTGGACGACATCGTGAGCAAAGATCTCGATGCCTTCAACAAGCTACTGCGCGATCACGGTATTCAAAACGTCATCCCGAAGTAGGACAGACATTCCTGTCTGTCCTCGAGCTGAAAGAAAAATGGGCTTGTACTTTCTTCTGACCCTCTGACCTCTGACTTCTCGAGCGTGATTTCTTACGAACCCTGAAGGGCGAAATAGGCACTGAACGACAGAAACGGCTCTCGGCTCCCAGTCCGCGTTAGCGGACGGCTGACAATAGCCCAACGCCTACGGCTTTGTCCGCCGCACAGTGCGGCGGCAGAGCCGCTGAGCATGATTGGGACGCGAGCTTGAAGCACGCACCGCGCGACGCTCGCCGGGGCAGTAGCCCGACCGTCAGGGAGGGCTCCTCACCAGGTCGGAGACTCTCGGACAATGCAAGAGAGTGCGCATGCCCAGGTTGCAACGCCTTCGCAGTCACGTCTATGCGGGGCAGCGAGAGTCTGCCAATATCACCTGGCTCGGGGCAGTAGCCCGACCGTTAGGGACGACTCGCAGACACTTATGGTCAGAGACTTTGACGATAACGAATTCCCGCTCGCCTATCTCATCTCGTTTCGGACCTATGGCACTTGGCTGCATGGTGACAACCGCGGCTCCACAAGTCGTAAACAAAAAAAGTATGGCACTCCCCGTATCGCTCCCAATCGACGCTTGCAGCGAGCAGAGCTCAAACAACTTCAACATCCGCCAATCAAACTCGACAGCAGACAGAGACCAGTAGTTGAACAAGCGGTGCGTGAGGTGTCTACCAATCGCGGATATTGGTTACGCGCGATCAACGTCCGGACTAACCATGTGCACACGGTAGTTTCGGCAGCGATTAAGCCCGAACCGATCCTTCAGGCGTTCCAGGCATATGCGACCAGAAAGTTACGCCAGACGGGGTTGCTGCCTGAGGATGTCAAACCCTGGACGCGGCACGGCAGCACACCCTACCTGTGGAAGGAACGACACGTAGAGAGAGCGATAGATTACGTTGTTAACGGTCAAGGAGATGAACTG
>JBKOZZ010000130.1:0-29457 GCA_046726155.1 Acidobacteriota bacterium
AATCGTTTAAAGGCCGCGTTCTAGCGTCCGCGCTGGCTCGTCAATATTTGAGTCTTAGTCTCAAGACTCCCCAAATAGCTTCCCAAATCACGAGCCAGTCTAATTTTGAGTCGCCACTCTTGCGTTCGACAAAAACTATAGGCACCTCTCCTAATCTGAGGCTCTTGCGAAAAGCCCTATATTTCATTTCGACTAGAAACACGTATCCGCTTGAAAAGGCGCTGTCAAAGCCGACTCTTTCCAGCGCTTCGCGCCTCCAGCATATGAATCCGCTGGTCGTATCAGTGAAAGGCATGCGGGTCACGAGACGGACATAATTGGTTGCGAGCTTACTCATCACCAGACGCTTCAGATCCCAATTAACCACGCTGATCCCCTGAACGTAACGAGAGCCCACCACTAGATCGTGATTCTGAATTTTTTCCAGAAATCGCGGCAGGTGTGCGGGATCATGCGAGAGGTCCGCGTCCATCTGTAAGATGAATTCGTAGTCCTTTTTCAGTACCTGCGTAAAACCATCGACGTAGGCTTTGCCTAAGCCTTCCTTCTGCTGCCGGTGAAGTACAAAAATTTCATCAGGATATTCGTGGGCCAAGTCATCAGCTAACTGACCCGTGCCGTCAGGAGAATTGTCATCGATGATCAGGATATGCAAGCCAGGCGCAAACTGGCGCACTTTTTCCACCAACTCGGTGAGGTTGGCGCGTTCGTTATAGGTAGGGACCAGTACGATGGCTCGCATTCGGAAACACCCGCTTGATAAACAAGCAACCCCGTTTAGTCGTGTATGCGGTAAACGTAAATAGAATTTCCAATGATGGCTTCAGGTGTGCGGTGTCGATATTCGTCAAAGAAGTTTACTCTCCGCTCGTCTGTCTCACGACCGCTTCCCTCGGCGCCTAAAGGAATAGTCGAACCGTTGAGGTAGCTTGCGCCGATAGCCAGATAGCGCGGCTGTACCGATCCCGCGGGAGCCAGCATATCGACCCGGTCGATTCCGTACTGCCGCAAGATGAAGAACCCTCCTAACGTGGCGTCGCCCACCGTCGTCTCGCCACGGTCATGCAGATATTTCGCCAGCGGACGTATATCGTCTCCCCATTCGACGTTCGAATCGGACAGGTACCACCAGTGCGGAGCACCACTGGCAAATTCGTTCATGTAACTGATTTGATTCGGATACGCCCGCCAAGCTTCAAGACAAGTCCAACCGATGACGATGATGGCCAACAGCACGCCGGCCCGTGGCGCCCGCCGCAGCGTGAACATCTTTTCCAACAAGGTTCCGCCAAGTATGAAAAGGAACGGATAGGCCGGAAGATAATAACGAACGCCGATGTCGATGTTACTGAACAAGACAAACACCGTGTAGACAGCGAATGGAACAAGCAACCATAGAAATCTTGAATCTCCTTTTCGCAGCCACTGATAAAAGCCCCAGCCGAGTGCAGCTAACGAAAGTAGTAAGAAAGGAATTGTTGTCTTAAGCGAGAAGGCAACCGGAAAGTAATACCACCAGCCTGTCTGACTATACATGCCAAGTAGTCCTGCCGCATGGCCCTGACCGTTATGCCAGAACTGATAGAAGATTCCGAGAACAAAATCCGCAGGCAGGATGTGAGACAAGCTGCGAATAGCAGTGAAGACAGAGGTTGGATGTAACGGAAACGCTTCCCGGACCCATTGCCGGTCGGCGTCACCGAGGGATCGATGCTGAAAAAAATACGCAGCATTGATCAAAAACAGTATCGCCACCAGGACGCTTAGTGCATGCACGACTGGCGCGGTGGCTCGTTTAACAGTCCGACGCGTACGCCAGATTGAAATCAAAAAGAAAACTGCCAATACAGGTCCAACAATCAACATCGAATACTTCGCAACAATCGCAACGCCCGCGGACAATCCAAGCCAAATAGAGCGACGCCAAGTTGGTCGCTGCGAATATCGATAGAGCGCGATAAAGAAAAGTAGATAACCAAATGCGCTGGGGATATCTGTCTGTACGACTCGTCCGTGTCCTATAACGGTTGGCTCCGCAACGAACAACATGACAGCGAGAGCGGCCGCGCGCGGTCCGAATAGCTCGCGCGCGAAACGGAAAATCAGAATGCCGAGCGTTATCGTCAGCAGAATCATCGGCAATCGTGGCCAAAAAGAAAGCGAGGCAAAGATCGGCCCGTTTTGCTCCCAAAAGCTCATTTCACAAGCCCATTTCGCGTCCAGCAAACTGCCTGCTTCTTGTAATTGATATGTGCACGGTTCGTTCGGCTGAATGAACAATAATGGAATCGCAGCCAGGATTTTCGATAGCGGTGGATGTTCGTGGACTAGTTGAAAGTTTCCTGCAACGAGGTGATAGTATGCGGCAGGAATCATGACAATCTCGTCAACCGTAATGCTCTTGCGCGAAATGACCGTCAACATTTGCAGGCTCATCAGGGCAAGCAGCAGCCCCGTTATGAGTTCTGCGAGCTTGGCTCGCGCACGGGTTCTCGCCGCCGAAAGAGCGCGCCGGGGTTCAAAGATCTGGTAATCACTATCCGTCACAACCTTCAAATTCAATGACCCGTTCATTCAATCCTCAAATGAGGATAAAGAGCGATACGCTCGCTGCTCTATCGGTCACCCTCGCTCCCATCATTTATTTTCTCCCGGCAATACTCGTGGGCGCCGTGCTGTGTCCGGATGACGGCATAATGTTCAATACGCCGCTGCGAGTTGCCACCGCGAACATAATACGTTCAGGCAGTTTGCCGCTGTGGAATCCCTACGTATTCAGCGGCATGCCCTTATTTGCTTCATCTCAGGGAGGTCTTTTGTTTCCGCCGAATTGGTTCTATCTGCTGTTCTCGCCGCCGGTCGCAACAAACTTAATGGTCGTGTCGAGTTACATGATTGCTGCCCTGGGGGCTTATGTCTACATGCGACGCACTGGAGTTTCGATTTCAGGGTCATTGGCCACGAGTCTCATCTGGCAGTGGAGCGGTTTTTTAATCGGCCAGATCGGTCACATCAATATTGTGCAGACCGCAGCGATGCTGCCTTGGGTGCTTTGGGCGATAGAAGCATACGTCGAGACACCCAGCAGACGCCGGGGAGCATTGCTCTCCATTGTAGTGGCTATCCAAATTTTCGTCGGCCATCAACAGAGTTTTGCTTATTCGGCGATGCTCGTTATCAGTTATGTAATCGTGATGAGCTTCCGGGCCGCGACCCGCAGATGTTTTCTGTATTCTCTCGCTTATATCGCTGCCGGTGTTATTCTCGGCGCGGTGCAAATCGTACCGACAGTCGAGTTGTTGCGCAACAGCACGCGTGCCACGGCCGACTATTCATTTATTACTTCGTTCTCGCTGCCGAAACATTTTGTTATGACGTTTCTGGCGCCGTACGTGATGGGCGGCGGCGATGGCAGATTGTTCCGCGCGGCATACTTTGGTCTCCCATTCTACGCGGAGCTAGTTGGTTATGTAAGTGTGTTGGCAATCATGCTGGCGATCGTCGCGGCGCTGTTGGATCGCAATCTGCGCACAAAGTTCTGGGTGGTTGTGGTCCCCGCGGGTCTATTGCTGGCGTTTGGGAGTAATGCGCCATTCCAGTTGTATCGGTTGATTTACTTTGTACCCATTCTCAATCTGTTTCGGGTGCCGGCTCGTCATCTAATGGAAGTTCAATTCGCATTAGCAGTGCTGGCGGGTCGAGGCCTAATGGCATTAGAGGCTGCCCGTGGAACGACGCGTGCAATTTCGCGCACAGCTATCGTTGGGGTGATAGTCGTTCTGGCCACCTTTTTCACAGTTACCTGGTGGCGGCCCGCACAATTTCGTCTTGCGCGAGAAGCATCCGTGACTGTTCTTCGGGCGCCTGAGTTGTTCATGCCTATTCTAATTTCCGCAGTCAGTGCCGCTGGGCTGATCATTTTTGCTCGCAGACGCCATGGGGCGCCGGTTTTCTTATTAATCCTGCTCGCCATAGATTTGATTTTGTGGGGACAATCGAGTGGTTCGTACATGAGTCCGAACAAAAACGATGAGATTTGGCACGAACCTCAAATTGTCAAAACTCTCCGAGAGTTTGCCCCCCGCGACGCCGCCTCCTACCGGATCCTCACGGCTCCGCATACGTTCGATCCGGCCGTTCCACCCATAGCTCCTTCGGTATCACACTCCACCGACTGGGACTTATGGATACAACCGGACGTTTACATGTTGTTCGGAATTCAGAACGCGGCAGGCTATGACGGTTTTGGCCTCGAGCGCTACAGCCAGCTCGCGGGCCAAATGAAATTATGGGGCGAGTTAACTGATCCCAACGCCACGCTTCGCAGCAACAGTCGTGAAATAGATCTGCTGAACGCGCGTTATCTTGTATCGATCCGCAAACGATCCGACAGGCCAGAGGCAGATTCGTCACACCGTGATGTCACTTTGTCGACCGCTTCCGCTCCCCCGCCGGCGACCGAGAAGTATGACGGCTTCATGTTTTCTCAAACCGATTTATCGCTGCCGAATGTTGGACCGAACAAGCGTGTGCGCTTTAGCGTCCCGGCTGTTGAGACCGACCACGTCGCTTTGTTAACTAACCTGTCATGGGCTGAGGATGTACCCGACAACGCGATTGTTGGCCGGCTGCGACTGAGAACAAAGGATGGTCAAATCTTTGAGTTCCCGCTGCGCGCCGGTGTGGACACCGCCGACTGGGCCTATGATCGTCCCGACATTCGAGCTCGCATTCGACACAAACATCCGGCAGTCGCAACCAGCTATGAGGTCAGCGACGCGAAATATAAATATGCGGGCCATACCTATGTAACCTCATTCGCGCTTCCGGGAAAGGTTGCAATCGAAAGTGGTGAAGTGGTGCTTGAGGAACAAACTCAGTGGCCAAATTTGCTCTTGACTGTTTTTCGCGTCTCGCTCGTCAATGCGAGCGAAGGGAAGTATTACGCGCTCGCTCGTGAAATGATTTCGGTCGAGAGCACGTCGACGTCAAGAGATTCGCCACAGCCGCACGACGGCAAAGGTGATCGCTGGAAACTCCTGGCGCAAGGGCGCGGTGTAGACATTTACGAAAATGGACGGGCCTTGCCGCGTGCATGGCTGGCAACCAGCACGCGCGTGCTCGACGAAGGTACGACGCTGCAGGTAATTCGCACAGGCGTATTGCCTGACGGAACAAAATGGGATCCGCTGCAAACCGCGTTGGTCGAGGCTGAACCGGCGAATCCTTTAACGAGCGCCGCACAAGATGGACATGTGGAAATCACGACCTACGAACCAAGCCAAATAGATTTGCAGACCCGCTCGAGTGGAGCTTCAATTCTGGTGCTGAGCGAGAATGCCTATCCCGGCTGGCGCGCTTATATCGATGGCCAGTCTGTCGATGTCCTGCGCGTGAACTATGGTTTGCGTGGAGTTCTGGTCCCACCAGGCGAGCACCATGTTAGTTTCGCCTATCGCCCGTGGTCTGTGATGGGCGGGCTGTTGCTCTCTCTGCTTACGGTGGGGGCTTTGATAGGTTTGTCGCGCGGCCGGAAGAAGGTCGCCGCTGCTCCAGCGCAAGAATGAAAGCCCGGTATCACCCACCACCGGACGGACTTGCTGCAAACTTATGGGACTGAGTGAAGAAACAACCCCCATCACGATGGGCAAGCCGCGTCATGTAGAAAAGTTAGACGATTGCTTTTTCTACCACACAATGGACCTGCCTGGCTTTGGTGAAGTCCGGGGGCATTGGGATTTGCGCGGCCGATTCAACGAGTACGTCGGCGGCGTCGAGCTCGGCGGTAAGTCGGTGATAGACGTCGGCGCGGCAACCGGCTTCCTTAGTTTCGAAGCCGAGAAAAGCGGCGCGACGCGAGTGCTGTCCTTCGACATTGGCAATGCGCGCCAACAGACGTTTCTTCCGTTCAAAGATAAACTCTATTATCGCGATCCCGAGCGTTGGGCCGAACAATACGGCGCCGAAATCGAGCAATGGAAAAACGGCTACTGGCTTTGTCATCGGTTGCTTGATTCAAAGGCTGAAGTGTACTACGGCAACATTTATGATTTGCCAATGGAGCTCGGCCAGTTTGACATTGCGATTGTCGGTTCGGTACTGGAGCACTTGAGCGATCAAATCAGCGCCCTAGCGTCCATAGCGCGGCTGACAAAAGAGACGATTGTGGTTGTCTCGCCCGTGCTAAAGACCGAGGAAAGAGTCGCCAGGTTCGAAGCCCTGGCGGACCACCCCGAGAACGATTTCACCTGGTGGACTTATTCAGAGGGTGTTTATCGCGAAGTGTTTGGGATGCTTGGGTTCACTATCGCAAAGGTGAATCATGCGAAGTATTACTACATGTACGGCGATAGGTTTGAGGAGAGGTCGACGATCGTGGCCGTGCGAGACTAGAGTCGTGATAGCGTCTGGGGTCGAATTCCTTAGTGCCGCGAGTTCGGCTTTGCCGTCTGATGTGTGGAAGGTCTGTGACCTTCCGATGTTCGTGTCTGATTTCTCTGGGCTATGCCCCAGTTAGGGCGCAGCCCCAGGAATTAAGAGCTTGCTTACGGTGGGCCATAGCCGCCACCGCACATCGGACGGCAAAGCCGTGAAGAGCGAGCAAACTAGATGGTCTTGTTCTTCACCTCGAAACTCAACACGACCGGCTGCGATCCTCTCTCCTCGAACCAGCAGATATGTTGATCCACCAGATCAATCTTAATCGTGTAGGTGCCGGGCTCTAACGGAACAGGGCAGGGTATGTCGATCGCGAAGGACTGACCCGGTGCGACGGCCCGCGGTAGCATCGGGTGCCCATGAACCTCGCTGATGATTTCACCGGCTTCATTTCTGACCGTCACGCCTGGCATTACAACGCCAAGGCGCAGCGTCTGCCCATTAAGCCAAAGAGTGTCGCCGGTATTCCTTATCCTTATCGCCAGGTTGAGCTTCTCGCCTGCTGCCAGCCTTCGGGGCGGAGAGTCGATGAACTCAAATTCCGCACGGAGCAAGCCGGGCTTTCGACTGTCAGGCACGCTTGAAGCCGGCGCATCATCTGCGACCTTGACGCAGGTAAGGTAATGGTAATCGGTTGCGAGTGAGCGCAATGGCAAGTGGTTGTCTTCCAACATCTGCCTCTCGAAAAGACCGTTGACGCTAACGTAGTCTCCCACCACCGCCAGCCCATGCTGGTCCAGCAACGAGCGTAGGTAGTCGCCGCTGAAAGGCGATTCGAGCGTTCCATACTGGCGCATCACGTCCTGCAATTCATCTTCGGTGGCCGAACCCGGTGACGGCTTGTGACCCTCAAGAATGAAAAGCAATCCACCCACGTCCAGCATCGCGGCGAGGTTACGAAAAACCCTTCGTTCGTCTTCGAAGTGATGGAGTGAGTCGTAGCATATGACCGCATCAAACTGTTCTGAGAGCGGGCCGACTTCGATGTCGTGCACTTCGAACGAACAACGCAATCCCGTTTCATGGTCGACGTCGTAAGGGACTCGCGCCAGCCGTTCGCGTGACATCTCAATCAGTGCCGGGCTTATGTCGATGCCCTTCATTTGATAGCCGAGCCGCGCAAAGTATTCACTCAGCCAACCCGATCCACAACCAACATCCAGAACGCGGCTGCCGGCCGGCAAACCAAGGGTGACGGCGATGTTGGCAAAGTCGCAAAAATGACGATGCGTTTCCGCATCCATGCCATCGCCCTGATGCTTGTCAGGTTTGTTCGCGAGATTGTAAAACGGCTTCGTTTTAAGGTAATGGCTGCGCTCGGGGTCGAGCCTGCCTGGATATTCGATGGCAGCACGTTTGTAGTCAATGCCTTCAGGTTTCGCCATGCGCCCGCCAGTGAAAGTGTGTTGAGAGGAAACCGTGTTTTGATTGCCGTTTGGCGCCACTGCTTCAGTTTTGGCGCCGGCGCCGGTGCAGGCGCGGAATGATGAAACAGTTTCCAACCTGGAGAGTTTGGCGGGGAACAGGTCGGCGATATCTTCAGCGACTCCGCGCAGGAAGCGCTCTTGCGAGGACTTAACGCCAAGCAGAGTAAGTTCCTGCGAAACGCCGGCGATGAGATCGCGGCGCGGTCGCCCGCCAATTATGTCGCGAATGAAAGTCAGATAGTCGGCTGCACGATGTTCCGCGCTGAATTCATCAAGCGCATAACGCCGAGCATTCTCGCCGATGCGCTCGCGAAGGGGTCTGTCTTCGATTAGCCGCTCGAGGTACGCCAGGAGAAGCTCGTCACCGAGGGAGTCGAGCGGAATCTTTACCACCGAATCATTCGGAAGCTCGGCATACCAACCGGCTTCGGTGACAACGCTACAAACTCCCGCGGCCATCAATCGGCAGAGGCTTGCACTAGTCTCGCCCACAGTCCGTTCGCGGATGTTAAGTGCGATATCAGTTTCATCAATGCGCCGCTTGAACTGTTCGAGCGAGAGGTGGCCAGTGATCTCGACGCAGTCTTCCATCCCATAGCGGCGAACTAGATCGCGCACATCAAAGAAGGCATTTGTTTCGCCCACCAGTGAATACCGAAAGCGGTGGTTGTGCTTGAGAGTAGAAAGCGCGCACAAGCTCTGCTCGATCCCCTTGCCGGGTGTAATCAGACCGAAGCTCGCAATCTTTACTACGTCGGAGGAGCTTGAATGCGGCAGAGAGGTGCTTGGCAACTTCACCGGCATGGCGATGCGTGCAACTGGAACGTTGGGAACGATTGCGGCAAAACGCGCGCGACTCCATTCTGAATGGACGATGATTCCTTCGGCGGATCCAGCAATCCTGCGGTTCATGGGAAACTCGATCGGCCGCGCAAGTAATGACGGCAACGCGCCTCTCGCTAAACTCTCCGCCGCTTCCTCGCGAGCTTGCTTCCCGTGACAGAACTCGAGTTCGTTGAGATAGAGGCGCAAGTCATTACGCTCGCGTGCCATCCCCAGAAAGAATTCCTGCAGAGCAAAGTCGTGGAACACGACCACGCCGCTACGATGTTTCATCGCTTCAAAGATGCCCAGGTGATAACGATGATCGTTACCCAGGTGGTAAACGACGGCGTCGAAGCGATCCAGCTGGCGCAGATATGAGCGCTGCCTCCGATAATCGCAGACTTCGAAACGCGAATTCAGTTCGCGGTTCACGGGCTGAAAGCCGTCAACGAAGAGAGTGATCTCTGCCGCCTCGGCAAGATGTGGCAGAAGTTCTTCACTGTAGTCGCTGATCCCGGAACGTTGCGGGCCGAGCGGGCTGAAGTAAGCGAGTTTCATCCTTCCATCGCTATTGTACAACTGTGACCTTTGCCTTAGTCGTCGGCGAGCCCTTTTCACCAAACCAGGAAATTCCTTCCTGCACCATGTCCAAATCAAGGATGTACTCCCCGGGCTGCTTCGGGGCAGTGATCTGAAGCGTCATCTCCACCTCTTCCCCGGGCTTGAGATCTTTGGGAATGCCGTTGTGGCCTTCCGTTTCCGACGTCAGCTTCCCATCTTTGTCTAGCCAACGATTGCCGGCGGCGATGTAGAACATATTATCGGGCCTGTCGTTTGTCTCGCCACCGCGCTGCAACCAAACAACGTCGCTTGCGTTCCTGACCTTGAGTGTAATGATTTCCTTCTGTCCCGCGCGAAGCTTTGATGGAGCGTCGGGCAACGTGATTTCGGCCTTGAAACCTTGATCGGGCAACGGTCCGGGCGTTTTCGAAACTACCGGAAGGTTGCTGTTAGAGGCGTTAGTAGTCGTCGTATTTTTCGGATTACAACCCGCCCCCATGGCCGCACAAGCGATAGCCGCGGCGAGCAAAGCAATTCTCAACTTCATGTAGAAATGTTCCTCTCTGGCTTGGAATTGTATTTTTGCAGATGCGCACGCCAGTGGTTAAGGCTGGACACGGACGGGGAGTAACAATGGTCGCGCGCCTTTCTCCTTAAACCAGGTCACTCCTTCGTGCACCATGTCTATTTCTAGTGTGTAATCGCCCGGCATTTGGGGGGCCCTGACCGTCATTTTAATCTCTGTTTCCCCGCCGGGCGGCAGGTCGGCCTGCATCACTGCGCGATTGTCCTCGGTGGTTACGCCAGTCCTAATCCAACGGTCGCCCAGGTTGATTTGATATCTGAAATCTTTAGTGCCGACCGCGGGCCAGGTAGCAGAACCCAGATTCTTTACTTTGAACCGAATGTCGACGTGCTCGCCGGGATGCATCACCGATGGAGGATCAAATGCGACGATCTCTTCGCGGTAGTCGGAGGCCGCGAACGCTCCTTTCACCCAGGCCGACTCAAACTGGTTGCGTGCCTCGGGTGCCTGCGGGATACGAACTTCCATAAGCATCATACCGATCCGGTCCCGAGGTGAAAAGAAAGGAAGTTCCACGGGTGTTAGCTGTCCCAGCTCGAGGCCTCGCTCTGCGATCGCCTGCTTTGCATTCGGCAAATCAACATTGAGGCAAAGCGAATACATGTGTTGTTGCGGCGTTGCTTCAACTGTACGGATAAACTGTCGCCATGACTCGCGCGTGGCAAAGTATTCGGGCTGACGAACTGCAATGATGGGGGCCCGCGGGTTCAGCAACACCTCAAAGCCGGTGGATGTGGGACCAGTCTCGAACCAAACCTGAACGCTGTCAAAGCGCGCACGCTCATCGTCGGTGAGGAAAGTTCTAATGGAGCGATCTCGCAGTATTAGCTTCGCGTCTTGTGCGTAGATATTGGGGTTGGCGATGAAGCTAGTGCGCCCGCCCCATTCCTTATGGAGTCCATATGAGCACGCAAAAGATGCCTGGACCACGAGCACTGCAAACAAGACCAAAGCGAGCGCCGTTCGCCATGAAACCTGTCGCCAGGAGCTTTCCCCGATCAGAGCCGCAGCCACCACGACGACGATGACTCCCGCCAGCACATCCTGATACAAACCATAGCGACTGTAGCCCATAGCAGCCGCGCTCCAAAGGAGGGAACTTGACACCAGAATCATGCAGAGCGTACGCGCGCGCGTGTTGCGCCATACCAGCAAGAGGCCGGCAATGGCGACGATGAAACCCAACGAAAGCCGGCCCGAGTAGACCCCCAGTTCTGAATGTCGCTCTGGCTTGAACCAAATCAGCACAGGCCAGGCGATGGTTTCCCAAAGGCTGTGCGGACCCCATCGATCGTCCCACCCACCGTGCGTTGGCCAGTAAGGCGACTTGAAGAAGACGTTCGCGATTGGAAAGATCGGGTTGCCGGTCAGGCGAAAGATATAGAGAGTGAACGGCAGGAGTGGCGCCAGGAAGCCGGCAAACATCAGCAACGCGGTCGTCATTAACTGCTTCGACGGTATCCGGGGCGAGCCTGGAATCATTTTGTAGGCACACACAGCGAGGAGCGGCAATGCAACGGCAAGGTTCGTGAACTTAAACGCCGTGCTCGCGCCGAGCAGCAGCGCCACATGGACAAAATTTGCGCGCCGATTTTTGGCCTCGTCCGCGCGTAGAGTGAGCAGCGTCGCCTGCAGCAGAAGTGGCAGCGTCAGCAAATCCACCATGTACGTGCTGATCTCAAACAACAGATTCTCAGACAAGACAACCAGCAACACGCACGCCGAGCGCAGCCATGCGCGTCCGATGAATGGCCGCAGGAGTTTGTCCGAGATTTGTGCGGCCCAAACCAGCGCCAGCAGGTTGATGACCGTGCCGAGCCTGAATCCGAGAAAGAAATTGCTGATGCCTGTCAGTGTGTCGGCGACGGGGTTGAATGGCAAAGCCGTCGGGAAGAAATCGCCCGGCCCGTAAAGCGTGCCGCGCAAAGAACGCTCGGCATGCAGTAGGTGATACGACCAGACGTCGTAAGAATGATCCGGAAATGCTGCGCGGAGCAGGTAGGCCACCAATAGCGGTAGCCCCACCATTAGCCAAAAACTTCGCCCGAACTTTTCCGCTGGGAATTGTTTGGTTGAAACGTAGAAGTACCAACAGATCGCTGCCAGTGCGATCGTCAGCATCCAGGCGAGCAGGTTATTTTCGAGGATCCAGAAATACTGTCGGACGAGTACTAATGTGTACAGAAAGATCAGCGCGTCGCCGAACTCGACTCGCCGCCGCGCGCCTGCATAAGCTTTTCGGAAAAACGAAGCTGGCTGTTCGGTCCGAGTTGTCATCCCGCCGTTTCCGAGCGCCTCACGTTCCGGCCGTGTCTGTGCTCTCTCACTTTCGCGGCTCAAAACAGGTTCTTGATGAAGCTGTAGATATAGCGAAACCAAACCTTGTGGAGCTTGATGGAGGATTTGCCGTGCTTTCTGGAATACTCGTGAGTTGGAACTTCAGTGACTCTATAGCCGCGTTTCAAGCACTTCATCATCATCTCTTGCTCAATCGTAGTGATGTTTTCCTTGAGATTAAGCGAACGAATGACATCGGTGCGAATGGCACGAAAACCGTTCTGGCTCTCGGTGAGGTTCTGTTTCCATCTCATGTTAATGCCAATGAGAATGATGTCGCAGCCGACCATGCGAAAGAGTTTGTCTATGTCGCCATGCAGTTCATCACTGCCACCCGTGGCCCGAGAGCCTACGACCAGATCCGCGCGGCCATCCAGGATTGGCTCTGTAAGATGAGGAATGTCGGAGGGATCATGCGATCCATCCGCGTCCATAAAGACCACGATCTCATGAGATACCGCCATGGCCCCCACCCGAATGGCGTCGCCTTTGCCACACTTATTATCTTTGACTACTCGAACACCATAGCTTTCTGCCACCTCGACGGTTCGATCTACTGAGTGTCCATCAACCACCACGATCTCATCACAAAAAGGCAGAGACTTTTCAATAACCTCGGCGATACATCGTTCCTCGTTGCGGGCGGGTATTACCAGGCTGACCCATCCTCTGGGATCTAACGATTTCGCCGGGCCGGTATTCGGGATTCCCTTCCTGGGCGATGCGAGCGCAGCGGGCTGTTCACTCACGCGCTGTGCTTCCTCTTCCTGATCATAGCTAGTTCTTGACATCAGCTTATCCAGACCAACACAATGCCGGACTCAAAGTAGGAGAAGTACGGCCGCGGAATGTCCAGCTGATTAAGGCACCTGCTGCGGGATTCACACCTCTGGATCCGTATCGAAACCGACTACCGAAAAAGAGCCTAAAGCTAACACTGTGCACACCAAAATGACAACTTCGGTCGGCCGCGAGTCTCGGAGCAAACATGGGGCAGCAAGAGAAGAAAGTGCGCTGGCGTCACTCGTTCAACTATTCCTGCGACTGAGTTTTGTCCGTGAAATCCTGGTCATCCTGGCGTTCTGCGGTTTCACTTCTTTATTGACATGGCCCTATGTGACGAGATTGCGTGACGTAGTCGTCGACACTGGCGATCCATATCTCCTGACCTGGATTCTCTGGTGGGATTATCACCAGACTTTTACGGATCCATTACACCTTTTCCATGCGAATGTTTTCTACCCACTAAAATATACGCTCGCCTTCAGCGAGAACAGCTATGGGATAGCGGTGCTGTTCTTTCCACTCTACGCGCTGGGACTAACACCGCTGACGGTCCACGCCATCGCGATGTTCTTCGGCTTTGCGTTGTGTGGCTATGGTGCTTTTCGGCTGGGCCGAACCCTGACCGGCTTGACCGCAGTAGGGTGGATCGCGGGCATTGTCTTCGCCTTTGTTCCTTACCGCTTTAACCAGATGTCGCAGGTGGCTTACCTTTTTTCTCCGTGGATCCCTCTCGTCTTCGAGGCCTTCGTCTTGTTCGTGCGCGAGCGTAGTCGAAAGCGCGCTGCCTGGCTCGGGTTCGCGTTTTTCATGAATGGCCTCACGACCATTTCATGGTTCACCTTTTCGCTGATTCCACTGGCCCTGGCGGCGGCAATCCTTTTGACGCGCTACGGACTTTGGCGCGAGCGCAAGTTTTGGCGGCGCGGCGCTGTAGCGATCGGCGCTGCAACGGTTTTGTTGCTTCCTTTCTTCCTGCCATACGTCATTGCATCGCGTCTTTATGGGTTCAAGCGCAGTATCGCAGAGATCAAAGCGAATTCAGCGTGGCCGATCCACTGGCTTTCGGTTGAAAACCGTAACAGGCTTTGGAATCGGATGGGAGAACCCATTACCGAAGGTTGGAAATTCAAGCTCTTTCCCGGGCTGCTACCAATACTGTTCTCGTTGACTGCCTTGGTGGGTCTCGGCCAAGCTGACCGTCAAACCGCCAACTCCAAATCTCCACTCGTGGATCTCGAAGCGAGACGACGTTGGATCACTCGACTCGACGCGGTGATTGTCACTGCGTTTGCTCTTTCTATTCCCGCCATTGGTTTTGATCGCTCGGACGCGTTTCGCGGTTTGTTTAAGGCCATTACCTCAGAGTCTATGCTGGGGCTGTTGACAGTCGCCGGCGTGGCGCGGCTATGTCTTGCATATCCGCGCTTCCTGGCCACGGCGAGAGCTAACCTGCTCGAGACCATTCGTTCCGATCGACGCTGTGACGCCTTTTGGCTCGGGCTACTCTTGACTGTCATCGGATTTTGTTACTCCCTCGGCTGGAACTTTTTCTTTTACCGGTTGTGCTACGACCTCATCCCAATGTTTAAGAGCATACGTGTAGTCACAAGGGGGGCGATGATTGCGTATCTTGGGCTTGCTCTATTAGCCGGCCTTGGCGTGAAGCATCTCGCGCAGGTCCTGCCGGCGCGATTTCCGTGGTTGCGACCCGGCATGGTTACTGGACTCGCCTGTGTTTTGCTGCTAGCTGAGTTGAACGCAGCGCCCTTGGGCATTGTGCGTGGTGAGCCTTACCCCGACGCGGTGACGCTGAGACTAAAACAGACGTCTATGCACGGCGGGATCGTCGAACTGCCCGCGGGCGGAGATTTCAATTATCGGTATATGCTACGTGCGGCTGATCACCAGAAGCCCCTCATCGTCGGCACGTCGGGGTTCAACTCGCCCATAGAGGATCGGATCGAAGCGTTGACCCGCACAGGAGCTATCCCAGTCGAATTGATGAACATGCTCGAGGCAATTCCAACTTCCTACCTTGTTATTGCTAACCAGTCGATCATGCCCGTGCGAAGGACCGATTATGAAGTTTTCCTGGCGCGCTCAGTTGCCGCCGGGCGATTGCGGTTCATCAATCGCTTCGATGGACATGACGATCTTTACGCCGTGGTGAAGAACGAACCTGAGGCGAAGAGCGAATCTGCGCTACCGTTCGGTCTCTCCAATTGGGATTGGGCGGGAAGGATCCATGACGACCCAGTCAGTCTTCTGGGCCAACCACTAGGCTGGAGTCAAAAACTTTACCGAGTCCATTTGACAAGCTTTGGGGCCATGCCACGTTATGAAGAATTCATGATCGACCTGGAAAGAATCGGACGCGGAGTCGTTGTTGGATCTGACGAACAGGAGCAACAATTCGCCATGAATTTCGTGAAGTTTTTGGAAGACTGGACTAAGCGGGAAGCCTTCATCAAAACGTTTAGTAAACTGGACGACACGCAGTATGTGAATCGGCTGATCGAGAACGCCGGAATCAGTCTTGATCCAACCAGCCGCCAGGCGTTGGTAAACGGATTGTCCGATGCGGGAGAAACACGTGCAAGAGTGTTGCTGAAGATTGTTGATGATCCGCGCCTGATCGAAAAAGAGCAGTATCGCTCACTGCTTGCACTCCATTATTTTGGCTACTTGCGCCGTAATCCGGACGACCCGCCCGACGGGGATCTGCGCGGATTTAATTTCTGGCTTCAGCTTCTGGAGCGCCACCACGATGCGAGCAATCTCTCACTCGCCTTCAAAGTGACGGGTGAGTATCATCAGTTCGAAAAAACGCCCTGACACTTGCGCTCTCATCCTGGACAAGAAAGGGACAGGAAGCATGAGGTGCAACAACCGCGCTCCGAGGAAGAGGAGATGCTCTTATCTATCGTCGTCCCGTGCTACAACGAGGAGGCCGTGCTCCGGGAACTGCACCGTCGCCTCGTTGCCATACTCGAACAAATGGAGGACACCAGCTTTGAAATTATCTACATGGACGACGGCAGCCGCGACCAAACACCCGACATTCTGCGCCAGCTGCAAGCAAGCGACTCGCGCGTGCGCGTAGTCGCGCTGTCGCGCAACTTTGGACACCAGATTGCCGTCAGTGCCGGACTGGAGCATGCGAGCGGCGATGCCATCGTGATCATCGACGCTGATCTGCAGGACCCGCCCGAGGTTATCCCTGAGATGATTGAGCGCTGGCGCGATGGCTATGATGTCGTTTATGGACTCCGCGCCAACCGCGCTGGGGAAACTACGTTTAAACGATGGACCGCTAAAGCCTTTTACCGGCTCATTAACCGACTCTCAGAGATCGAGATTCCGCTGGATGTCGGCGATTTTCGCCTGCTTGATCGGAAAGTTGTAGATGTGCTGCTGACAATGCCGGAGCGCGATCGTTTCCTGCGCGGCATGGTAAGTTGGATTGGCTTCAAACAGGTCGCGGTCATTTATGATCGCGCGCCGCGCCAGGCGGGGAAGACCAAGTATCCACTCATAAAGATGCTGCGGTTTGCTGTAGATAGCGTAATCTCATTTTCGTTTGTGCCACTGCGGCTCGCAATCTGGGTAGGCTTCGGTGCCATCGCAGCTTCATTCGCTGGGATCGTTTACGCGCTCGTCATTCGTCTCTACACCACTGACTGGGTGCGCGGCTGGGCTTCTATCTTTACGGCCATCCTCTTTCTCGGCGGCGTGCAACTGATCACGCTTGGTATCGTTGGCGAGTATGTGGGGCGCATCTACGCCGAGGTCAAACTGCGTCCACTCTATGTCGTGCGCGAGCGACTCGGCTTCGCTACCGCAAAGGAACCCGGAGCAGGACAGACACTTTTTTCTGTCGCTGAAGCAGTACCTGAGACGAAGCAGAGTCTGAGCTTGAAATAATCGGGGCAGGACGGTAAATCCTGTCTG
This sequence comes from Acidobacteriota bacterium, assembly GCA_046726155.1. Classification (GTDB taxonomy): domain Bacteria; phylum Acidobacteriota; class Blastocatellia; order Pyrinomonadales; family Pyrinomonadaceae; genus PSRF01. Next base: position 16,912 of record JBKOZZ010000130.1, read on the forward strand.
TCGGTTCTTTTATCGCTGCCCGCTCGCTAACAGCCAGAGGGAATGACAAAAACCCACCGGCAGGCAGAGCGTCATGTTTGACTTATGTTGGATTCGGGATGAATCACGAAGAATCAGACAATCAGGAGTTGCAGGGAAAGCTTGAGTACCCGGCCTGCCTCTCCGTAGTCGTACCTGTTTATAACGAGCAGGCGACACTGGGTGAGGTCGTGCGTAAGTTGCTGGACGTTCCCTGTCTCCTCGAAATCATTGTCGTGGACGACTGTTCCACTGATGGAACTGGTCAGGAGGCGCAGCAGCTTGCCGAGAGGTATCCGCAGGTGCGCGTCGTTCATCACGAGCGAAACGCCGGCAAAACTGCCGCGTTGAGAAGCGGTTTTGCGCTCACAACCGGACAGGTAGTTATCGTGCAGGACGCCGACCTCGAGTATGATCCGTCGGAAATTTTCGGAGTTATCCGCCCGATCCTGGAAGGCCATGCCGACGTTGTCTTTGGCTCTCGCTTTCTGGTTCGCAAGGCCGCGCGTGTTCTGTATTTTTATCACTACATCGCCAACAAGTTACTGACCTATCTTTCCAACGTTCTGACTAATCTCAACATGACCGACGTCGAAACCGGTTACAAAGCTTTCCGCGGCGACATCATTCGCAACATGAGGATCGTTTCCAACGGCTTCGGTTTCGAAGTGGAAGTGGTAGCCAAAATCGCGAAACTGAAACTCGCGATTTACGAAGTGCCGATCAGTTACTACGGGCGCACCTACGCCGAGGGCAAGAAGATTGTTTTTATGGACGGCCTGATTGCGTTGTGGTTCGTCATACGCTTCAACTTGTTTTGCAGCCTTAGCGCTTCGTTTCGACAAGTGCCCGAGCTCGGATACAAGCCTAATCGTCTGCCGATCGAACCTATTGGGACAGCCGGCGGAATGGAGCGCGGGCAATGACCGATGCAGATTCACCTGTGGGCGGTTTGCCCGCTAACGATCCAGCGCGAGCTGAAGTAGCTGAATTATTTGCCTATCCGGGCAGGGAATTGGAGGCGATGGATGGCGCTTCCAATTATCACCGGTGGATATTGGGAATATTTAAACCATTCCTGGGCCAGCATCTGGTAGAAGTTGGCGCAGGACTTGGTTCCTTCTCGCAGCTTATTCTGGCGCAGCATTCCTGCCGGAGGCTTTCGCTCGTCGAACCGTCGCGAGACATGTATCAAGAACTGGTGGAGAATGCTACCCGTGTAAACACAGCCACCCGGATTGATACTTACTGCGGGACCTTTCCAGAAGCCGCGCCACTTATCAAATCACAAGAGCCACCCGACTCGATCGTCTATGTCAACGTTCTCGAACACATCATCGACGATGAGTTTGAACTTGATACTGTTCAGCAAACTTTATCGGCAGGTGGGCGCATTTTCCTCTTTGTACCAGCGCTGCCCTGGCTCTACGGCGCTTTTGACGAGCGGGTGAGACACGTGCGCCGTTACACTAAGGTGGAACTCGAGGAAAAACTTCGACGAGCCGGATTCAAGACAGTGCTGTTGTCTTACTTTGACATGGCGGGCATTGCTCCATGGTGGATTAAATATTGCCTTTTAAAATCCGTGACGATGGGACCCGGCAGCGTCAGATTTTACGATCGATATATCGTCCCGGCAGTGAGCCGCATCGAGTCGGTCGTGCGCGCGCCGCTGGGCAAGAATATGATCGTCGTCGCGGAGAAGCGTTGAGCTGATGCTGAGGTCAGCGGTCAGAGGTCAGAGATCCTCTGACTTCTGACCTCTGGGTCTCCATAAAGTAAGCAGAAAGCAGTAAGCAGAAAGCAGTAAGCAGTAAGCAGTAAGCAGTAGGCAGTAAGCAGTAGGCAGTAAGCAGACAATGTCAGATCCATTCTGCCTTCTGCCTTCTGCCTTCTGCTTTCTGCTTTCTGCCTACGGTGGTCCAAACCTTCCGCGGTACTCGGTTGAGGTAATGAAAGCTTTAACCATATCGGCGCTGATGAAGTTGCCATTGAATTGATTAAGCTTCGCAAGCCAGAAATTGAAACCCCCCAGATTGGTGTCCGGTAGATCGTCCGGATTCCTTCTTAAGTACCCGAAATACTCCATCATGACGAAGGCGCGATTAAACTCTTCCATCCGCAGGAACTCTGATTCGACGATTAGCCTCAGCGCCTGCGCGCGAGTGATGATGCCCGCGTCCAAACTTCTGACGATCATGTCAGGGACGAAAAGATTGTGCGGAAATTGTGCGCGAATCTCGCCGTTGGGAAAGTTCGCAGTATGGACATCAACGTAAAGCAGTCCGCGTGACAGATCGAGCAACCGCCCAGTGCTCAGCTGGTTCTCGAAGTCACTGAACTGTCCGCCCGGCAGCGCGAAGATGATTCCTGCATTAGCATCCGCAGCAGCCGGCCCATGAAGGTGGGCGTCGGTTTCAGCGCTGGTTAGACCACTAAAGGACAACGATACAGAAACATTCGGACCGCTAGGCGCTTGACGCAGGACAACGAGGCCTGTAGCCGGCGAACCGGTCGGAGGCACTACCTGTGAGCCGGTTAGTTTCGCAATATACAGCTCTGCAGTTGTCGTGTTGAGCTCCGCATTTGCGAAAAGGGCGAAGACGAAATTTTCGTTCGAGAGGGCGGCATATTTCGCAGCGAACTCGGGACGCGTTACAAACTCGTCGAAGAAGGCCCGCTTATTCGCTTCGAGTTGAGCGGCAGCTCCGGCTGCACCAAAAACATAATCTTTCTGGAGGGCCTGAACGTTGCGCATGAACTGTCCATAGCGTGGCAGCCCACCGAAAGCCGCTTTCTCAGTCAGGTAAGCAAGCATCCCGGTTTTCTGAAACTCAATGGAGAGGAAGAAGGCTGCTGAGACGTTGATCCGCTTGAGTTCAATACACTGTTGGTTCGTTCCGCATGAAGTGATCTGGTTGACCCAGAAGTTGAAACCCTCACTGTCCGGCTCGCGGTTGAGAAAATCAAAGTACTGCTGGCGCACGAAGAACTGCGCATCGTCGATAATGTTGGGCGGTTGGCGCGGCGTGTCAAACTCATTGTCCATTATGGACAGCGTGGCCACATTTGGGCTCACCAGAGCTGCGCCGGTGGAATTACTCAACACCAGGTTGAGCTGCGTGGAGGTTCCGGCGGCAATTAGGTTGTCGTCGACGATCAATACCCGGAAAGTTTTGCTTGTGTCGCCTGGATTGAAGGTGAGACTGCCGAGCGCGATTTCGTAGTTCGCCTTCTGCCTCGCGCTGGAATCAACGGTGGCGTAGTTGACAGTCGCCGTGCTGGAGACGTCGCCGCTGCGCGTTACCGTTATGTCGATATGGCCGGAGTCTTCAGTGGTGAAGTACTCCGCGTTGCTGAACCTGATGGTTGAAGCCGGCAGGGCCGCGGCTGCCTTGAGAGAGCCGAACAGTCCCTGCTTCTTAGTCGAGGTCTGATCTGTTATGCCGCTTGAGAAATATAGTGTATTGAGATCGCCGCCGTTTATGCCGTTACCGAAGACCAGCGCCCGCAGCCCCTTTATCTCCAGGGCCGCTCCGCCCTCGTCAACCATATTGCCGACGAGCGCGCCGGTCGCCGGATTGAAAGCGTTAATGCTCGGATCATGTATGCCCAGCGAGCGAGAATTTCCGACCAGCAGCAGGTTGCTAAACGCTCCGAAGTTTGCCGGGGCGATCGCCAACCCCCACGGGTTGGAGAGCGGACCATTATTGATTGCGAAAGCAGTATCGCGAACGCCGTTCGTATGAAACTTGCGCACGAAGCCAAGATCAAAACTGGGGAAGCTTTGAGATAGCGCGTAGGTGACATATAACGAGCCGCCCAGGTTCTGGACATTGTAGGGAAAAAAGTTTACCGGGACGCTGGCATCCGTGAAGTTACCCGAGAGAGACGTTAAATTGAAATCTTTGTCGAAGACGTCAATCTTTCCACTTGCGAAATCGGCTGCGTAGAGAAAATTACCGGAAGAGTTATTCCCGATCGCAAGTCCAGTGTAACTGTGGCCGGACATGAATTTCACTACAACCGCCGTCGAACCGAAGCCTGGTTGCCAGGCGTTAATGCCACCATTGAGTGTCGCAAAGATAAACTGCGCGGGTGCCGGTTGAATTGTCGGGAGCGAGACGACGAAATCACTCGTCGTGTTGGCGACTACTCCGGTGGGTAATGATGGCGCCGCGACGAAAGTTGGAGTATTCGGGATGCCGACGGAGGGGAAAGCAAAATTAGGGGCGAGGGGACTGCCGGAGACGTCGCCTTTGTAAATCGTCGCGACATCCTTTTGGTTGTTGACTACCCAAAAGGGACTAGTCGGATTCACCGCCACGCCCCACGGGTTCGCCAGCAGACGATCTTCGACCAGGGCCACGCCTGGCAGATTGGAGACCAGGTTTGCCTGACGGTAAGTGCCTGCAACAGTGATGGCCTGCGCTTCCTGGGGGCTCTTTGCACGGGCCGGCTTCGTAACGCGGGCAGCAAAAGATTTCGGCAGGCCCGGCAACGCGAGGAGGAATAAAAGTAGGAAAACAAGAAGCGGACGAGGGGCCGGACCGGTCAAAGCCTTACCGGGCAGCCTGTGAGAATGCATGTAGTTCATGTGACCGTTCCTTAGTTAAGACGAGGTGCGGGCATTCTAGAACTCTTGTGCTGTTGAGCGAAAGTTTTTGCCGACCTCAAATCAGAACGCTAGCGGTGGGTCTTTGACCTCAGATGCGCGGCAAGTCTTCGACTTGCCGGTTTCCCGTTAAATTTCTTAAGGTCTCCGACCTGAGACCTGCGGTCATAGACCGAAGAGATATTGGAACCTGCTGTCGGTAAGTCCGAGACTTGCCGCGCATCGGAGGTCGAAGACTTACCGCGCATCGGAGGTCGAAGACTTACCGCGCATCGGAGGTCAAGACCTACGGCGCCCGGTTCTGATAAGTCAGCCAGCCCCCCTAATCAAGCTCTCGACGACGTTTTGCCACGAGAGGTTCATCGCCTTGAGTTTTTCTCGCCCCCGCTCACCCATCGCGCGTGCACGCGCCCGGTCGGCATAAAGCGAGTCCAGAGATTCTGCTATCGCGCGCGGTTCCGGCTCGACCAGAAAACCCTCGCTACCGTCTTCGATAAATTCTGTTGCCCCGCCGCCATCGCGCGCGACCACCACCGGTTTGGCCGCAAGCATTCCTTCCAGCGTGACGTAACCGTAGTCTTCGTCAAACGGGAGATAACAAACGCCGAGAGCGTTGGCGTAAAGCTCAATCATCTCCGGCTCGTCAACGAAACCGCGCAGGCAAACACGATCCTTCACGTCATATTTCTTAATCAGCGATTCGTAGCGTTTCGGATCGCGCGAGCCGCCGGCAAGAATGAGCTTCACCGGTGTACGCAGATACTGCGCCGCCTCGATCAAAAGTTCCTGGCGCTTCTGGGGCTCCATTCGGCTGGGATAAAGGATGTAGTCGCCCTGCTCGCCACACCGCAAACTTCCAGCCCGCGGTGGCGGATGATAAAGCGGCTGGCTTTCGATTTTGTTGTAACTAAGAAGCCGGTCAGCGACAGTTTTTGAGTTGGCGAAGACTTTTTTCGCCTGTGGTATGAAACGGTTGTCCGCGTTGTGAATCCACTGGCGTACCTGCGCGCCGTCAGGGTAAGACGACAGATCGTCGAACGGCGTATTCCAAAGATTATAGGCCGCGCGGTATTGATGCATGATCCAAAGCACCTTGCGCTCATGCGCGACCAGGTAAGCCGGAAACTTCATTCCGATTACCAGATCAACTGTCTGCCCATTGGCTTCGCTTAAGTCAAGCAGACGCCAGGCCAAAGCACTCTGCATAATTTCGGCGGGTGGATACCACTTGAAGGGCAGCGCCACGACCTCCGCGTTGTAACCCGCATCAAGCAGCGCGCGTTGCAGTCCCGCGACGTGCGCTTCGGCGCCGCCGGTAGTGAAGGGGACTTGCGTAGTGCAGATTATTACGTTGCGGATCATGGAAACGGAATCGAGCGCAAACTGTTAGTTTGCGACGATGTGTAAGATGGCAATTCCAAACCGCAAATTGACAGTTTGCGTTACGCTTCGATCACGATATTACAGACGGCAACGGACAGCTCCCGGTCATCGCGACTCTCGTCTGCGACGGGGCGCGGCTGCCAGGTGCGGTCGGCGCGTATCTCCAACTCAAACTTGCCGCTTGCTTGTGCGTTCAAAGTTTCGGGCACAGGCACGCGTAGCTCCAGCCAGCCGTAGCGGTAGAGAGAGAACGCGCCTAGTTTGACTCCATTCACCAGGATCTCGAGTCGCAGCGGATGAGATCTGAGATCCGGAATGTGCGTCGTCAGATCGAAGCTGATTTGTGAAACCGTTACACTCCGAAACTGGACCCGGCCGCGCTGGCCCATCCAGCGCGCGATCGGCGGCAACATGTTTGGCTCAAACCAGCCATCGTCGAAAGTGACATCGCTGCTACGATCCAGGCACACACTTCCGTCGTCTTCATCACTTCCGCCAATGGATGGTCCCCTGCTGGAAGCAAAGAGACCGCGTCGGTCACGATGTTCGTTATAGAAAGGACCAAGCGGTGCGTCTGACGCTTTCAGAAAAACGTAAAGCCCAATCTTTGGGAGCGGCAGGTGCAGGTCGGAAACCTTACCAAAGACGTAGCCCATCGCCATATCAAAAGCGCGCCGCTCTTTGAATGAGAGGCCGCGAAGATAGTCGAGAAAATCGTCTTCGAAAGTCAGGCCATACTTGTCGGCCTGCTTGAGAAACTCTTCGCTGCTGAGGCAAAGCGCATAACGTGGTTCCCAGGCTAACTGCGAAAAGAATTTACTGAAACGCGCGGCGTGTTCCTGCTCTTCCTCCAGGCCGACGTGGCCGTCGACCTCAATGAAGCGGCGCAGTTCTTCCGCACTCATTTCGTCGTAACTCTTCTGACCCGAGCGGTCGGTACACTCGATGCCGTGCATCGTCACACCATCAGGACGCAGCACGCGCTTTACTTCCGCGAGGACCGCGTCTTTTTCTTCCGCGCCGACGTGGCCAAGCACGTCAAGGCTGACAACGTAGTCGAAGCTTGCATCGGCAAAAGGCAAATGAGTCAGCTCGGCGGAAAAGGTCGAATCGTATCCGTTGCGTCGCGAGGCCAGCGCACATTCATTTGAAAGGTCAACGCCGGTGAGTACGATTCCTTTGCGTTTCAACAGCGCCAGGATGCCCGCCCCACAGCCAAGCTCAAGCACTGTTGAGCCGGCGCGGACGTTGTCGTAGATCCACATTGTCCGCGCGAAACGAATATCGAAGCGATCGAGCGCCTTAAAATAACGAGCGTCCAGCACTTCATCGGAGACGAACTTGGTACGGTAAAACTCCGCCACGTCCGCTATACCGGCCCGGTTGTATAGGTTTTCCTTTTGCGATGGCATTAGCGTCTCAGAAACTGATGGAGGTTTCTATTTTCCATTTTCATTGATATTTTTCATTTGGCATCCGCGAATTCAATTTGGAAGTGCAACTCAGCTGTCAGACTCGAAGCGACGGCACGTGAAGCTGCCCGAATCAGAATCGGAAGCGCCGGGGACCCCGGTCCGCTTCCGGTTCTGATTAGGACAAACGCCAATGTTGGTCGACTGCTACTCTGTCGCGTCTCAATTATGGTGACGAGTCCGCCAGCTGTTGCACTTCCAAGTTGAATTCGCGGATGCCAAATGAAAAATGTCAAATCAAAACCAGCGAGCCGCTAAGCGTCGGCCTTCTTTTCGAGACGGTCAACGCGGCGCTGAAGTTCTTCCAGTAGCGCTTCGGTCTTGCGGCGCGCGCGATCTTCGAGCACTCCCGCCTCGCTCGTCTCGAGCGTTATTTGCTTGAACAAGACGCGTTGCTCATCTTGCAGTTGCTCATCGCGTTCGCGCAATTCGCTGGCTAGGTCGGCGAGGCGGGCTTCACTAGCCACGCGCTCAGTCGCCATCTGAGTGCGCAGCTCAGCATTGTTTTGCTCAAGCTCAATTCGTCTGGTCTCCGCCTCCGCGCGCAGTCCTTCCAGCTCCTGTTCGTAAGCCCTGAGCACCGGCAGCATGTCGCGAAACGCATGATGTACCGCGGCGTTGAAGTTAACCTGCTCCCAGGTAAACCAGCGGGTTCCGACTCTAAGTCGCCGCTTTAGCCAGAGCTCGAGCCTGGCCGCGAGTCCGGTGCGATTGCTCACTAACGGCGGCAGCCGGTCCCACGTGCGTGCGGTGATTGCCAGATAAGAGTTGATGAGTGCCAGTTTGTCAGTAGCGACGCTTTCGCTATCTCCCTGCGTCATTTGTAGCTCGGCACTGGAGTCCGGAGCGCCATTACTTCCATTTGTGCCACTCGCTATCGCGGGCGCGGCGCTGTTTGCGATGGCCTGTTGTTGGGAGACGACCCGTTCGCGTATCTCGCGCAGAATGATTTCAACGTCCGTTTCAGCCATAACTCATACTCTCACGATTCGAAGTGACTGCCACGCTCTCGTGCTCACGGGCCTCAGGACTCAGCTTGCGGCGGCGCACGGTCACACTGGCATTAAGGTTGGCGATTCCTTCCGTCAGAGTCATGTTGGTAACTCTCAGGAACAGGGCAGCATCCAGCCAGTCGTAGGCCAGGCCGTCGCGACTGTGGACTGCCAGCGAGATCGTATACTGATCAATGCCGAGCCAACAGTCGAAAGCAAAACTAACATCGATTATCTCGCCACTGTGCACGGCGCCAAACTCTATCTGCTGCTCTTTCGTGTTCGTGCCATAGGCATGGATGCCGTGGGAATTGCGAAGCAGAAAGCCAATTACCGGCTCGTCAACGTTTTGATTAAAGCGTGCCACCACGCGCAATGTTAGTGGCTCGCCACTCTCGACGATTTCCACGTGCGCCCGCGAAGCGTCAACAAGGTCTGCCCCGATAATCTCGGCGCTCCCATCACCGTGCCGGTAAGCATAGCTGACCGGCGCCAGACTCTCGTCGGGCGGCGGTTTTGGCTTGAGCGCTCCTGCTTCAGCTTCGTAAGCCTGCTCCCGTTCCATAATGATCTTTTGATAGAGGTTGAGCACGTCCGCGGGTTTGCCATCGGCTATGACACTGCCCGCTTTCAGAAGAATGGCGCGCGAGCACAGGGCGCGCACGGCGGCCGCGTCATGCGAAACAAAAAGTACCGTGGCGCCGCGTTCGTGCAGTTCATTAATACGGCGCAGGCACCGGTGTTGGAAAACCGCATCACCGACGGCGAGCGCTTCGTCGATGATCAGAATATCTGGCTCAACGCTCGCCGCAATGGCGAAAGCGAGGCGGACATACATGCCGCTCGAATAAGTTTTGACAGGCTGGTAGAGAAATGGACCGATTTCCGCAAAACGCTCGATAGCGGGAAAGAGCGAATCTGTTTCTCGCCGGGTTAGTCCGAGCAAGCCTGCATTCATGTAAACGTTCTCAACGCCGGTAAATTCCGGATCGAAGCCTGCTCCCAATTCGAGCAGCGCGGCGATTCGTCCTTCGTGCCAAACGTCGCCGTGAGTTGGCGCGAGCGTTCCCGAGATTATCTGCAAGAGCGTCGACTTGCCGCAGCCGTTGGGTCCGACGATTCCGACCGTCGTGCCTGACTCGATTTCGAAGTCGACATCGCGTAGCGCCCAGAATTCTTTGTGGCGGCGCAACAGTCCGCGCGTCAACGACTCCTTCAGGCGGTCGCCAGGCCGCTCGTAGATTCGGTATTGCTTCGAAACTTTTTCGACGCGCAGGACCACGTTCATGCGCTGAATGTAGCAGAAGTGAGGAAACGGAAGCCAGACAGGAGCAGACGGCAGGAGGCAGGCGGCAGGAGCAGGAGCCAGAAAAAAGGGAGCGAAGGCGCTCCCTTTCTCGGTTGATGTCCGGCTCGGCGTGCCATCAGATTCCGAAGCGTTGGCGATACTCGCCAGAGCTGATGAAGGCCTTCACCATCTCAGCATTAACGAAGTTGCCGTTGAACTCCCTCAGTTTCCTGAGCCAGAAAGCGTAGCCCGCCACGTCAGCATCACGCCGCAGATAGCCGGCGTATTCCATGAAGACGAAAGCTCCGTTGAGTTCGCGGTCGCTCAAGAACGGGAACTCGGAAACCTTCCGCAGTACTGTGGCACGAGTGTCTGTTGCAGCATTCAGTCCCGCCACAAGTGAGTTGCGGAAAGCGGTCATCTCCGGGAAATTGCCCCGGATCTCGCCGCCGCCGAATTGCGTGGTGTGGAAATTGATGTAAGCGCGTCCCTCCTTGAGGTTTGCTAACTGCGCGGCGAACGTTGTTCCGTTCCCCTCCGGCGGATCCCACTTGCCGCTGATTGTGCCGCCCACTCCGGGACCGTCAGTCTTTACCACATCATTCGGATTGTTGTCGTTCAGCGGAGCGCCAAAGAACCCCCACACGACTGGCCCATTGACGCCTGGCGCGACAGTCGGCCCTGCGTGGATGTGCGCTGCGACCAGGTTGTCATTGGTGTCTGCCGTTTGCGAGCCGGTGAAATCGAGGTTGCTAATCGTGGCTGTAAACGTCATTTGTGTCTGCGCGGTGTTCATGTTGAAGGTCGCCGTACCGAAAGACGCCGACCTTCGAGCACCGCCGACAAGTGTTGGGTTCGTCGGCGGATTCTCCTGCGAATTCGTCAGATTCACAATGAAGTTGCTTGGAGACAGTCCCGCACTTACCAGCAAGTTATCAACATACTGATCATTGGTCAGAGTCGACGGATATTTAGTGACAAACTCAGGCCGCGTGACGAAGTCGTTATAGAACGCCACTTTGTTTGCTTCAATCTGTGCGTCTGCCCCCGGCGCCCCGAAGACGAAGTCCTTCTGGAGTGCCTGCGTGTCGCGTTCAAACGTTCCATAGAGAACAGGCACAGCCGATGACCCGCCTAATATACTCGGTCCGAACGCAGCCCGGTGCGTCAGATAGGCCGCCAGGCCAGTCTTCTGGAATTCGATAGACAGGAAGAAAGCTGCGCTCACGTTGATGCGCCGGATCTCGCGACAGGCTGCATCAGCGCCACACGACTCGATCTGGTTAGCCCAGAAAACTAAACCGGCCGAGTCCGGTTCGCGGTTGAGGAAGTCGAGGTAGTGTTGGCGAACGAAGAAAAAGGACCCGTCAATCGGATTCGTCGTCGGTGCCCCCGTATCATTGTCGGTAATTGTGAGCGTGGCCATGTTTGGACTGCCCAAGCCGACGCCCGCGCCCGTTGGGTTCGAAAGAGCAAGGTCAACCGTCTCGTCATTTTCGTCGAAGACGTCATTGACGATCAGGATGCGGACAGTTTTAGAAGTCTCTCCGGGATTGAAGGTGAGCTTGCCGAGCGCTATTTCGTAGTCGGACTTCTGGGAAGCATGATCGGGCTGCGACTCGTCGAAGGTATTGAAGTTGACCGTGGCGATGCCCGAAGCGTCGCCGGCGCGCGTCACGGTAATATCGATGTGGCCAAGGCCTTCACCGATGATGAATTCGTCCGTTGCAAACTGGATGAGCGAAGTGGCTTGGGCAAGGGTCGGCTTCAAAGAGCCAAATAGTCCGTGCTCCTCTTCACCAATGCCGGCAGTGAAGTAGAGCGTGCCAGGGTCACCGCCATTGACGCCGTTGCCGAATTGGAGGCCCCAAAGCTCATCGATCACGATGCCGTCGCCGGCTTCGTTTTGAATTGTGCCGAAGAAAGCTCCGGTCGTTGGGTTGAAGGCGTGGATGCTGGGATTGCCTTCGCCGAAGTTGCCGATTAGTAATGCGCTCCCGAAAATACCGAAAGTGGACGGAGCGATAGCGATCCCCCAGGGCGAATTGAGTGGACCGTTGTTGATTCCGAAGGTCAGGTCGCGCTGACCATCGGTATTAAACCGGCGGACGAAACCGTTGCCGACGCCTGCCTCATCCTCACCGTCGGAGCCGACTTTGGCATACATGACGTAAAGCGAGCCGCCGATGTTCTGGATGTTGAAGGGATGATAAGTGTTCCCGACCGTTGTGGGAATGGTTGCATCCGCGAAGCCGCCGGTAGTCGTGGTCAGTGCGTAGGTGCCATCGTAGACGTCAATGTTTCCATTCGCGAAGTCGGCGGCGTAAAGGCGGTTACCGCCGGAGTTGCTGCCAATGGCGAGGCCTGTGTAGACGTGACCGGGATGGCTCGCCGCGATGACGCCAGTGGTCGAATTAGGACCGGCGCTCGGGTTCCAGCCCACGATGTTTCCTGTGATTGAGGAGAAGATGAAGGCCGCCGGGCACGACGCGACGGCACACGGAGTCACGGCGAAATCGCTTGTCGCGTTGCCAACCACTCCAGTTGGTAGCGCTCCTGGTATCGTAACGACCGATAGGCCGGGGTTCTTCACGATCGGGCTCCCGCTGACGTCGCCGCGGTAGAGGGTTGAAGTGCCGGTGCCGTTGTTAGCAACCCAGAACGGGCTTGTACCTCTGAATGCGATGCCCCATGGGTTTACCAGTATCGGATCTTGAATGAAGGCAAGACCTGGAATGTCAGATACAAAGTTCGTTTGGCTATAAGCCGACCCCGCCG
>JBKOZZ010000131.1:0-19128 GCA_046726155.1 Acidobacteriota bacterium
TGTTAAAGTTGCACATCACGGCAGCAAGACTTCCTCCATTGAAAGCTTTATCGCTGCCGCCCAGCCATCCTTCGCAATCATCTCCGTTGGTCAAACTTCCATCTTTGGGCACCCGAACAAAGAAGTAATAGAAAGATGGAAGGCGAACGGTGCGCAGGTTTTGACGACTGGAACGAGTGGAACAATAACGGTGATGACGGATGGACGGAATTTAGAGGTGAAGACCTTTCTCGCAAAGAACTAGCGCTTGCCCTCGAAGAACCAACCAGGCAAACGCTGCCAAAGCAACGCAGGTGAAGATTTGCGTGTAGAAATAGAGGTGCTAACGTATCCGCACAATGAAGCCAGCGGTGCCGGAATTGTTTGGCGGAGTTTGACTGAGGTTTCCGGTGAAGGTCCACCTGACATTTGTAACCAGGCGATCGTAACCGGCGGGCGCTCCACCAGCACCACTAACCGGCGTGTAGGTCCAGGTCGTGCCGCCATCGTTTGAGTATTCGAACGTGGCGACAAGTCCGGACGTACCGGGAGTACTGGTCATCGAACCAATTTTGAAGTCGACATTCTGGAAGACTCGCTGAATTGGATCGAGGTTCTGCGCGTTTGGATCCATTAGAACGAAATTGTTGGCAGGGCCGTTACCGCTGTTTGTGTAAATGATCGTGTAGCTGAGATCAGTCCCGGGCAACTCAACGCCGTTGGGGTTGACGCTTTTGACCAGACTAATGTTGGGTGATGCTGCGATGTCTATCGTTGTCGTGTCGTTGGCCTGGTCGTTTGAAGTGTTTGTCTCCCCACCGCCGGATACTGTTGCCGAGTTTATAACGCTATTGGGCGCTGTGATTGACACGTTGACCGTGAGAGTAATAAGTGGATAGCTGGTGGTGGCGGCCAGCGCGTCGTCGCGGGTACAAGTAAGGGTGCCAAGGATACAGCTCCACCCGGTTCCACTAATGGCAGTCGCGGTGAGTCCAGCGGGCAAGGTGTCGGTTACGGTGACCGTGCCATTAGTACTACCGGTGCCGGAGTTAGTGACTGTGAGTGAATAGTTGGCGCCAGTTTGCCCTTGATTGAAGTTGCCGCTGTGAGTCTTCGCAATTGTGAGATCTGGAAATTGCATCATCACAGTCGCCGTCGCGGGAGCGTTATCCGTAATAATTTGAGTGGTATCGATTTGAAAGCCACTCATGTGAGCGATTGCCTGATTTGTGTAGGTCCCCTCTACAGCGGGTAGTGTTACGCTGAACTCAAGATCTCTGGTTTGTCCGACCGGCACAACAAAGGACCCATTCCACGTGAGGTTGGCGCCCGAAATGGTCGGGTTACCGATCGCCGCGCCGTTGAAAGTCGAAGAGTTAGTCGTGTAAGTAGCGCTGGCGGGCGAAGTAGGCAAGGTGTCTACAAAGTCACTGACCGTCATTGCAAACGGTCCCGTGTTTGAAAGTCGTAACGTGTAACTAACTGTGCCCGGCGCGGTCAGAATCGTCGGGTTCGCGCTCTTGCTCAAAGTTAACGGCGGTGGCAATGATGTGATGCTGATTATCTGCACACCGTAATCGCTGTTGTAGTGGTAACTGCTGCCGGAAAAATCCAATATTAGCGTGCTTGCCGTAGTGTTGCCGGTTGACAACACTTTTACAGTGTAGGTGGTGACAACCGTGCCACCCGCCTTACCCCCTGTATAGTTTTCCGGCCCGATACAACTGCGGTAGTTCCCGCTGAGGGGATTATTGTCCCAGCCGCAAGCGTCAGCGTAAAATTTATCGTTCGTGCCGCCGATCGGTTCGGAGTAAATAGTTGAGATCGATTGCACCTGAAATATGATGTTTGAGAGATCGAGAAATGCCTCGAGCTGGGCATAGCCCTGCGTCGCAGTGCTGGCATTAACGGTGTAGTTGTAGGTTTGGCCAACATAAACAGTAGTTGGGCCGCTGATTGTGTTTACGGCATTACGCGCCTGCGAAATGATTTTCTCAACATACAGCTCACGCGGAGTAGGTGTGCTGACAGATGCTACGTTGTCGCCGCTAACGGTAATGTGATATCGCCGAGCTGTGTTATATGCTGAAGGGGTTCGCGTGATGACGACGGAGAAAAAAAAGTCCCTGCACATACCCGCTGCCAGTGAGGACGACGTAAGAGTGCTTGGCCCGCTAAGGTTGATAAAGGCGTTGGAGCTATCCCAAATGAACGAGCTGGAGACGTTTGTCACCCCTGTACCACCGGTGTTACAGACGCGCGCGCCTGTTTGAAAAGTATTGGGGCCGACACTTGTATTATTACTGTCGAGGCCGATGACGTTCCATGTCGTCGGTGTGATCGTTAATCCCGCGTAGGCGGACTGCACTCCCCACACGCCAAAGAACAACACCAGCAGCCACACTCGCGCTGTAAGCATTCCAACTTTCGAATGATACAATTTGAAGAGTAGGCCTCTTAGCATCGTACGGATTTCCTGTTAGGGCTTATTCACGGATTCTGTCTGGTCGCTCAACTCCGCTTGCTGAAGCTTCTGTTGTGATGTGCCGAAAAGATCGAACAGTCGGGAAAGCTTGGAAGAAATGGTGAAGTAGAGACCCTGTTTGGTTGGCATGGCGCGCTCCAGGCCAGGCTCTCCTGATTGAGTAAAGTTATAGCCGAGCCCCAGCCTCAGATCAGGCATGGCCCAGAGTCCAAGCTCGGTTCCATAAACTGACCGACGAGTGTGCGATGAGGGTTGCATGATGAGACGCATCTCGCCAGCCCAATCTACTCTGGCAGTCAAACGATATTGCGCTCGTGCTTGTGCCAGGTAAGTGAGAGTTGAAACGAAAGGTAGAGCAGGCTCGCCGTTTGCTGCGAACCTCAGCGCGAATCGGCCATAAAGCTCGAGTCGTTTTGTGGCCTGGTAGTAGCCGTCGGTCGCTGCTGTATCAAGCCGGTCTCGACTAGCAGCCAGCCCGGCGGCGCCTGATTGGGTGATCGTGCGATGGTTGAAGCTAAACAGTAGTCCGGCGCGATCAGATTTCAACGGGCGAACCGCAAGCGCGGCCAGTCCATCAACTGTTGAACTATCTCGTCCCCCAAAGGCGCTTTGAGACCAGCGCATCCGGGAAAGTACGGTAATGCCTTCGGTGATGCGTCCGGCGGCGCCCAGCGCAAATAGTTGTCCATTGCCCCCACGGTCGCGAAACTCATAATGCGCCGAGGCCTTGAAACTCTCATTTGGATTCCAGCCGAAACCCAGGGTCGCGCTGTTGAAGCTCTTGCCCACGCCAGCGAGATGAAAGCCGCGCTCAAAGCCGAGATCCAGAGAAAGTCCTTTCGTGATCGGCAAGCGATTTTGCATCCCAAAGACCGCGAAACTGTCTGACCCGCTTATGCCGTTCTCGAGTTGGTAACGACCAACCAGCGACGTGTATTTACCAAAACGCGATTCCACTCCAAGTGCGGTTTCTCGACGCGCATTCGTGCTGGCGAATCCGGTTTGCGAGAAATCACCAATTGGCATGATCGCCGCCGCCGCCAGCCGCTCAGTAAGGAAAATCTTCGTCCATGAGCTCACCTTGTAACTAGCCGCAATAGTCGTCTGGTTAGGATAAGTCGGATCAGTTTCACCCAGGTTCTGTTCGCGTTTGATCGATACGTCCAGCTTGTCCGTTAACTGCAGCTGTGCGCCAACCGTCAAGAGATTCGAATTGGTCGTTTGATTATTTAGGTCGTCGACGAAATTGCGATGGTCATAGCCAAAGTGTAGGCGGATGCGCTCTTTAATAATTTGGTCGCCCGCCACAGAAAATGTCAGGCGGTGGTTGTCTACGTTATCCGTATGATTATCTTCCTTGGTTAGACCAAAACGCAGCACTGCTCCGCGCCGGGGCTTGAAGTCGAATGTTACTTCGCCGCGCCGCGAGCCGGGCGTCACGGTGGAACCGAATGGATTGAGAAAACCAGCCGAAGCGCTCGCGAAGCGTGCGTGTACTACGGCTTCGTGAAAGGAGAGCGGTTGCTGGATGTCCAAACTGAAAGCATTACCATTATGCGTGTTGTCAGCGCCATCGAGACCCGAGGAATTAATGCCATTGTTAATCTCGCCTTGGCTGGTGGCCCAGGCAAAGCGCAGCAAACCACGTCGTGGCAGGCTCTTCTCCAGATCCAAACCACCTACGAGAAAACTCGGCGAGGCTTCTTGTCTCTGTAAGACAGTAGAAAATCCCAGTTTCATTCCCAAACCAGCAAACGTTTTTCTACCCCGAGCAGTGTAAACGCTAGAGTTCATACCGGTGGCTCGATGTTCATAGCTAACAACTATCTGTTTTAGGTTGAGACCGGAATCGAACGTGGGGATCATTCTTAACAGAAAGAGCTCGCCACTCGTGGCGTCCAGGTTGTAATCAATCGATCTGGCCAACAACTCTCGCGAAATGATGGTCTCCGGGTTGCGCCGGTCGCGCACTTCGATCGCCACCGTTTCCGAACCCTGCAGGATTTCTCCGTGGCCGAGCTGAATTATGCTCAAGCCACCCGCGGGAAAAATGTCACGCGCGAAGGATGTGTCGGGCCTTGCGCCGGTTACGGTGACAAAGTCGCCGCCGGAGTTTTCGAGATGAAGTTTCACACCGGTAAGTTTTCGCGTGTAACCGGCGAGAGGAACCTGTTCCATGTCGGCATCTAAATCGCCGAACATCGCGTAGGAACGTTTGTGATCGAGACGGGCATAAAGTTTGGAGTTGGATTGAGCTGCTTCGAAGCGAGTCGAAGAGTCGCCGTAGAGAGGGTAAACGCGATCTAGCGGATCAAACTGGAAGAGTCGATCATGCCCCGTGGTGCGATTGATAGGCCGCTGTGAATCGTAGGACAGCGTCAACGCGCTCTGTGCACCGAGCCGGCCGCTATAGAACAAGCTGAGATGATTGCGTCTCTTGCCCTGTTCGCCGCGAAGGTTGACTTCCGGAATCGCATTTCCAAAAGACATTTCCGCTAGCCCCAACATGATCGTGGGCCGGTTCTCGGGCAGGATGCGAATGATCGACTCCAGTTCGAGTTGGCCGGCTACAACGTGAAGCCGGGCTTCACCGGTCTGGGCTGGTCCCACCAGTTTCACAGAGGCTTCGCCGCTCTCCATTGGAATAACGAGTTGGCCGTGCATTTGACCTTCCCGGCGATTATGCACGTCTGTTGGCAAGTCAGCGTTGGCTACAACCCGGCCAGGAACCAGCACGTCATCGTCGCCAGGCTTTTGTTCCAAACGCACTAACTGGCCCAGGGAGGATTCAATACCGACCTGGTTATCAATCGCGGGATTGTTCCATTTATCAAAAGCCAGAATCTTGATAATCATCGAATCCCGGCCGCCCGCCTGGATGGCCGCCTTCTCGGGCACAAGTTGTAGTCGCTGCGCTGGGCCACGTCCGATCACAGTAAGCTCTTGCGCGCGACCTGTTGCGCCGTCAGGGCTGATCGGCGTGACGCGAAGGCGGTTTGGGCCGGGACGAAGTCCAATGCTGACAAAGGTGAATGTTGCCACCTTGTTCTTCTGATCGAGCCGCGTCGTGCCGATATTCTTGTCCGATATTTTTTCCCCATTTACTTCCAGTCGGACAGTCGACCTCAGTGCGACACGGGCCGCCACCTCCAATGCCGGCGCCATCACGACTGAATCGGTTGCGGGCGTGAGCACTTGCACAGTTCCCGGAGCGACTGCTTCGATCATCTCCTCGGAAGCAAATTCATATGTACCAGCGACAGTCGGTGAAGAAAGAGACGCTTTAGGCTTGTCCGCGAATGTAGAACGTTGGCCTGGCAACGCCGCTGGCGTTTTTACACTCACGAACGAGTCGTTCTTAACTGCGGCTCTGTTGGAGCTGTTGTCGTTTATTGTCTCGGCAAGCGATGTCGAAAGCGCATTGGTAGCAGCCAGATTCGAATCTGAATTGGCAACGGAACGCACCAGCACAAAATTCTGTCGTAGCATTGCTCCGCCGCCTACCGGCGTACGCAGCATTCTGGTCCAACTCCTTCCGGCGACAGTACCCCCGTCCGCCAGGACAAAACCCGCAGGAATGGTAACGGGATCAAGCGCCAATACGTGCGATCCGTCGCCGAGCGCGGGGAAGTTATACAGACCTTGGGAGTCTGTGATAACGGACTGGCCCGAGGTGAGATAGATCCGCACGCCGGCCGCCGGTTTGTCATCGGCATCGAAGAGGCCATTGCGATTAACGTCCTCGAAAACACGGCCGATAATGACCTGATGGGTTGAGAAGACACCGCCGCCCACACGCACGGTGGCACGCGCGGTCCCGGTCTCGCTGCGATCGCCATTGGGAAAAACGCCCGATCCACTGGCGACATTCTCCATCTCACCCTCGCGGGCGTTGGCGCCCACGCGAACTCGGTAGACCAGGCGAGCCCCGGCTCCCGGAGCAAGATCGCCCAAATGAAAAATCAGATCGCCGCCATCGCCTTTGGGCTCGATTTGTTGTCCGAGAATTGAACCAATATTCAAACGAGCTGTGCCAGGCACATAGTGAAACGACTCAGGCAGATGGTCGCGAACCGTAACGTTACTCACGCTCGCAGCTGTCGGGTTGCGAACTTCAATGTGATAAGTGACCACGTCACCAATCTCAGCGCGCGCTTGGTCCACAGTTTTGGAAATCTCGAGTCCGTGTTCCTCAAAAAGTGGAATGTTGAAAGCGACGTCGGCGAGGTTATCAATCGCGACCTCTTCTTGAACCAGCGTAAAGCCGCCGGCAATCGCAAGCGGCTGACCGTCGAGTGCACGTTCGGTTATAGATATCAACCCCGCATCGCTCGCGCGCACGTTGATTTCAATCAGGCGCGGAATGAACCCATCGGCCTGAACGTTAACGAAGTACTTAGCCGGTAGTGAAGCCGAGCCAGCCTGCAACTGGCTTAAGCCGAAACTGAAGTGGCCCAGGCTGTCGCTGGCGAACGGATTGAGGTTCTGGGTATTGGGTGTGAATCCCAGATCGGTTTGGAGTGGCAACAGGTTCGACAGTGGTTGATCGGTGAATATTGACACTCTCGCTCCGGGCACAGGAACACTGGCGCCCGCACGGCCGGCGAAGACTGTGCCGAATGGATCCGCAATAACCACTACTGAATTCGTCTTAGCTAGGGCAGCATTATCGGCGATTATCTGTGCGACATTGAGGAGTCCAATTGCTCCCGGAGTGTTATGGGTCAACTGGGCCTTGAAGCTGAATCGCATGACCTGGTCGGGTGCCAATGAGGGGATTCTCAACTCAACATGTTGCTCACGCACAAAGCCTTCATCTCCGTCCTGTGCGTCACTCAGGTCCTTGTTGCCGTTGAATTCCAAATGTAACGAGCCGGCGACATATTCGACGCCAGCGGGGAGATCATCGGTGACCACCAGGTTGCGGGCGGCTACGTCACCCGTGTTGCGAAAAGCCAGCGCATAAGTAAACGGGTTACCGCGAGTGACAACTGCCTGGCTGGCGCCGTTTATTTCCTTGAGAGGGGGCAACGCCGTGCTGTTTGGATTACTGAAATGAGGTCCCTGTCCGACCTCATTGATAATAGTTCCATCGTCCTCGACGTTGCCGTTTGCCGTGCCAGTAGCAATTGAATGTGCAGTCAAATGAATCCGCAATAAGCTGCTGAACGTAATGTCGTTAGTATCGACTACAGCCAACACAGTGAGGCAAGCGCCAGACGTAACTGATGTAGACGAAGTAGTGCCTATCGTTATGAGCGAATCAGCCGGCGTTACAGTGCCACTGGCGTCATTGTCGAAGTAAAGACTATCCAGCTTTGCAGGAGCGGTGACGTTTATGTTCGCGATAGTGTAACTGTTTGCGACATTGCCGGTATTACAAACATGGAAGAGGCGGGTGATACGTTCTTGTGGGACAACACTTGCTGAAGGTGCGATTTCTTTCGGCGCAACGATGAGGGTTGCTACAGCAAGCACGGTGAAGGTAACGGTCTCCGAAACCGTGCTGTATGTTGTGCCTTCGTTGCCCTCGTAAGTCGCCTCGGCGCGGTTGCTAATGACCGTTCCGGCAAGCGTGGCATCTCCGTTGAGACGGGTTCGCGCAATTGCAACCGAGGCAAACAACACTGCGACGACGAGCGCTGAAAGTGTCTTGCTGAAATTGTTTCTAACGTCCAGCATCAGGGCACGTGAACCAAGAAATCGGGAGAAAAAAAAGGCCGGAAGCGACGTGCCGGTCTCCAGTGCTTAGGTGCAGGAAAACCGCACGTCGCTTCGTTGGCACAGACTCTGCGTCCGTAAGGGCTTAGTCGATAGAACGCTTGAACGTGAAGATACCGGAAGCGCCAGGAGCGACCGATGCGACGGTATCCGTATATTGCGTTGCACTGACCGCGACTACGACACCCGAACCCGAATCGCTTGGCGATCCGGAGTTGGTTGTGTAGGTGCCCCAGTTGTTTGGCGCGACCGTGCCGTCTTCCGTGATGACTAGATTGCTGGCCGTTAGCCTGACGCAGTTTCCATCACCATCTGGGCTGGAAATATTGGTGTAGGTGATCGCATAGGTGATTACCGCCCCCGGCACAGGGTCCGTCGGCCCGCCAACACCAGTGGGGTTAAGCACTGTTGCGGTCTTGTTTAGCCGGATAAACCCGCTATAAGAACGGTCGATTGTCGCGTTATTCGCTGCCGGCGTAACCGTCGAAGTGGCTCGTATCGTGGTGCTGAACGCGGTTAAGACGAGTTGGCCGACAGGAACCGTGACGCGCACGAGGATGTTTTCCGAAGTGCCGAAGCCAACGGCCAGTGAAGTTGAACCACCACCGGATACATCAGTCCATGCGCCGCCGCCGTTGGTCGAAATCTCGACCGTGAAGCCGGCGGGCACCGTAGGAGCGTCCAGTGTGTAGGTGTCGTTCGCGTTGCCGGTGTTCTGCAGCGTGTTGGTGTATACAAGCTGGGCTGCCACCGTCGTGGTACCGCCCGGTTCGATATTGGCAGGGTTGGAGGACTTGTTTGTATAGTCGTCGTTGTTGTTGGTTGGTCCAACAGCAGCCGGCGCTCCATTTGGGCCTAACAAGACTGAACCAATCTGGTTAAGCGTTGTCTGCTGAATCACGCCGTGGCCGACTCCGGCAACATAGCCTTCATTGAAATCTGTGTTGCCGTCGCCATTATTTGTGGTCAAGTCGCCTGATTGGTCAGTAATCGTCGAGTTGGCTATGTTGGTTGCGAACGCGTCACCGATCTCATCGATCGGAATTGAAGCGTTAATCCCTGTGTTCACCGTGACGACCATATTGATTGCCGAGCTAGATGTGCCGCCGAGTAGCGTCGCGCCGACAGGGAAAGCAATACGCGTCACGGTGTTCAACGGCGGAGCCGCGCTTACCCACGTTGCGGATAATGGCGCCGTGGTAAGAGCTGAGGTGGTGTAGAGAGTGCCGGCGGGGAATGCTTGTCCAGCCTTGAGAACTGTCCTCGCGGGAATCGACGCAATGATGTAGACCTGAGTTAAGGCATTGAGAGTGACGCCTGAAGCGTTCTTAGTGCTGGTATTGTTGAGTTGCCAGGTGTAAGTAATATCGGAACCGAGAGCCAATGGCCCCGGAGGTGCAACCAGTGTTAGTTGCAGCAATGCGTCATCAACGACTGTCGCCGAGATGTCACCGCGCGCTTCACGGTTGCCGTTGACCGACAAAGCTGATTCGGTTCGTACTTCCTGAAGCGAAGTGTTGGCGGGTTGGTTGTCGAATGAGGGGCCACCAGTTGATGCATCGCCCAGAACGACCTGGACTGACGAACCCGCAGCGGCGCCGGCGCTTACAGTGACTTCTACCAACACGTGAATGTTGCCATTCTGTGCTACGTCGGCCGAGAGAGCGCCACTGGTGATGTCGGTGTCGCCTACACTGATATCTCCACTGCTATCCACGTCTATGACGGCGCGGGTAACTGTGTTCGGCGCATTCACCCGAGCGCTGCCGGCGAGGAAGCGAACCTGATCGGTAAAGTTACCAGTGTTGGTCACAGTGAAGTTGTAAACTACCAAGGTCTCGCCCGCTACGACTGTTGGGTTACTGCCGGCATCCGGGGTAATTGTCAGACCTGAAACTAGCGAAACAGTTACCGTGACCGTATTCGAAATGGTCGAATAATTGTTGGTGCCGTCCGAGTAGGTAGCGCTTGCCTGGTTGGAGATGGTCGTACCACCTGGTGTTTGGGCAAATCCCTGTAAGCACAGCACGCAAGCAAGCGCGAGCAACACCAGTGTGCGTGCTAAGAGAAGGGGAAGCGTCTGGGGGAATCTTTGATACATCGTCATTTCCTCACTATCAATAGTTGGGGCCAATTCGAAAGATTAGGCGGATGGGAAAAATGAGAAAGCGCCGCGGGTGGCTTGCAAAAAAAGTCGCTCCTAATTCAAGCGAACTTTGTAAGACGCATTTACTTTGTCGCCTTCATTAAGTGGAGCGGCCCACGAGTAACGAATCTGGTTGTACATCGAAACAGGCGCAGGCACTTTTTTCACTGAGCCATCCGCCTGTCTCTCATCGACTGTGGGTGTAGACGAGAACGACTTGCCATTGTCGATACTGAATGTCACAGCGGCGGATCCGTCAGCGTTGGCGCTGCCCGCGACGAACTGCATGCCGGGAGGAACCTTTCCTACGGCGTTGTACTCGCTCGCGGGAGCATTGCCTTCGTTTACTGACGTGATGGTCCAATCCAAAATCTCACCTGACTTCACCAGCGCTGCTTTCTCGACAGGAACTTTGGTCTCGTCACGCTCGACCGCGCCGGATAACATGACCTTTACTACTGGACGGACAGGTCGCAGCATCATGAATTTCTTTTGAGCAAAGGCTGCGGCGCTGCCGAGAACTAAGAGGCACAGGGCAATAGCGGGCAACGTTGATGCATACTTCTTTATCGGTTTCATTTTATTCTCCTGCAATTAATCGAAAATCCGGGTTGACTCGGTGTAGCTTCTGTAGGACGACTCAATTAGCGGTGTTTCTCCCGAGCCTGGGGTTTTTTACTACACCGTTGTTCCCAGGTGTTCGCAACCTTCATGCCCATCTAAGGGAAAGTCCGAATTGGTGCGCCCTATATCAGTGAGATTCCTTACACTCGTTTTCTGAATCGCCCAGTATTTCGCCGTTGCGCGACCAATAAATTTCAGAAATGGATTTCAAGACTCAGCTATCGAAACCGCGGCTCGTATCCAGCGATAGGTTGAATAGCGAGTTATTGACAAACGTTGACAAAGTCGAGGTACCGTAATTTGTCACTACGAAGAGATACAGGCGAAGGAAGAGAACTCTTGAGAATTGATACTCGGTTGTCGCGTTGGGGCGCGACATTTTGGGAAGGAAATGCAGAACTGCGGACAAGTCGGCGGAAGACTTTGTAAATGTAAACAGGCTCCCCCACCGGTCTTTTGAGGGACTTACTTTCGATCAGCCATCGGTATCGTCAGGAAGGTATAGATCGATCTTGGCGCTACCAGGTTTGTAAGTATGTAGCACGCCGAGCGGCGGAGCATAGACGTGAATGGTGACCAGATCCTGGCCACTGACGTCGGGGTTACCAAGTTGGTGGATATCGGGAACGTCAGAACCGGTGACTAAGCCGGGGGAGTATTCGCGCGCAGATTTATATCTCAAGCCGCTTGTTGGGTTGTAACTAAATGTGGTTTCCCACAACATCCCGCGGTGGATTTTAACGCCGCCGTGGGAACCATTGTGATCATGGATGGGAGTTCTTTGACCGGGACGCCAACACAGTACCAGCATCTCGACAAAATCGTTGCGACAAACCCGATGCCGCCAATAGTTGCCTTCTTTGAAACCGAGATAAGGTTGCAATTCTTCCGAGGAGATCTGCGCGGTTTCCAGCCACTCGTAGATCTGTTCGAGGCTAGGCAGGGACCTGACGGATTGAAGCGCTTTCACCAGTGACTGGAGCGAAAGCGAATGCCGCTTCATTTCGTCACGGCCAGTATCAGTTGTTTCGAGGCGTGTGGACAAAGTTTGGCTCCTTCGGTGATCAAAGCGACAATGGAGACCTCGTGTCGCGTTGTGTTATATGCTCTCGCCGGGATGGAGTCAAGACGTTGGAACAACAGTGTCGTTGGATACAACAGACGTTGGATACTTCCCAAAAGTAGTAATGAAGCGAAGACTTACCCGGAAATAGAAATACGGCGAGGGCTTTCGCCATCGCCCGATATTGAAATGCGCCAGACATTCGCAGGCAGCGGATAGTGGCCGAGCCGCTCAGCCCACTCAATAACTACCACAGCGCCGGTATCAGCGAGCAGTTCCTCGAGATCAACCGCGTGTGCTGCGGCCGCTCCTTTCTCTAAACGATAAAGGTCGATATGGAAAAGCGGGAGTCGCCCTGCATAGGGATTTACCAAAGTGAAGGAGGGACTGGTCACCTCTTCCGGATCAATACCCAGGGCAGAGGCCAGTCCTTTGACAAAAACAGTCTTGCCGGCGCCTAGCGGTCCATCGAGCAACATGATCTCGCCACCTCTAAGATGTGTGCCAATCTGCTGACCGAGAATGAAGGTGTCAGCTACGTCCCGAGATTGCCACTCGCCGGTGGGGATATGTCGCGCAGTCGTAGTCATTAGTAACAATAAGAGTGGCAGGCAAGACCCCGGCACCTCCACTCACGGTAGTTCACCTCTGGGATCGAGTGAACGGATAGCCTCGCTGAGATGCTCACGAATATCGGAAGCGACCATCGTACGCATACCTAAATTGCGGGCCGCGAAGTCTCCTGCCAGGCCTCCAATATAAAGCGCTGCGATTGTCGCGTTGAGCGCTTCCGCATTGTCATTAGACCTGACGCCAGTCTGAGCGATGAACCCGGCTATGATGCCGGTCAAGGTGTCGCCGGCGCCGGCGGTACCGAGTCCGGCATTGCCCGTGGGGTTGATAAACACCCGTCCATCAGGCGCTGCAACTAATGAGCGCGCGCCTTTAAGAACAAGAATCAATTTATGTCTCGTGGCAAACTCTCGTGCTGCCTCGACGCGATCGTCGAGCGCGGCCTTGTCACTTGTTCCGAGCAATCGCAGCATCTCCCCCGGATGGGGCGTAAGAATCAGCGGAGCTTCGTTTAAGCTGTCTGATCCCTCCAACTCATCGGGCCAGCCGTTGGAAGAGTAGCCCGCGAGGCAGTTCAAGGCGTCGGCATCGATCACGAGGGGAGTATGACGTTGCTTGACGACTGAAAAAACAAAATTGCGCGTACGCTCGTCTTCGGCTGACAGTCCCGGTCCGATTGCGATGACGTTGACCCTGGCAGCTAAGTGCAGTACGTGATCTACGGCTCCATCGCTGACGGCGCCGCGATCAGTTTCAGCAAGTGCGGTCGTGATCACTTCCGGCATCACACTGGTAGCTATGGCAGATTGTGCTGAAGCAGGAGTGGCTATAGTGACCAAACCCGCTCCTGATCGAATTGCCGCATTGCCGCAAAGTACGGCGGCGCCCGTGTAACCACGCGAACCCGCGATTACCAGTACATGTCCGTGTAAATTCTTGAACGAGTCGGGTGTGTAGCGTGTGCTGATCAGCCACTGGCGTACATCGTCCTCCTCAGTCACGAAGAGTTTCGGATTTGCAGCATCGATTAAAGCTGCCGGAGAGCCGATATTTGCAATCACCAGCTTTCCGTTTAGGTGAGACACGGGGGGCAAGACATTGGCGGGCTTGGGTGCGGTGAATGTGACCGTTAAGTCAGCTTGTACAGATTCGCCGATGGGCTTCGCCAAGTCGGCATTAAGACCCGACGGAAGGTCGACGGACACGATCAACGGGCGGCGAGTAGAAGATCTGTCTCGGGCTCGTCGCATGATCGCCAGATGCTGAACGACCTGGAGGAAAATCCCTTCGAGCGGGCGACTGAGACCAGTTCCGAAAAGCGCATCAACAATGACATCGTAAGTACGACGTGGCTTCGCCAGGTTCTCCCAAGTTGCTACATCTCCGCACTCGACAAAACTCAAAACTGAGGGTCGATCGTCGGAGCCAGCTGCGAAGCCGGCGCGCCGGGCCACGCTTTGGAAGTTAGTGAGCGCATCACCCCTGGAATCGTCGATGCTTCCGAACAACACCACATCAGCATGAACACCGGCGCGATAGAGTTCGAGCGCAAGGGCTGCGCCATCCCCACCATTGTTGCCTTGTCCGCAAAGGACCTGTGCCTTCTTGCCCTTGAGACTGCCCGAGAAATGGGCTGCGATTGCATTGAAACAAGCCTCGGCTGCGGCCTGCATCAATAGAAGGGATGGTGTTTTAAAGTTATTGCACGTGAGTCGGTCAATTTCCCTCGCCTGCTCGGTTGAGATAACGGGCTGCACGCTTGGATAATAAGGATGGGACGGAGCGCGGTCAATTCGAACAGGCGTCGGCTGCTGGGTTTTGGGAAAGACTAAAAAGGCGTTCCAGAATCTGAATGGTGGGTCAAGGGAAAGCGCCGGGCAAACACAAAAATGGCGGCTTCAGAGCCGCCTCCCGCCTTGCCGCTGCGCTAACCAGTCCGTTTTTCCAGGATAACTAAATAAATAACCAATGCTGAGGTATCTCCAGAAAAGTCCTGCAAAAAAGCCCAGGAGTTTTTTAAACTACCGGGACTTCTGAAAACAGCGCGCACAAGCCGGGCTTTCGCGGTCTTTATCCAGCAGTTCCTTGGACTTTACCGAAATCTGGTAAAGAGAAGAGCTATTTCCTGCTGGCTGCCAGGCGGAAGATCCGACCAAATACAGCTCGGGATTCTGGCATGCCCAAGAAGTAAGTCAGGCCGAAATAGGCAACACCATAACTGCCAAGAACGGCAGCAGCCAAAGGGATCGGATGTAGCGAGCCCAGCAACAATTTGAAGGCCCACCCGACCCCGGCGCTAATTAGTGCGGCGATCCAGAGTTTAACCACATAAGACGCTGACAAGCCCGTCCGACCGATTCTTCGATTCAGGGATCGTCTGAGCAAAGCAAACTCCATCCAACCCGCGATCCCCGCCGAAGCGGTGAGCCCAGCAACTCCCCACTTCGGATCAATTCCCAGCAATCGCGGAAGGGGCAGCGCGCACAAATATCCGAGCGCTGTTGTCAGGAATACGCGGATGATCGCGTAACGCAGAGGAGTGCGCGTGTCTCTGAGTGCGTAATAAGTCGATGAATACAGTCGGCCCAATGTTGACGCGAGCAGGCCGACTGTTGACCCCGCAAGGATTGCCCAAACGTAGGTTGCGTCCGCATGTGTAAACTTGCCGGTCTGATAAAGAACAGCCGCGATCACATCACCCAAGGCGACAAACGCCATCGACGATGGAACAATGAAAAAAGCTATGCGGCGAAGTCCCCCATCGAGGCGATTTCGCAGCACGTCGGCAACGACATCTGTGTTGCCAATTGCTTTTGACATTGTCGGAAGCTCTGCTGCCGAAACCGACATCCCGAAAAGACTTACCGGAAGTGTATAAAGACTTTGAGCATAGCTGAGTGCGACTACCGCCCCCTGGCCCAAAAAGCTGGCAAGCGCAGCGTCGACGAAAGCACTGATCTGGACTACACCTCGGCTCATGAAAACTGGAAAGAAGCTGTGGATCACCGTGCGAACATGGATGTTTGTTATGTCAATGACCGGACGAAGGCGTTTGACAAGATGCAGGACCGTTGGCAGTTGAACTGCGAATTGAAAGGCGCTGCCAATTACAGATCCCCAGGCGGTTGCCTCAGCCAGCGGAAATAGATCGACGCGCCTTCCAAACAGAATTAGCGCCACGATTATCGCCAGATTCCAGGCGACCGGTGCGGTGTAAGAAATGAAGAAACGATGGTGACTATTGAGAACGCCCAAACACCAAGCCGAAAGAACGAGAAGCCCAGCTCCGGGAAAGAAAATTCTGACAAGCTTAATGGTGAGCTCACGCCGCTCGTCATGGAAGCCTGCAGCAATTACTGTAACGAAGTATGGAGTCGCGAGCACTCCGATTAGAACTATTAATGAAGTTACCAGCGCGAGCAGACCGAAAACCGCACCAGCAACGTACCTCGCTTCCTTATCGTCGTTCTGCGCTAGTAGTTTTGCGTATACCGGAATGAAAGACGCGGAGAGCGCACCTTCGCCAAATACGTTTTGCAGGAAATTAGGAATACGGAAGGCGGCGCTAAACGCATCGCCGGCAGCGGACGTGCCAAAATAGTGAGCAAACACTCTTTGCCGAATCAAGCCGACGATTCGACTAATCAGGATACCTGTCCCTACCAGAAAAGCAGATCGGCCAGTGCTCTTTTCGATTTTAGCGCCTGGAGTTGCGGGCGGGGTCTCACCACCAGCCGCGCCGACCTGCTCAATGGTTTCACCAGCGATTGAACTTGCTTTATCGTGAACGTTGCCAGGCACCTCGGGAACTTCGGGCATTTCGCGAGGCATGGTTTGCGATTCCGCCCGTAAGGAAGGCTGGTAGCTATGAGAATCGGTGTTTGAAAGGCCGTCGTCGGAAGGCTGGCCGTCAGGAAGACCGTCATTGGGCAGGTCGTTCATCTTTATCAGAGATTGTAGTCTTTTATTTTCGTGAGAAGTGTTTTGTAACTAACGCCCAGGTCTTCTGCCGTCTGCATCTTATTGCCGTCGTTTGCCGCGAGAGTTTCAAGAATCTTATGGCGCTCCACAAAGCGCAACGCGCGTTGAGATGCCTCGGAAAGACTCCCCGTCAAGTCAAACAACTTTAGCGTTTCAGTATTGCTGGCCGGTTCCGTCGCCAAGCCGAGATCCTTCGGTTCGAGGATCATCGTGTCGGAAAGTATGCAAGCGCGTTCGATGGCGTTTTCCAACTCGCGGACATTTCCCGGCCAGCTATGCGCGCGCAATGCTGCTAACGCTTCGTCACTCAAGTTAGTCTCACGCCCGCGCAATTCTTTGCCAAGTTGGGTTGCGAAGTGTTTGGCTAGTAAAACAATATCGCTTTCGCGTTCGCGCAACGGTGGAATCTCAAGAGGGAAAACGGCCAAACGAAAAAACAGATCACGGCGAAACTCGCCACTCTCAACCGCCGCTTTCAGATCACGGTTTGTCGCCGCCACAACTCGAACATCAACTGGAACGGGAGCGCGCCCCCCGATTCTATCTACTACTTTCTCCTCGATTACGCGCAACAGTTTGCCCTGCACGGTCAGCGGCAATTCTCCAATCTCATCGAGGAAGACCGTACCGCTTGATGCAAGTTCAAACTTTCCCAGTCGTCTGTCGCCCGCGCCGGTAAAGGCGCCGCGCTCGTGTCCAAACAATTCATTCTCGATGAGCGTCTCCGGAATCGCAGCGCAGTTGATGGCTACGAAAGGCCGGTCGCGCCTGCCGGAGAGATGATGGACCGCACGCGCAAAGAGTTCTTTGCCGGTGCCTGATTCGCCAAGCAACAGGACCGTCGCTTCTGTTTGCGCGACCCGTTGAGTCTCTGAAACGGCCCGCTTGATTGCTTCCGATTCACCAATGATGCGTGGGAAGCCGTAACGCCGCGACCATTCTTCGCGCAGCAGGATGTTTTCAGTTCGGAGTCTTTCCTGCTCAAGTGCGCGCTCAACGATCAGGAGAAGGTGATTCGAGTCAACCGGCTTCTGCAGAAACTCGTGGGCGCCATCTTTCATAGCTTGAACTGCTTCGTCAATCGATCCGAAAGCAGTCATAACAATGACAGGAATACTGCCGTCGGCGGCTCGCGCGGCACGCAAGACGTCGAGCCCTGATCCGTTTGGCATTCGCAGGTCGGTGAGGACTAATTTGTGTGGGCCGCTGGCGATTTCATTCAAAGCAGCGCGCGCATCGGCAGCTTCGGTAACGGTGTAACCGGCGTTCTCCAGAGTCAAACGCAAAACGCGGCGTAAGCTGTCTTTGTCTTCGACAAGTAAGATGTCCGGCATTGTTGTTGTCTAAGGCTCGCGGCAACGTCAGGAATTGTACAACAATTGAGAGCGATAGCGAGCAATGGCAGCAGAAGGTGACTGGCAGAACTTGGCACAGGGAAGCTGAGGCAGTTTGTCAGGAGCCTCGGCGGTAGCATGTAGGCTCGCACCGTGAGCACAACTTAACGTGGGCCCAGCGCAGTGGACCTCACGAACAGCATGTCTTGATCAACTTAACAATGCGGCCACGCACAACTCAAAGGCGCGAACAGCAGTTAGCTATCCGCGCCTGTTGATGAGTGTTTGGCTACGAACTTCAAATCTGTCCGGCAGCCTGCTAGCGGCAGTGGCGGTTCAGGTACAAGCCCGTTCCTAGAATTCCCCGATTGCCATTACACGCGGACCAGTTGAAGCAAGCCCCTTACGTACCCATTCCGAATCATATTGAATTGCTGAGGTGCCGCTGCCACTGCTATTAAAAGTCGGCGCCAAAAAGTTTCCAGTGTTTCCGAAACGCGCAACCAGTAATGCTCCGAAACTATCGCCATTGCCACCGCCCGTACGGAGTAATTGTCCGCCCCCAAGCACGAGTATTAGTCCGCTGAAGGCGGAGGATCCATTTAGTGTGAGCGTGCCAGTGACCACTAGCAGACCGGATCCTCCTGCCGGAGAAAGATCAGTATCGCCATCAACAAATGTCAGGAGTGGTCTGGATGTCGTACCGAAGTCGGCCGGTTGCGATCCGGTCGTAAAATAACGGCCTTCGTTCTGCGCGGCGTTGCGAAGGTCAATTAGAAAAGCACGAGCTGCGTCCGCCGTCTGCAACCATACAGGTAGGTCGGCGACGGGCACCTGTTTGACTCCGCTTGGATTACCAAAGACTTGCGAACCCGGAAGACTGAGTGCGGTGAGGTAGGTGTAATCGGCAGTCCCAGTTACACCAAAGGCAGAAACATCTGAACCGCCTGCGTTGTCGTTTCCGTCATACTGATACCTCGCGCTGTCACCGGCGTTGAACGTCAGTAGTGAATTATCATCCGCGCTACGAAGAGTGATCGCGCTTGGCGTAGTGACATCAAAAGCAAATCTGCTTACCAACATCCGCATTTGTTTTCTGGCGTTGCGCGGGCCGAATCCTGTAACGTTCGCAATGATACGATTAGGTTCGGGCGCCGTAATAGCAACGGAAATAGGGGTTGTACCGTTGCTAGTAATTGAATTGGATGCTCTGGTATAGAGA
>JBKOZZ010000132.1:0-24651 GCA_046726155.1 Acidobacteriota bacterium
CGGCAGGCCAAAGCATATTGAAAGCGTAACAACCGCCCAAGCAAGCGCAGTTTTTTTCATCGTCTTCCTGTTTTCCTTCGGGGAATAGGTCGGCTGAACACGCCCATTCTCTTTCATTGGCAAGGGATATTCAAGAAACCGAAACGATTACAGAACCGAGCGCGGTAGCGCCGGATGCGAGAGTCAACATCGTGTTAAGCAGATTTCAGAGCGTGCGTATCGCGTGAATCAACCGCTGCCTCAATTACAGAACCGAGCGCGGTAGCGCCGGATGCGAGAGTCAACATCGTATTAAGCAGATTTCGAAGCGTGAGTAGCGAGAGCATCAACTGCTGCCTCTAGAAATTAATCGGCGGTTTCGATGAATCATCGTCTTTACGATCTTCAATCAAAGCGCGGCCAGCCCGGCGCACTCCAAGGATGGATGCTGAGTATTCACAGTCTCAACTGCGCCCGGTTCTGTAATCGTTTCCGGTCGTTCTCAGTTGCCTGATTTCTTCATCAACTTATTGACTTCGCGCCAGGTAACCAGCTTAACGTTGTTCTCCTGGAGCAGCTTGCGGAAAGCCTCACTCGTAACAAACTGAAAATCGCGCTGTCGCCATTCGGAGCCCCAATTGGGATGAGCAAACGCTACTCCTCTCATTTCCTCATTGTCGTATGCCAGATGCACGATCATTTCCGTGATACCCGGCTGAATGTTCTTGATCGCATCTGTGTAGAACTTGCTCCAGCCCTCAGGAGTTACGCTGGGCTCAATGCTAATAACGCCATTCATCACCACGTCATCAGGGCCAAGCAGCGAAGGCAGAAAGGGCGCCTCGGTAAACCACTCCTTCGAAACTCGAATCAGTAGCTTGTTGTCCCGTGCAACTCGGAAGAGCGTTTCAAATAATGCTTGACTTTGGTAAAGCGTGCCCATGTGAGAGTCGAGGTGCGTCGGGTTGATGCCAAGTGCTCTGGCACGCGCAATCTGTGCGCGAATCTCTGCTTCCGCTTCTTTGGGGTCAATGTGCGCGGCGGCTTCGGTTTCAGTCGGGTACAAATAGCCGTTGCTGTCCAGCAGGGAAGGCACCCGCTCTTTTGCCAGGACCGGACCCCAGCGGTAAAGACTCCACTCACTGGTAAGCGTCAGGTGCAGACCAAGATCGGCTTCGGGGTGACTTCGCGCGTAAGCGGCTATCTCGGGAAGCCAGGAACAGGGAATCATGATGCTGCCTGAACTGACTAGTCCGCTCTCGAATCCCTTGATCGAAGCCATGTTGATCGAGTGGGCCATCCCGAGGTCGTCAGCATGCACAATGAGCAGTTTTGCATCCGGCGGGTAACCAAGCCGTTCCAACAGAGTTTTCGCGGCGGCCGGTGTCTGGGTAGGTGACGTCTCCCTTCGATGAAGAGCGACAGTAGAAGTTGCAAAGACCAGGCACGTCAGGATCGCGGTACAGAATTTCAGTCTCATTGTTCAGTTCTCCCTTGGGCTCCATAGAGTTTTCGTAGCTCCAGTTATCACCAAGAGAACCGGAGTCAACACACAGCGAAGAGAAACAAGGAAATCACACGAGCACACGCAGTTTCTGACGCGAAAAGTACCTTTGGTTAGATCACAGTGTCAAACAGTTGGCACTACGGTCTGAGGAATAAACCCGGAGTGGTAGCGACGGGATGCTGCCACTCAATTTTGATTCTGGGATCCGGTCGTTACGGCTCTCCGGTTCTGGCAGTGGGTCATTCTTAGGTGCGCTTAATTCGAGTATGCGAGTCAAAACTTGAAGCACGATTCCAGCGACGGTCGGGCGGGGGCAAGCCACCCTTCCCGACCTTAGAGACTTTCTGGTTGAGTGATTACACCTGGCGTTGGATGCCTAATTCTCGAAGACGCCCTGAGAAAGCTTCCAATCATTCGTCAAGTCAATAAAGTTTGAAAGTCTCTAAGGATCGTTTAGAGAGTGGACTTGTCCGCCCGGTCGGGGCACAAGTGCCCTATCCAAACGGCGGTTGGTGGGCCCGGCCGCACTCAGTTCTGTAAATGCAATCATTCCCAGCGAAAGCTCTTTACACAACCCGAGTTTTAGATATTATGTGCCGCGTCTTTCTTCCCGATCTACATGAGCACCGCAGCCACCGAAAATGAAAAGGCAGAACGTCCTCTGCTGCGACGCTTTGGATTGCTCCAGGCGACCGCCTTAAACATGTCGAACATGCTCGGCGTGGGGCCGTTCATCACCATTCCGCTTTTGATGTCGGCGCTCGGTGGTCCACAGGCAATGCTGGGCTGGGTTGTTGCGGTCTTAATCGCAATCCCGGATGGGATGGTGTGGAGTGAGCTTGGCGCGGCGATGCCCGGCTCCGGAGGTTCGTATGTTTACCTGCGAGAGGCTTACGGTCGTGAAACCTTTGGACGACTAATGGCTTTTTTGTTTATCTGGCAGTTCATTCTCAGCGGTCCGCTGGAAATAGCGTCGGGCTACATCGGCTTCGCAAGATATACAGGCTATATCTGGCAGGGCATCACGACGCGCGAGACCATGCTGGTTGCCGCCGCCGTCGGGATTGTCAATGTTGTGCTGCTCTATCGCCGCATCACTTCAATCGGCACGATTACAGTCAGCTTATGGATCGGGACTTTGCTTACCACTCTGGCAGTGATTGTTACCGGAGCGATGCATTTCAGCACCGCCCGCGCTTTCGACTTTCCTCCCGGTGCATTCACCTTTTCACTGGGCTTCCTTTTTGGTTTGGGCGCTGCATCTCGCATTGGCGTCTATGATTATCTCGGCTATTACGATATCTGTTACATCGGTGACGAGGTGAAAGACCCGGGGCGGACAATTCCGCGGTCTATCATTATTAGTGTAATAGCCGTGGCTATTATCTACTTCGCTATCAACCTTTCGATTATCGGCGTTGTGCCCTGGCGCGAGTTTGTTCCGGCGCAGGAGCATCCTGAAGCGGGTTTCGTCGTCTCGCTCATGATGGAAAAGATCTACGGCGCAAAGGTCGCGACTGTCTTCACTGGCATGGTGCTCTGGACCGCGTTCGGTTCCGTGTTCGCTCTGCTACTCGGCTATTCACGAATTCCCTATGCGGCAGCTCTGGATGGATACTTCTTCAAAGTTTTTGGCCGGCTCCATCCGACCAAGAGATTTCCCTATGTTGCACTAATTGTATTGGGTGTGATTTCGATTATTTGCAGTTTCTTCTCGCTCGACGCCGTAATTGACGCGCTTATTTCAACCCGGATACTGGTCCAATTCATCGGTCAAGTTTTCGCTGTGATACTTCTAAGGCAGCGGGCCCCGAACATGCCACGTCCTTACCGCATGTGGTTGTACCCGCTGCCGAACATTATCGCGCTCATCGGTTGGGTGTTTATCTTTGCGACCACGCCATGGCCTGTTATCGTGCTTGGTCTCGGCACGCTTGCACTGGGGGGCACCTTTTTTCTGGTCTGGTCCTGGTATAACCAACGTTGGCCCTTTGTTCACGACATCAACGCCGCCGGTTAACAATTGCTCCGGCGGTTAAGAATTGCGGAAGAACGCATATGCAAAAACTCCTCGTCTCAGGAAGCATCATTCTATTGTTGAGTCTTACTGCGTTCGCCCGGAATCCAAACGAGCGCGGCTTAAGTACAAGGCTTTTTTTGCGGAAGGGCTGGAGTATTCAGTCTTCCGCGCAGATCAAGGAGAAGGGCGATGTTATTTCGGAAAACAAATTCCGAGCGAAAAATTGGTATGCTGCAACTGTGCCGTCTACAGTTGTCGGAACGCTGGTAGAAGACAAAATCTACCCGGACCCACTGGTGGATAAAAATCTACGATTGATTCCGGGCTGCAGTTATCCCATCGGCGCTAACTTCTCAAATCTTCCAATGCCGGAGGAAAGTCCCTTCCGCGCTTCATGGTGGTATCGAACTCAGCTTCGCCTGCCTTTAAGTTATCGCGGCAGGAATGTCTGGCTGCATTTCGACGGTATTAACTTTCGGGCCAACATCTGGCTCAATGGCCAACAGATTGCCACTTCAGATCAGGTTGCCGGGACGTTTCGCTTGCATGAGCTGAATATTAGGAATGCTGTGCGCGCCGGCGAGTTGAATACTCTAGCCGTCGAAGTTTTTCCGGCTCAACCTGATGACCTCGGCTGGACCTGGGTGGA
Organism: Acidobacteriota bacterium; assembly: GCA_046726155.1. Classification (GTDB taxonomy): domain Bacteria; phylum Acidobacteriota; class Blastocatellia; order Pyrinomonadales; family Pyrinomonadaceae; genus PSRF01. Next base: position 4,156 of record JBKOZZ010000132.1, read on the forward strand.
TTGGAACCCGACACCACCCGATAAAAATATGGGAATTTTCCGTGACGTTTATCTGACCAGTAGTGGGCCAGTAACGTTGAGATATCCGCAGGTGGTCACCCACCTGGAACTGCCTTCGCTTGAGCATGCGCGCTTGACTGTTAACGTGGACGTACAAAATGCGACTGAAGCGGCAGTTGAAGGCACGTTGAGGGCGCACATTGAAGGACGCAGATTTTCGCAGAATGTGAAGCTTGGCCCACACGAGACAAGGTCCGTCACCTTTACGCCGGAAGACTTTCCGCAACTCAACTTTTCTCAACCGCGCTTGTGGTGGCCAGTGCATATGGGCGCGCCTAATCTTTACCATCTGACAGCAGAATTCGAGACCCAAGGCAGAATATCCGATCGTCTGAACACCCGTTTCGGCATTCGCGAAATCGCTTCAGAATTAGATAGCCATGGTCACCGAGTCTTTAAAGTCAATGGCCAAAATGTGCTCATTCGGGGCGGCGGCTGGGCTTCCGATATCTTTCTGCGATTCACGCCTGAAAGACTGAAAAGTGAATTTGCGTATGTCAAAGACATGAACCTGAATGCTATTAGGTTGGAAGGCCAACTGCAGCCGGACTACTTTTTTGACCTGGCCGATCAGGAAGGAATTTTGATTATGGCCGGATGGTGTTGTTGTTCTCATTGGGAGCACTGGCAGCACCGGCCCGATTACAAAGCGGGGCCCACCTGGGACAAGGAGGATTACGATATCGCCGCGAAGTCGCAGGCTGATCAAATCAGACGTCTACGAAACCATCCCAGCGTGCTGGTCTGGTTGAACGGCAGCGACAATCCGCCGCCTCCCGACGTCGAGCAGATGTATATCGACATCCTCAAGAAGTATCACTGGCCCAACCCATTCCTCTCGTCGGCCACAGCGAAACCGACGACGGTTACCGGTTCTACCGGGGTAAAAATGGAAGGCCCTTACGAATGGGTGCCGGCCTCATACTGGTTACAGGACACAAGAGCGGGTGGAGCGCACGGTTTTGCCACTGAGATTAGTCCAGGGCCAGCAGTGCCGCCGATTGAGAGTCTGCGCCGGATGGTATCGCCGGAGCATCTATGGCCCATCAATGAATATTGGAACTATCACGCCGGCGGAGGGCAGTTCAAGGATCTGAAAGTTTTCACTGAGGCGTTGAATGCGCGCTATGGGCCGGCGAGCGATGCGCCTGATTACGCGATGAAGTCGCAGTTGATGGCTTACGAAGGCCAGCGCGCGATGTTTGAGGCCTACAGCGGAAACCGGTACACCTCAACCGGCGTTATTCAGTGGATGCTGAACAACGCCTGGCCGTCCATGATCTGGCATCTTTATGACTATTACCTGATGCCCGGCGGAGGCTATTTCGGTACCAAGAAAGCGTGCGAGCCCATCCATGTTCAGTATTCTTACGCGGACAAATCCGTGATTGCAGTGAATGCGACCCAGAGACCGCTACGCGATCTAAAATTGACGGCGCAAGTGTATGACATCAATCTTGCCGCTAAGTTTTCAAAAGTGCTGCCGCTTGACCTGCCGGCCGACAGCAACTCTACGGCTTTCGTGATTCCGCAAATCCAGGATTTGTCGACGACTTACTTTCTCCGCCTGCGACTTGAGGACGGCAATGGTCAATTATTGAGTTCAAACTTCTACTGGCTATCAAGCAAAGATGATGTGCTTGATTGGCAAAGGTCCACCTGGTACTACACGCCGACAAATTCCTACGCAGATATGACCCAGCTGCAAAAACTTCCGCGAGTGAAGTTGACGCTATCGAGCCGGGTTCTGCGTAAAGGTGGCGACGAGATCGCTCACGTAAGAGTGACAAATCCCGGTCGCGACATGGCATTCTTTATTAATCTTCGGATTAAGCAGGGACGCACTGAACGAGATGTTTTACCCGTCATTTGGCAGGACAACTACTTCTCGTTGCTGCCCGGTGAAAGCAGAGTTGTGACTGCCACTTATCGGGTAAGAGACTTAGGCAAGGAAGGCGCGTTTTTGGCGGTCAATGGTTGGAATATTTTGCCTGTTACGACTCGAATCGTCGCTACGAGGTAGTTGGGCCAGTTTGAATTTTTTCTCAATTTCAAAGGGACTTGTCGACAGTCTGACCACCGCATGATTCATTTGCGGTCGGCATTGCCTGCCATCGCAGTTGCAGCAAACGTAACCTTGCCGCGTAGTTCGATCTGTGCAGACGACGGCCCCACCAGCACCTCAAAATCGCCAGCTTCAGCGCGCCATTGCCTTGAGTTGACGTCGTAATATGAGAGCGCGCGTCGGTTTAGCATTACCTTCACACGTTTGGTCTCGCCTGGCTTCAGTTCAATCTTTGCAAACCCTTTCAACTCTTTCGCCGGGCGCGGCACTTTCGAGTGAGCATCGCTGACATAGACTTGAGCTACCTCGGCTCCGTCGCGTTTCCCGGTGTTGGTAACATCGAAAGATACCTCGGCCCACCAGAATTCGGGGCTGCCGCCCTTTGTGATTCCCTGTTGAATGGAAAGTTTGCCATAGCTAAAACTTGTGTAAGAGAGGCCGTACCCAAACGGAAACTGAGGCTTCGTACCGTTTCTTTCATAGCCGCGGTAACCGACGAACACCCCTTCCTTGTATACGACCTTATTTGTGCCGGCTGCCGGGTAGTAACTCTCACTCACCGGATTGTCTTCCCAGCGACGTTCAAAAGTAACGGGCAAACGGCCCGAGGGATTTACATCGCCGAAGAGAACCTCGGCCAGCGCGGTGCCGCCTTCCTGTCCTGGATACCATGTCTCGATAAGCGCCGGAACATGATTGAGCCAACCATTCATATCTACGTTTCCGCCGGAAGTGATTACGACAATCGTTTTTTTGTTTGCCGCAGCCATTGCCTCGACCAATTCGTCCTGTGCCGGCGGCAGGCTAAAGGTTCGGTCTGCGCCTTCGCTCTCCGTCTCAGGATCGAAACCCGCGGCGACTACCACTACATCAGCTTTGTTGGCGAGCTTCCTGGCTTCTTCACTGACGACGGTCCCGTGACGCATGATTCCAAATTGCATGCGTGTGCCAACCCAATTTGATTTGCCATGCTGCTCCAGCACGATTTTGTGCGGCGCCGCCGCGAGTGACATTCTGGTCTGGCCAACGGCCGCCCGGGACGTGGTCCAATTATCGAAGATCAGCTTGTCGTCAAGATAGAGGCGATAAAAGCCGCCGTCTTCTCCGGTTGAAGCAACAAAGATGTCATAGGAGCCGGCCACTTGCGGGACATAGTAACCGCTCCAGCGGGATGAAAGTGTCTGCGCCGGAAAGTCTGCGCGAGTGCCGGCCCTGAAGTTAATGTGCTGTTCAGTGCGCTTTACCGCTGGCGTTCCCTGCAGATCATTACTACTAAAATATTCCGCGTTGAGGCCCGGCTTCTCTCCAGTCGCATCGGTAATGAATCTGGTTGCAGCGGCCATCTCACCCAGGGAAGGTATCCCTCGCGCGTAATACACCTGGACCGCCGTGCCGAGGTAATTACTCAAACCTTGCAGATTGCTCGTGGCGACAAACGGTTCCACGCGCGCACTGCCGCCGCCGACGGGCACGGCGGGATAAGCATCAGGGCCAATGATGGCGATGGATTTGATCTTTGTCTTGTTGAGTGGTAGCAAGCCGCCTTCGTTCTTCAGTAGCACCAAACTCTCGCGCGCGGCTGCGAGCGCGACGTTGCGGCCTTCTTGGTTGTAGCGCGGAATCGACAGATCAACCTGATCGCGATCGAGCCAGCCGAATTGAATCGCCGTGCGCAGGATGCGGCGCACCTTATCATCAATAGTTGCCACGGCTACTTTGGCCTGCTGAATCGCGGGAAGTAGCGTTTGCCGATTCATGAAGGCGCCCGAGGGCATCTCGAGATCCAGTCCGCCGTTCGCTGCGGCTACTCCGTCATAGGTCGAGGACCAATCCGACATCAAGATGCCCGCAAAACCCCACTCCTTCCTGGCGACGTCTATATTCAAGTATCCGTTTTGACTAAGGTGCGTGCCGTTGATCAGGTTGTAGGAATCCATGATTGCACCCACCTTGGCTTCCTTCACCGCCGCTTCGAACACCGGCAAGTAGATCTCGTGCATCGTGCGCTCATCAATAATCGAGTCGGTGTTGTGGCGATCAAACTCGGAATTGTTTCCCATGAAGTGTTTGATTGTGGCGCTGACACCCTGACTCTGAACGCCTTTGATGTACCCGACGGCGATGCGGGAGGCGAGAAATGGATCCTCGCCGAAGTATTCGAAATTTCGGCCATTCATCGGAGCGCGATAGATGTTTACACCGGGGCCCAGCAGGAAGTGCACTCCTTTGGCCCTCGCATCTCTACCGAGTTCGGTTCCCACCCGTTCAGCCAGGATGGGATTCCAGGTGGCGGCCAGGGCAATACCGCCGGCCATAGCCGTCGCTGGTCCATAATTACGAACCCCGATTGGACCGTCAGCCATTTTCAGTGTAGGCAAGCCAAGCCGTGGGATACCGCGGATGAAAAAGCGGTCCACCCCTCCCAGCATGTCGATCTTTTCCTCAAGTGTCATTTGGCTGAGCAGGGACTCAAGGCGGCGTTCGACTGTGGCTGACGATGACGACTTTTTGGGCGCGGAAGTTTGCGCCGGCGCTGAAACGACATTCAGGCCGAGAACTGATAGAACGGCAATCACCGCACAACGGTTTTGCATCGCGTTTCAAAGTCCGCTGCCCCGGTTCCGGCTCCAGGCACCGGCTGGCGGCAGGCAGACAGCCTTCGTTCTTTTCTGGAATAAAGACCCTTTGTGGAGAAGGAAATTGTATGATGCTGCTTTGTTATGGTCAATCTTGTTTACGTTTTAGTAGTGGGTCCTTTTCGTTGAAAGTGTCCGATAAACTTTAGTTTGTCGTAACTCAGCGACAAGCTGATAAAGCTTATCGGACATCAACTGACCAAGATTGGCCGAATTGGTTTACGGTCTATCAAGCGATGAAAACGCTAAAAATTGGAATCACAGGTGTGCGCGGGATCGTCGGTGAGACCTTTACGCCCGAAGTGGCAGTTGGGTTCTCCCAGGCGTTCGGCACTTATCTCGATGGCGGACGGATCCTTGTCTGCCGCGATACGCGCGCCTCCGGGCCGATGGTGCGTGCGGCTGTCATCGCTGGACTGCTCGCTGCGGGTTGTGAGGTCATCGACCTCGGAGTTTCGCCGACACCAAGCCTGCAGTTAGCTGTTACATGGCTCAAAGCGGATGGTGGCATCGCAATTACTGCCGGTCACAATCCATCTCAGTGGAACGCTCTGAAATTTGTGCGCAACGATGGACTATATTTGAATCCCACGCAGGCCGAAGAGCTCCTGGATATATTCCACCAGGGGGAGTTTGCGAAGGCTAACTGGGAACAGATCAAGCCTGCCATACGGTGTCAAGACCCAATAGAGCACCATATCCAATTGCTGAAGAATGTCTTTGACGTTGAGGCGATCAAGAATCGCCGGTTAAGGGTCGCGGTCGATTGCTGCAACGGCGCTTGTTCGCGGTTAATTCCTCTTTTGCTGAAGGAGATCGGTTGCGAAGTGCTGGCCATCAATGATGACCCGGGCGCAACCTTCCCTCATGCTCCCGAACCAAAGCCTGAGACCATGGCTGTGCTCAGCGCGATTGTTAAAGCGGGACACGCTGACATTGGTTTCGCTCATGACGCCGACGGCGAACGACTTGGAATTGTCACTGAGTTAGGCCAAGCGCTTTCAGAAGAGTTAACCCTCGCCGTGGCGGCCCGCATTCGTCTTGAGCAGAAGACGGGCACGGTGGTGACGAATGTTTCAACTACCAGTGCCATAGAACAAATTGCCGCGGTTTATGGTGGGGAGGTTGTGCGCACTCAGGTCGGACAAATCTACATCTCCGAGAGCATGATCGAACTCAACGGCGTTCTCGGCGGCGAAGGCAGTGGTGGCGTGACCGTTCCTGAACTACACTCGACCCATGATAGCGCCGCCGCTGTTGGCTTGATTCTCGAGGGGCTTGCGCGCACCGGCAAACCCATATCGAAACTCGTTCAAGACCTTCCACGTTTGAGGATGTTGAAGTACAACCTGACGCTGGAACCTAATCGACTCTATTCGGTGCTGCAGAATTTCCGCCTGGCTATCGAGCGTGAGCAGCTTACCTATGATTCGACGGACGGTATTAAGGTAGTGTTACCACAAGGCTGGATACATGTGAGGGCCTCGAATACAGAATCCATGATTCGGGTTATTGTGGAAGCTGAGGAAACCAGGAGCGCGCAAAATCTGCTTGACTGGGTGCGCGATAGATTAAACAAGTGAGCACGCAAGGGGCATTTTCACACACTCAGCCTGCCGACAGACATCACTGTTTAGAAAGGGCACTTGTGCCCCGTCCAAGGCAGGCGGACAAGTCCGCTTTCTAAACGAAAGGTTGATTTGCCGGACTGGCAAAAGATAAAAGCGACTTACCAGCGGACCGGGTGAACATGATGCGAGCCATACCAACGCTTAAGATCAGCATTTCCGGTGTGCGCGGAGTGATCGGCGACTCGCTGACGCCGGCGCTGTTGACGCGTTTTGCCCAGGCCTTCGGCACTTACGTCGGCTCCGCCACCATCGTCATTGGACACGATCCACGCACCTCGAGCGAGATGGTCAAGCAAGCCGTTATTGCCGGGCTTGTGTCCAGCGGATGTCACGTCATGGATATCGGAATGTGTCCGGTGCCGACAATTCAGCTACTCGTGCGCCATCATCGCGCCCATGGAGGCATTGCGATTACCGCCAGCCATAACCCAGCGGAGTGGAATGCTCTGAAATTTATCGGCGCTGACGGACTTTTCCTGAACAGCGGGCAGGCGCGCGAGATGCTCGACATTTATCATCAAGGCGAGTACACGAAGGTCGCGGGCGCAGAAATGAGAGAAGTTGAAGAGATTTCAGGGGCGACTGATCTGCACATTCAAAAAATCCTTGATGTATTGGGACCGCTACAGCAAAGCGGAAGGCCGTTGCGGGTAGTGCTCGATGCTTGTAACGGGGCGGGTTCCCTGGTTGGTCCAAAATTACTTGAGGCTTTGGGCACTGAAGTAGTGGCAATTAACGTAACTCCAAACGGACTATTTCCGCGTCCAGCGGAACCGGTCGCGGAAAATCTGGGAGACCTTTGCGCCGCAGTAAAAGAACATCGAGCCACTGTTGGATTTGCCCAGGATATGGACGCAGACCGGCTCGCAATTGTCTCAGAGCAGGGAATACCTATCGGCGAGGATTACACGCTCCTCTTAGCGACTCTTCATGTTCTCGGCAAGCAGTTGGGGCCGGTGGTGGCAAATCTATCAACCCCGTCGGTGCTGCAAGAGCTCGCCAGCAGATTCAGTTGCCCGTTTTTTATGACCAGGATAGGGGAGGTTAACGTTACTGAAAAGATGCAGCAAGAAGATGCTGTCATTGGCGGCGAGGGCAATGGTGGCGTTATCTATCCCCGCGTCAACTTTGCGCGCGATAGTCTGGTTGGGATGGCCCTGATTCTTCATCTCCTGGCTGAAACTGGCAAAACAATCACCGAGCTGGTAAACAGCTTTCCGCCCTTTAGTTTGATCAAAGAGAAACTATTGTGTCCCTCAAATAAGATCTCTGGTGTGCTCAGAATGCTGCGTCACGAATATGCGGGTTATCCGCTGGATTTGCGCGATGGCGTGAAAGTAACCCTGCCCACTGGTTGGTTTCTCGTGAGAGGCTCAAATACAGAACCGATTATTCGCGTGATCGCCGAAGCAGCAAGTGAAACTAAGGCGCGGGAGCTTGTTGCCGGAGTATATGGGCAGGTGCAAGCGTGTATTAGTTCATAACCTGGTCGCGGTCAAAGTCCCTGGAGTGTGGCGGCTTGAGCTCCCCATCGGGCTGCCCGCCTGGGGACCCCGCGTGTCGGCGCGTTGGTCGCTGCCACTTTTCGCAGTCTGCAGGCGTGGATAAAGTTCGTGGACCAAACGCGTCATCGGGCCGCCGCGGGCGAAAGCGGCGGCCGGTCGTCGCACTCCTGGGAGTTGCCGCAGTATCGGTAATCGTGCTTTATGCTTCCCGTTGCGCGTTACTCTCCGTCAGCAAGAGTTACGAATACCTTTTCCGGCTGAATGCCGTTCTTCGCCAATTGAAGTTCCGACTGGCGCCTCTGTAGCTGGCGACCAGAGTTATCTCCGGCGATCCAGATTTGCGAAAGGAAGTTCTGATTATCGTACCTGTTGAAGACCAATTTGGTTTCTTCCGGTGTTTCTCGAGTCCACGCAGCGGTGGTGGTAAAGAGAACACTAGCATGCTGACTTCGATTTTCAACCAGCCAAACGGTGTGGGAGTCTTTCCTAAGTGGCTCGACTGTGTATTCGCCAGCGGGAAGTGTCCTCTGTCCCACGTTGAAATTGAATGGGATGTTAATACTGCTGCGTTTGGACTGAGCGTGAACGGACGCCGCTGTCACTACTAACAGCAGACTAAACATTGTCAAAATTCCAAAGGCTTGCTTTTTCATATCTTCTTCCTTCTTCCAGGTTTAGGGGCAGCGCAATTGCTGCCCTCATCTACTAACGCGGAAATGGACGAGAAAAAGGGCCACATCTTTTTGTAAACTTTGGGTGAGGAACAAAGCCTATACTGTGCCAACGCTTGTAAACACTGTGACGAGGAGAAGAGTCTAAAACCGTGGACCACAAAACGTCGAGTTATGCCCTTCTGCGTCGTGAATTCCTGAAAATCGCGGGTCTGGGCACAGTGGGCCTTACGCTCCCAACGCCAGCCTTTGCCGGCGCGCTGGAGTTTGAACGACCCGGGGAATTGCTTGTTTATGCAGGAACCTACACGTCAGGCAAAAGCGAGGGAATCTATCTTTTTAGGTTGAACCTGACTTCGGGCGAGTTAAAGCATGTCGCCACCACGAAAGGTGTCAAGGATCCTTCGTTTCTGGCCCTCGCCCCAAGCCGGCGCTATTTGTACGCAGTCAATGAAGTCGAAGAGTTTGCGGGTAAGAAGAGTGGTGCCCTCAGCGCTTTTGCAGTTGATCAAAGGACGGGTGAGCTGCGGTTGCTGAATCAACAGCCATCGTTGGGTGGCGCGCCCTGTTACGTGATCGTGGACCAGGCGGGCAGATTTGTTTTAGTAGCAAATTATGCGAGCGGCAATGTTGCTGTTCTTCCAATCCGACGCGATGGAAGTTTGGGTGAGGCTACGGACGTAAAGCAGGATCTTGGTTCAAGCATAAATGCTGAGCGCCAGGAAGGACCACATGCCCATTGTATTGTGCTGGATTCCGCCAACCGGTTCGCTTACGCGTGTGATCTAGGCACCGACAAGATTATGATCTTCCGCTTTGACGGTCGGCGAGGAAAGCTGATCCCTAACGGAAGTCCCTGGGTCCAGGTCAAGCCTGGGGCAGGTCCGCGCCATTTAACTTTTCATCCTGACGGCCGGTACGCCTACGTCATAAACGAACTGCACGCTACGGTAACCGCCTTCGCCCACAATCGGGCGCAGGGTAATCTAAAAGGGGTGCAAACGATTGCCACTTTGCCGGCGGATTTTACGGGCGCGGACACCAGTGCCGACATCCACGTTTCTCCCGATGGCCGATTTCTTTACTGTTCCAACCGCGGTCACGACAGTATCGCTGCCTTCAGGATCGATCCGCAGAACGGCAAGTTAACCTTCATCGCTCACGAATCAACCGGAGGCAAAACACCACGCAATTTTGCGATTGATCCGACCGGAGCGTTTCTGTTGGTGGCGAATCAAAACTCAGACAATATCGTTACTTTCCGGCGTGATAGGAAAACAGGCCGGCTTAGCGCTACGGGTCATGTTGCTGAAGTGCCCTCACCTGTCTGTCTGAAATTTACCACTCCGTTTTCGTGAATTGGTTTAGGCAGCGGTCAGGCAGTCACTCAGGCAGTGACACGCAATGCATGCAATCACTCAGGTAGTCAGTTCACGCAGATGGCCCATGAGGTCAGTACCATCTTGCGGTAGCGGGAGGGTGATACGCGACAGGTGCACTCAAGTCGCGGACCCGGTGAGGTCAGTACCGCCTCGCGGTAGCGGGTGGGTGGGCCGCTGGCAAGCGAGAGCTCACCAGCAAAATGAAAGGGTGTCTTGTCCCGGCTCTGCCGTCTGATGTGCGGAAGGGCTTTGCCCTTCCGGTAACTCAAATCATCATGGGGCTACGCCCTCGCTCAGAAACCAGGGCGTAGCCCTAAACAAAACTAAGACGACGGAAGGGCACAGCCCTTCCGCACATCAGACGGCAGAGCCGAGCCGTGGAAGCCCCTTTTGACCCGCAAGTTGTTGGATTGAGCGTCTCTTCCAGCACCCAACCCGCTACCGCGAGGGACCGAGTGTTGAGTGAGTGCGCATCGATGAAACCCACCCGCTACCGCGAGGTGGTACTGACCTCACCGGGACCGCGGCATGAGCAACGGGTACACGAGCAAGAGACTACCGCGGCATGAAGAACGTGTACAGCACCGAGAGCTTGCCGCGGCATGAGTGACGGGCATACCTTCAACTGATTGAGAGCATATCGTTTAGGGTTATACCTCAGTAGTCACCGGATCAGTTAAGCCATCGTCCATTGCCGCCTCGTGCGCCCGTCGCAAGCCGATCGCAGAAAGTGCGTAGAACAGGATGGCAACCAGCACCAAATACTGAAACCCCAGGAGCATCGAGCTATATTCGGCCAGCCCGCCCACCATCGCGCCGGCGATGTTAGCGCCAAAGGTGCGATCGGGCTCCATGCTCCGCTTAAACGACGCAGCAAAAATGACACCGGCAAACAGTATCGGCGCAAACACAAGCAGGCATGAGCCAAGCACCTGAATGCTGCGATTCATTCCCAGAAAAAAATCGAGGCGGACAATGGCATTCAGCGCCAGCGTTATCATCAAACCCACGTAGTATGGCCACAAGCGCGCAGCCTTGAACCGGAGCGTCCAGAGATTGGCGACAAGAATCATCACTAGCACGGCAAGGAACACTACTGAGTTCACGACCCAGGTACTGCCGAACAGCAGGGCCATGGTGACCACCGCTTTCGTCTCAACCAGCATAAACCCCGCCCCCAAAAAGAAAACCTGAACGTTTAAGGCGCTGCCGAAGCCCGGCATCCTGTTACCGCGTTTAACGAGGGTAGTTACAACTTTTTTCTGCCGAGGCAGAAACAGAAAGATCAACAGCAACGCCAATGCGCCCATGATCAGCATTCCTCGCGAACTCAATGTCGGTATCATCGGCTCACGCAAATACAGGAACGGCCAGTCGTCAGTCGCGGTTCGCAGCACGCCTTCCGGAGGCAACACGCTAGCTAGCCCGAAATGCTGCCAGCGAGACGCGGTTGCTGGATCTTTCTCCGGCGTCTGATCCCCGAACTGCGTTGCCTCTAATCCTGACTGCTGTTGAAAGCCGTTGGGCGACGTCGGCCCAGGTGGCTCGTCGTTGCGCACCCAATAGTCAGGCTGCCGGGCAAAAGCGTTCCGCAAATCGCTGGTGGCTCCGGCAAAGAAAATTGTGAAGTCTCCGAATGTTGCTTTGTCCGGCTCAATCACTTTTCGGTAGGGCAAAGTCAACACCAATGAATTGCCGGGGCCGAACACTTCTTCCAGGCCTTTTTGTAAGCGCGCAGCCAGCCAGCCCTGGCGGAAATAGTTGTAGATTACGAAGGTGCCGTTCGGCTTGAGGTGGCGGCGGACGTCTTCGAACGTCTGGCGCGTGAATAGAAAACTCTCGAGACGGATGTTGCTGTAGCCGCTGTGCAACACCAGCGAGTCGACCAGGGCATAGACGATCAAATCGTACTTCCGCTCAGTCGAACGAAGAAAATTGCGGCCGTCATCCAGATGAATCTGAACGCGCTCGTCCTGATAAGGACTATCCGGGTGATACTTTCGACCCAGACGATAGATCGCGGGATCGATTTCCACTGCGTCAACATGTTTCGCGTCCCACTGCAAGGCCCTACTGACATCATTACCTGAACCGGCGCCGATGATCAGCACGTCTGCGAAGGGTGGCCGGCCCGCATCTCGATTCAGCAGGTGGGGCAGAGCATAGGCTGGAAAGTTCTCGTTTCGCGAGACCATCTGTTGGTGATAAATCAGGTTTACTGAAAGAGACAGGTCAGCCTGCTTGAAATCAATCCGATAGTAGGGTGACCAGAATTGCTGGGCCTCGTGCTGGCCCGGATACCGATCATGAATTGGCGTGAACGCGGCGAGCCACACCACGAGCAACAGCAGCAGCGCCATCAAGAGATCCCAACCGCGCAGCCGTTTGGGAAAGCGATGGTCTGGTGACATGAAGTAGAAATAACCGAGTCCTACTGCAGCAATTATGAACCACCAGAACGCTCGAAGCTCCAGCCAGGAACAGACCGCAAACAGCGCAATTCCTACGATGCTCCCGACGATATTCAAAGTGTAAGCCTGCACCCGGTTGGGCCACTGCTTAAGCGCCCGGCCCAGTTCCTGTCCCGGACCAAGGAAGGCGAGGGCGATGACAATGAAGAAAAAGCCGCAAAGAACTTCAACCGGAATGGCGTAACGTGACAGGTCCTGACTGTAATATTCGGTGCCGAAATAGACTTGCTGCGGCGAAGCTTGATTACCGACATCGACAAACTTTACGAACGAGCCGCTGCTTATCTCAACCGCATGCGCAGCCGCCAGGGCAACGACGAGCAGAAGCGGTGTCCATCTCAGATAATTGCTGCGAGAGCCGGCAGCCAAACAGCCGACTGACATGCCGAGGAAAGATGCAAGGAGCACTACGTTGGTGAAAAACGTCAGGTAAAGAACATGAGCCGGGAACCAACGAATGGCAGCCAATTCCAGAAACAAAATTATGAGGCTTATCAAGAACAGGTCGAAGCCATCAAACAATCTTGAATATTGTCCTGATTCGTTTCTAGGCGAGCCAATAGTGTTCACAGGTGTTTTCTTCGTGCGAGCATCAGTTGAAGGTTAAAGGCATGATTTCGCTTAGTTGGATAGCGGGGGTCTTTAGCGAATGCTCGCCAGCATTTCCACCAGCGCCTCAGGCGCCGACCATTGTGCGTTGTGATCTGCGGTCAGTTGTAGAATGGGCCATCCGCGCTGTTTCGCGCGTTGCGACTGAGACCAAAAGTCATCGTCCTTCGCTTCTTTACCGGCGTCCACCGTAAGGATATAAGAGGCGGGAAGCTTGAGGGCAAGTTTATTCTTCAGGGAGATTGGCTCAGTAAAAGTCTTCAGGGATTGCGGTACGTCGTGGGGTGGTGGTTGATCCGGCTTTACCCATGCAGGGACAACGTAATCGCCCCTGGTCATCTGCTTCACAAAATCTCCGCGCGCGCCGACCAGGCTCATTACACTCTCGCCGTCGTTCGGCACAAACGCATCGACGTACACGAGTCGACGTATTCGATCGGGCACACGATCCGCCACGCCTGTTATTACCATGCCACCATAACTATGGCCCATGAGGATGATGTCATGAAGGTCTTCAAAGAGAATCACGTTGACCACATCATCTATGTGCGTGCTCAAGCCGATGTCGGGTCTGCTGAGATGCACGCGTTCACCCAGGCCGGTGAGTTGCGGTCGGTAGACATTGAAACCTTTTTCCCGGAGCAATACCTCGACCCGGCGCCAGGCCCAACTCCCGCCCCACGCGCCATGGACGATCACGATAGTTGGTTTCGTTGTGGCGTCAGGTTTTAGCGTTTCGGCACTTGCGCTGCCAAGCGTCATTGCTAGCAGGATCGTCAAGTAGACGATTGTTAATTGTGTGGTTCTGACCTTCATTGTGACCTTACACGAGTTTGCTTTGGATAATCACGCCTGACGATTTGTGCGCGCGCATCTTAACACGAGTTTTAGGCAGGCAACGGCGTATAAGAACCGCCGAAAAACTGCGCCGCGATACAGAACCGAGGGCGGTAGCGCCGGTTGCTGGAGTCAACTTGGCATTCAGCACTTTGCAAAGCCCGCGCGTGAGGGGTGGATGTTGCTATCACCGATAATTATCGTTACCTCGAGGAAGAAGCGACGCTACAAAGAATCGTCGTATTTCTGAGGTTCATTAGCGAAGTTGACTTTAGCATCCGGCGCTACCCATGGCACAGTCTCTAATCTTGCGCCTGGCGAGTGAGCTCAAATACCATGCCTCGCCGGCGGCACGATTTCCTAGAAGCAACGATAGTGCAAAGGCGAATCACTAACCGATGACGAGGTGCAGAAAAAGGCGAGCGTTATGCTGGATCATTCTCCTGCTGAACCTGGCAGCTTCCACCTCGAGCCATGGTCAGTCGAGATTCGTCACGACTCACGGCAAAGATCTAGTCTCGACGGATGGTAAACCGCTCCTGTTGAAAGGCATCAATCTCGGCAACTGGCTGTTGCCTGAAGGTTACATGTTCAAATTCAAGACCGCCAATTCGCCGCGGCTGATACAAACGGTAATCAACGAACTGATCGGGGAGGACGAGGGCCGGCGATTTTGGAAAACTTATCGTGAGAGGTACGTGACGCGGGAGGACATCAGATTTATCAAGAAATCCGGGTTCAACTCTGTGCGCGTTCCTTTCAGCTATCGATTGTTTATATCAGAGGCAGCGCCCGCAAAGCTGGAAGGTGAAGGCTACCGGCTTTTAGACGATGTTATATCCTGGTGCAAGAAAGAAGGCCTCTACGTAATTCTTGACATGCACGCTGCGCCCGGCGGACAGACCGGAGACAACATCGATGATAGCTGGGGCTATCCGTTTCTATTTGAAAGCGCCGAGAGTCAGGAGTTGACGGTAAACATATGGCGCAAGATTGCCGAGCGTTATCGCAATGAACCTACAGTCATCGGCTTCGATCTGCTCAACGAGCCGATTGCGCATTATTTTGATACCGCCAACCTAAACCCGAAGCTGCAGCCGCTCTATCGCAAGATAGTGGCTGGCATCAGAGAGGTTAACAGGAACCACCTCATCTTTCTTGGCGGGGCGCAGTGGGACACTAACTTCAAAGTCTTTGAACCGCCCTTTGACGCTAAACTCGTTTACACTTTTCATAAGTACTGGATGGAAGTGAACACCGGGGCCATCCAGGAGTATCTTGATTTCCGCAACAAACACAACGTGCCTGTTTGGATGGGAGAATCCGGCGAAAACACGGACGAGTGGATTAGTTCTTTCAGGATGTTGCTTGAGAAGAACAACATTGGCTGGTGTTTCTGGCCATACAAGAAACTGGACGCGACTACCTGTGTTGCATCGATAAACCGCCCCGCGGAGTGGGACGTGATCGTTAGCTTCGCGGAAGGCCCACGGAATACCTTTGAGGAAGTGAGGAAACATCGACCCGCGAAAGAAAAGGTGCAGACGGCGTTGAACGACTATCTGGAGCGAATAAAATTCGCCAATTGCCGTATCAACCAGGGTTATCTGAAAGCCCTGGGATTAAAATGATGTGCATGCCTGGAATCGCATCCGTTTAGATAGCGGACTTGTCCGCCGTCGCAGCAAGGGGCACAAGTGCCCTATCTAAACGCAGCATCTAAGTGAGCGAATGATGAAGAGCACAAGACTATTGTCGGCAGCTCTGGCCTTGATAGCCTTCACCGGCCATGCCTCTGAATCCCAAACAGGCCTCAGACGGATGACAATCTCGAAAATAAAGATGCCGGTGCAGACTGGCTGGCATTTTCGCGAGTGGGGTAAAGACACCTGGTATTCGGCGACCGTGCCGGGCTGTGTGCATACCGACCTGCTGAACAACAAAGTGATAGACGATCCTTTCTATCGCGACAACGAAAAGAAACAGCAATGGATCGGGAAGACCGACTGGGAATATCAGGCCACCTTTAACGTCGCTCCGGAAATTCTCGCGCGCGACAACCTCGATCTAATCTTCGAGGGTCTCGATACCTACGCCAACGTTTTTCTCAACGATCAGGCATTGCTCAATGCCGACAACATGTTTCGCACCTGGCGGGCGGACTGTAAACGGCTGCTCAGACCGGGCGCTAACACGATACGCATCCACTTTCGTTCGCCTATCAACGAAGTCCTGCCTCTCATGGCGAAACTAAACTACCAACTGCCAGCCGGAAACGATCAGGGGGAAAAAACAAGTCCATACACGCGCAAGGCGCCGTACCAGTTTGGCTGGGACTGGGGGCCGCGTTTTGTCACGAGCGGGATTTGGCGTCCTGTCTATCTAGAAGCCTGGAATAAGGCGCGCATGAACGATTTGCACATCTTGCCCAGGCAGATTACCAGCGCCGCTGCAAACCTGACGGCAGGCATTGAGGTTGTGGCCGACAGCAAGGCTAGCGCAACAATTATCGTGGACAACCTCACCGACAAAAGCATTGCGGCGAAACGCGTGGTGACCCTGGTGCCTGGCTCCAATCGGTTCGCTTTCGAGTTCGCCATCCCGCATCCATCGCTTTGGTGGCCCAACGGACTTGGCGCTCATCCACTCTATGCTTTCAGAGCAAGGTTACTGATCGATGGTAAGCCGGCTGATGAAACAACCACGCGCACAGGTCTGCGATCACTGGAACTCAGGCAACAGCCTGATGAATCCGGCAAGAGCTTCACCTTCGTGATCAATGGCGTGCCAGTTTTTGCCAAGGGCGGCAACTGGATTCCGGCGGATAGTTTTCCGACGCGCATCAGTAAAGCCAAATACCGCCAATTGCTGGAATCGGTGCGGGACACCAACATGAATATGCTCCGAGTCTGGGGCGGTGGCATTTACGAGCGCAACGATTTCTATGAGCTCTGTGACGAAATGGGAATTCTCGTTTGGCAGGATTTCATGTTCGGCTGCAGCCTATATCCTGGTGATCAGGCGTTTCTTGACAACGTGAGGCAGGAAGCCATCGATAATGTGAAACGGTTGCGCAATCATCCCAGCATTGTAATCTGGGTCGGCAACAACGAAATCGAGTCCGGATGGTTTCACTGGGGCTGGAAAGACCAACTGCCCGCTAAACTCTGGGACGATTATCTCAAGCTCTTCTACGGCGTGCTGCCAGAGGTTTGTGGCTCGCTGGATCCGTCGCGGCCTTATTGGCCCAGTTCCCCCAGTTCCAACCTGGAAGACGACCCTGAATCACAGAAGATGGGTGATCTTCACTATTGGCAGGTCTGGCACGCGTCGCTGCCGTTTAGCGAATACGAAAAACAGAGGCCGCGTTTCATGAGCGAATACGGCTTTCAGTCGTTTCCGCAGCTTGAGACAGTTAACACATACACTGTGCCCGCGGACCACGACATCAATTCACCAGTGATGATGGCCCATCAACGGCATCCGCGCGGAAACCAGCTAATCCGCGAATACATGCTGCGCGAGTATCCTGAGCCGAAGGATTTCGAATCGTTTCTCTATGTCAGCCAGGTGTTGCAAGCCGAAGGGATCAAGATCGGAGCCGAGCATCTGCGCCGCATCAGGCCACACAACATGGGTTCACTTTTCTGGCAGATCAACGACTGTTGGCCCGTTGCCTCGTGGTCCAGTATCGACTACACGGGACGATGGAAAGCGCTGCAGTACTATGCGCGCCGTTTCTACAGCGAAATTCTTGTCAGCCCGCACGAGGAGAATGGCAACGTCAACGTCTTTGTCGTCTCTGATCGATTGCAACCGGCTGCTGCGCAAATGAACCTGAGCCTACTCGACTTCGAAGGAAATAAATTATGGAGCCAACGAAAGAACATTGAGATTGCGCCACTCACCAGCAAATCGTACTTCACCGTTCCCCTTGACACACTGCTGGCGGGGAAGGATGTCAGGGGAGTGTTTCTGTTTACGGAAGTATTAGAAGGAGACAAGTTGGTGTCGAGCAATGAACACTTCTTTCAGCCCTTCAAGAATCTCTCACTGCCCCGGCCGCAAATCAAGACTGACGTAGTAGCTGTGCAGGGTGGATTTAAAGTCATCTTGTCCGCGGATAAGTTTGCGCGGTCGGTGTACTTGTCGGCGCCCAATTATGCCGGCTTCTTTGCGGATAACTACTTTGATCTAATCCCGGGCCAAAAAGTGGAAGTCAAATTTCGAACCGGCGCCGCAATTCCGCTGAGCGCCTTTCGCAGTAATTTCAAGATTCGTTCGATGGCAGACGCTTTTTAGACCAAATCAGAACCGGAGCGGGAGCGTTCTTACGGTCTCTGACCGCCGCTGCGCGGCAAGTCAGAGATTTGCCTAATCCTTAGTCAAGTTTCCTTTGACGCGTCGCTTAGCTTCGTCAATCAATTGATTGTTTATTTCGTACGAAAGCTCCGGCAGCGCAGTAGTTTCACTATTCTTTCGCGGTGGATACTGGTGCACGCCGTAGACGGGGTAAGCCTCAGTGCGCAGATGCGCGAGCATGTGATGGCCGCGCCGGACATCCCGCTCGTGCCGTAAGGCAGAAATATCTACCGGCGCCACCACGATTCGTTCACCTGGTCCGGGGCTGGCCTGGGCAAGAATTCGGCCGTCGTAATCGATTACCTGACTGCCTCCAGGCCAGGAGTAGGGTGGATAGTGTTTCAGGCTCGCACCCTGATTGGCTGCCACGACATAAGCGGTGTTCTCAAGCGCACGGCAGCGATTCACAATGGTCCACCAGTCCATCGGGTCTGTAGCTCCCCACGGATCCATGTAAGCGGAAACGCGGACCAACACTTCCGCTCCGTTGGCCGCTAACTGGCGGATGGCTTCGGGAAACACCCAGTCGTAACAGATAGCACAACCAATGCGCCCAATCGGGGTGTCGGCGACCGGAAAGAGTGGTTCGTCATAGCCCACAATGTCGTGTGGGCTCGCGTGAACTTCGAACGGGATCCAGGGATTTACCTTGCGATACTTGTACAGAATCCCTTCCGGTCCGATCAGACACGTCGTGTTGAAGACCACGCCGGGCCAATTGAGATCAACCTCCAACATCGAGCCGCTCTGTATATAAATGTCATATTCGCGCGCCTTTTGTTCGAGCCGCTCAGTGTGCTCGTTTGGAATCTGCACCGCGAGCTTTTCGATCAACTCCGCTACCGTGGGAAAGACGGGCGCGGCATGCGCGAATTCAGGGAACACCACAAGGCGGACGGGCAGGAACGGGGCGCTGCCGGCTACAGCCGAATCAACCATTGACAACATCCGGTCAGTGTTAGCGCGCATTGCGCGACGCTCAACCGGATTTGGTAAATCTGTTTGACAAGCAGCTACTGAATATCGAATTTGTTCCATGATCACTTTCGTGGCGCCGATTGAGTTTGGGATGTGCCTGGTGATGTGCTAACGAAGTTTGGCGTACTGATCAGGACTGTATCAATCGACGGGACCTCAGCGGTGACCAAGCGTGTGTTGTATTTATCGATGTAGGCGCTCCGTGCCGCCGTCATTGGATACGCTTCAGGATCCGTATAGGGATATTTAGTCATGCCATGAAAAGGCAATGGCGACACCTGATCGGGACTGGCAGAGTTGATATCCATCTCTTTGCTGAACCCGTCAGAATAGAGCAGAAACGTGCGAGTCCAGCCGGCGGGAAGCCGCGGCAACTTGCCGGCGTCAAACGATAAGCTGATTTCGTCGCCTGGTCGCGAGATGACGAACATATCGTCCGACTTGAGCAGCAGCTCGCGCACGTTTCCCTCGCGCGTATACCGTCCAGGCATAACTTTCCAGGGAGACGTAAAGGAGATCTGCTCGTAGTCGTAGCCGAAAGGCTCACTGCCATCCGGTGTGATCTCGCGTGAGAAGCCACGCCAACGTAAGTTGGCGCTAAGGGGATCCACCTGCGTCATACGAACTGGAATCTGCTCCGCTGATATGCCAACCAGAATCTGATCCCACAGAATCCGCATGTTGGTGACGATACGCACTTCACGGCTTGAACTGAGAAACTTCCCGGTGAGCTCGACTGTCACAGTTTGTGGTCGCCCGACCGGAATACCGATGTCGTCAACGACGGTGCGCCACTGCCCCGCTGCATCTTTCACCTGAAGCGACGGGAGCGTCATACTCTTGCCGGCTTGCGCAGCAGCGACGTTATCGCTGGACCACGCGTAGTCGGTCCAGCCGGTCAACAACAACACCATGCGATCGTTGTCTGGATACCTTGGCGAAACACGATCGCTTTTGCTGGGAGCGCGGGCGTCCCGCCCGCCTGAGCGCGAAGCGCGATAAACAGATCCCCGATTACGACTTTGATTGAATCTTTGGTAACGAAGAGCGGGCGAGACGCCCGCGGTCCCAGCAGTAACAGTCCCAGCAGTAACAGTCCCAGCAGTAACAGTCCCAGTAGTAACGGTCCCAGCAGTAACGGTCCCAGTAGTAACGGTCCCAGTAGTAGAGGTTTCACTATCCGCCAACTTCATTGTCAGGGTGTGTTGCGCGGCGTAACCACGAATTCGATCACGAAGGAAATCATCAGGGTAGCGCCGGTCGATGCTTGTGATACGCGAAAGCACATC
>JBKOZZ010000133.1:0-16989 GCA_046726155.1 Acidobacteriota bacterium
AACTGACGGCGTGGAGTGGAACTGAAGAAGACTTCGAACAAGCTCGCGCCAAACTCGAGCGCTCGGTCGTTCGCCTGCAACTTGCCGGTGGTGGATCCAGAAGCTAAGAACTAGTAGTTCAGAGTTCAAGCTTCAGCTTGCCGTTCTCGAACCACGCAAACTAAAGGAGCTTCCTAAAGTTTGAACTCCAAACTATAAGCCTCCAACTCAACTGCCGCTTCCTATGCGAATCGCCTCGCGCATCTCGGTGACCGCCCGTTCCAGTCCGATGAAAATCGATCGTGCGATGATGTTGTGGCCGATATTGAATTCGCTGACTTCGGAGATCGCGGCCACTGCGCCCACATTTCGATAAGTCAATCCATGGCCCGCGGCCACTAATAACCCATATTGTTTCGCCAGGGCCGCACCTTCTCGCAGACGTCTCAATTCCTGTCCCACTCGCAGCGCACCTTCGCCATGAAAGCCGCGGCTGCCCAGGGTCGCGTCGGCATAAGGCGCAGTGCAGAGTTCGACTTGCTGAGCGCTCACGTTATGCGCAGCCTCGATCTGCCTTGGATCGGGATCGATGAACAGGCTGGCAAGTATTCCCGCCTCTCGCAAACGACCTACGGTGGCCCGTACGATGGCGACGTTGCCCTTCACGTCAAGACCGCCCTCGGTGGTTATTTCGCTTGCGGTTTCCGGAACCAGCGACACAGCGTCAGGCTGCGTTTCGAGAGCAACCTTCAGCATCTCTTCAGTAGCTGCCATCTCCATATTTAGATAGGTCGTGACACTGCCGCGTAAGGCAAGCAGGTCTGCATCCTGAATATGACGGCGATCGCCTCGCAGGTGAACAGTGATGCCATCGGCGCCAGCTTGTTCACATAACATCGCCGCGGCTACGATGCTGGGCTCAGGCGCGCGCCGCGCCTGTCTTACAGTAGCGACGTGATCGATATTGACGTTGAGACGTGCGGTCATTTAGGTCTCCTTGTAACTTAACCTTTTTATTCGAGTCGGAAGCGCCAGCTTGTAGCACCGCGTCACGGCCGCAAACTAACAGTTTGCGTTACGGGTGTCGCAGTGCTTCAACAGCTTTGATTGCTCGATCATAAAATCCGCGCCGTGCCTGTTGGCGGATTCGTCCGACCTCGCTGAGCATCTTTAAGCTATCGCTCGCCACGTTGACTTTGCTTCCTTCAGCATGGTCCCAACGCACTGGAACTTCTTTCAGCCGCAACCCCGCGCGGTAAGCCACGTATAGCAGCTCGACATCAAAACCGAAACGATCGATCGTGGCTCCTTCAATAATTGGGCGGCAAGCGCTCATGCGAAAAGCCTTAAAACCACACTGCGTATCCCAGAAGGGAAGGCTGGTGGCAAGGCGCACCGCGAGATTGAAGACGCGACCACCCTGTTCGCGGCTCCATGGTTGGTGAACGCCAATCAGACTTCGGTCAAGCGCTCGTGAGCCAAAGGCGAGATCACACTCGCCTCGCAGGATCGGATCAATCAGTTTGGGAGTCTCGGTAATCGGAGTGGAAAGATCAGCATCGGTGAAAAGGGCGATATCTCCGCGTGAAGCCAGCAGCCCTAGTCGGACGGCACGTCCTTTTCCCAGGTTTGATTGATAACTGATTACTGAAGTGTGCACGGTTCGCGAGTCGGCCAATTCTGCTCGCGCCGCGCCGGCCGTGTCGTCAGTTGAACCATCATCCACAACGATCAATTCTGACGCCGGCGCGTATTCGTTCAGATAAGTCACTATGGCGCGTAAAGATTTGCCCAGACGCGCGCCTTCGTTATAGGCGGGAACAACGATTGAAAGGGAAAGTGCCATCTTAGTTTACTTTGCGGGCGAATATACCACAGGCGCGCAGTTAGCCTCTTTCTGAAGAAAGGAGGAGCTTGTGTTAATATTCTCAGAAGTACCACTCGGCGAACGGCGGCGAGTGAGTTATTGAATAAGTTATGACCAGACGTTTCATTGTTCTTGGCAGCGCGCTAATCCTGATCGCCGCGATTGTGGGCGGCACTATTGGCCGTTCGCGAAGGTTCCATCGTAGTGTTCCGGTAAGTGGCGCGGTGTACCACACCGAAACCGATGACATCGAGAAGGATTACAACGAAGCGATTGCGGCCATCTCGGTGGAGTATGCCGGCGACATCGATTATGAAAAGGCCACCCAGGCGGCCATCCAGGGGATGCTCTCCACGCTCGATCCCCACTCGATGTATTTTCCATACAATGAATTCAAGAAGCTAAAAGAAGATCAGGACTCGCGCTTTTATGGAATTGGCGTAACCATCGTGCAGCATCGCGATGGTGTTTACATCCAGTCGGCAGTCGAGGGCACGCCCGCGGGACGGCTCGGGCTACGCTATGGCGACCGCATCCTGGAGGTCGACGGCAAAGACGCGCGCGACTGGTCCAGCGAGCAAGTTTCGAAAAAAGTGCGCGGCGGTAAAGGTGAACCGGTAACAATCAAAGTCGAGCGTGCCGGTGCGCAAGCTCCAATCGACTTCACAATCCTGCGCGATGCGGTTCCGTTGCCTTCAATACGCAACGCTTACATGCTGCGTCCCGGTACAGGCTACGTCGGTCTGACGGGCGGTTTTCAGAGCACCAGTGATGAAGAGCTGCGCGAAGCGTTGGACAAACTGAAAACACAGGGTATGCGCCAGGTCATTCTGGACATGCGCGGTAATCCCGGGGGACTACTTAATCAGGCGATTGATGTTGCCAGCGAATTTCTGCCGCGCGGGCAGGTGGTCGTTTCGGTTAAGGGACGCACTGAATACAGCGACCCGATCGTCTACAAATCCAGTGGCTCGGATCCTGAAGACGTGCCGCTCGTTGTTTTAATTAATCGCGGCACGGCCTCGGCTTCAGAGATTGTTGCCGGAGCAATTCAGGACCATGGCCGCGGATTGATTGTTGGTGAAACGAGTTTTGGAAAGGGTCTCGTTCAGCACGTCTTTCTGTTGCCGTTTAATACTGGTCTGACGCTTACCACCGCGCGCTATTACACTCCTTACGGACGCTCGTTGCAGCGCGACTATTCAAGTGGCTCGCTCTACGACTACTACACGCGTCACGATGCAGATGAGATGAAACCGCAGGGCTCCGCGCCTCCCTCTTCTTCATCATTACGGGATGTCAACTCGCCCCTGGCGCAGGCGTCGCCTACTCCGCACCCGCAAAGCGGTCCGGCAGTGAAGACGGCGGCCGGCCGCGTCTTTTACGGTGGCGGCGGTATCACACCGGATATCGATGTCAAGCCGCTGACCTTCTCGCCGCTGAGAAATCGCATTGCCGAAGCGGCGTTCCAATTTACGCGACAACTTGCCGCCGGACTTGTTCCCGGTCTCGAGTCCTACAAAGTTGAGAAGGTGCAGTATGGCAAGAATGCAAAAGCTACCGATTATCCGATCAATGATCGAGTGGTCGAGGCTTTTCGCAGTTTCGTGCGTACTGACACGCTATCACAACTAACGGCGGCGCAGCTTGATGAAGAATTAGAGTTTGTGAAACTCAGGCTGCGTGAAGAAATTGTCACGGCTGCGTATTCCAACGACGCGGGCGCTCGAGTGTTGCTTGATAGCGATCCCCAGTTGCTCCGTGCGCTTGAGGCTTTGCCCGAGGCCAAACGTTTGGCTGAAAGCGCGCGCGAAGAACCTTCACGCAGTTAATGTCGGGCAAACTAAAGGCACTTAATCAGAGGCGCCTTCAGTTTGTCGTCACCTTACTCACTCAATCCAGCGTCCGGGCAATCACACACTTCAAGTAATAAGTTTCCGGCACTCCCAGGAGGATGGGATGATCGCTGGCCTGCGTCCGCTTCTCAATCAGTTGCAGTTTGCGGTGACCATCATTTGCCGCTTCGGCAATTATTTCCAGAAACATCTCTTCGGACATGTGATAAGAGCAGGTGCAGGTCACTAGTATGCCGCCCGGGTTCAGGAGTTTAATCGCTCGTAGATTTATTTCTTTATAGCCACGCGCCGCAGGCCTAACGCTGGCGCGATTCTTTGCAAAAGCCGGTGGGTCGAGGACGATAGTGTCGAAACGTTCGCCGGCAGCTTCCATTTCACGCAACGCATCGAAAACATTTGCCTCGCGAAACTCAACATTGGTTGTGTTGTTCAACTCCGCGTTTCGGCGCGCTGTCTGGATTGCCTCAGGCGAAATATCGATTGCCAGGACGCTATCGCAAACCGCTGAGAGGTGCAAAGCGAACGCGCCATTGAACGTGAAGCAATCAAGCGCGCGGCCATGGGCGACGCCGCGGGCGGCAGTGCGATTCTGGCGCTGGTCGAGAAAGGAACCCGTCTTTTGTCCGGAAAGCGGCGCCACAAAGAAACGAACGCCCTCCTGGAGTATTTCAAATTCCTCGGGCGCCTCCCCATAGAGCCGACCTGCAATCAGTTCCAGGCCCTCATACTGCCGGACCCGAACATCGTTACGTTCAATGATGGCGCGCGGCGTGAATTGCTCCGTCAACAATTCTACGAGCAGCGGCTTGATTGCGTCGGAGCCTTGCGAAAGCGTCTGTAGTACCAGAACGTCGTCGTAGCGATCGATGATTATCGATGGCAACAGGTCGCCTTCGGAATATACCAGGCGATAAGCGTTAGTGTCTGAAGTTGTTCCCGCGCGACGAGCCGCAGTTTCAAGAATTCGTCCTTGCCACCATTCGCGATCGATTGGTTCTTCGCTTTGGCTTAGAAACCGCAAAGCGATTTGGGAGCGGTCGCTAAAAAACGCCTGGCCGACAAAGTTTCGGCTCTGGTCGCGCACGACCACGATCGAGCCACCAGTGGCTCCCTCAGTTTCAATGACGTCACTGCGATAGATCCAGAGATGTCCGCCGCGGATGCGATCGGCGCCGCGCTTTGTAACTGTGATCGTGTTCATCTGCCGCTTCCCCGGAGGAAGGAATCTAACACATGGATCGTCGAAGAAGTCAGAGGTCAGAAAATCGTGAGCATCTCAATCAGATCAAGCAAAAACACGTCTTTGACCTCCGATGCGCGCATCAGCACTTGCGGTGCGATGAGGCAGTACCACCTTGCGGTAGCGGGTGGGTTATCGCACCGAATGAATCTAATATGGAACCCACCGAAGCGTTGGGTTAAGTGCTCGTGGGCGACGGCGACCCACCGGCTACCGCCTGCTGGTACTGACCTCGTGGGACTGGAACGTTCGCACAGGCGAAAGTATTAAACTGCATCAGTGCTTTTCGGTTAAAGTGCGATTACGACTTATTCTATGTTAGGCTTCGGACACTTCGCGCTTTATTCAGTATTCACGGACCTTCGGCGACCAAGAACTAAGCAGTCATGGCAACCAAGTCACATGCGGAGTCCCACAAGCGTTTCGAAACGCCTTCGGGAATTGATCTGCCGGCTGATTTCAATCCGTCCAATACCGAACCCATCGAATACGACCGGGACTTAAACTCGCCCGGCGACTTTCCCTACACGCGCGGCATTTACTCAAACATGTATCGCGGCCGGCTTTGGACCATGCGGCAGTATGCCGGTTACGCCACTGCCGAGGAGTCCAATGCACGTTACAAGTATTTACTCGCGCAGGGCACAACCGGGCTCTCGGTCGCCTTCGACTTGCCAACTCAGATTGGTCTCGATTCAGACGATCCGCTGGCCAGCGGAGAAGTCGGCAAAGTCGGTGTGGCGATAGACTCCCTCGACGACATGCTGCGATTGTTCGACGGAATTCCGCTGGACAGCGTATCGACGTCGATGACCATCAACGCGACCGCGTCGACTCTGCTCTGTCTCTACCTCGCCGTGGCGCGAAAGCAAAACGTTTCGTTCGACAAAGTCAAAGGCACGGTGCAAAACGACATCCTCAAGGAGTACATCGCCCGCGGAACGTATATCTACCCGCCTTATCCGTCACTTCGTTTGGTAACGGACACATTCGCTTTCTGCGCGCGCGAAGTCCCCAACTGGAACACGATTTCGATCAGCGGCTATCACATACGCGAGGCCGGCTCGACCGCCGTACAGGAGGTCGCCTTCACTCTTGCTAATGGAATCACTTATGTCGAGGCGGCGCTGAAGGCCGGCCTCGACGTTGACGATTTTGCCCCGCGCATCTCGTTCTTCTTCAACGCCCACAATAATCTCCTCGAAGAGGTTGCCAAGTATCGCGCAGCGCGGCGCCTTTGGGCTCATATCATGCGCGACCGCTTCAAGGCACGCGATTCGCGCTCGTTGATGCTGCGCTTTCACACGCAGACAGCCGGATCGTCGCTGACCGCGCAGCAGCCGGAAGTGAATATTGTTCGCACCACAATTCAAGCTTTGGCGGCAGTGCTTGGGGGAACGCAGTCGCTACACACCAACGCCATGGACGAAGCCCTCGCGCTGCCAACCGAGGAAGCGGCCCGACTGGCTTTACGTACCCAACAAGTCATCGCTCACGAGTCGGGCGTCACCGACGTAGCAGATCCACTGGCGGGTTCGTACACGATCGAGCAGATGACTTACGAGATTCAGCATCGTGCCAATAACTATCTGGAAAGGATTGACGCGCTGGGTGGCATGTTGCGCGCAATTGAAACCGGTTACGTGCAAAAGGAAATCCAGGAATCAGCGTATCGCTATCAGAAAGCGATTGAGAATGAGGAAGCGATTGTTGTTGGTGTCAATAGATTTCAAAGTACAGACGAAACAAAAGTCCCCACGCTGCGCATCGATCCGGTTATTGAGCAACAACAAATTGAGCGTGTGCGCGCGGTCCGCACTCGCCGGGATTCCGCCGTGGTCGAGAGAACACTGACTAAACTCGAAGAAGCGGCACTCGGTACGGAAAATCTTTTGCCGCGCATCCTTGAATGCGTTGAAGCTCACGCGACGGTCGGAGAGATCAGCAACCGCTTTCGTACCGTTTGGGGTGAATATCGCGAAACGTCGACTGTGTGATTGAAGTGTTCTTAGCTAACAAGAACCTAAGAGGTATTACAGAGAAGACTGAGACGCACAGAGAACCCCAGCGGACATCGGAGGATTCTTTGTCGACTTGAGAAGGCGACAGAACAGCTCAATAACAGTCCTTATAAAATGCAACATCTACTCGAAGTCAAGAATCTACAAACACATTTCCCGACTCGCGCCGGATTGGTACGCGCGGTTAATGGCGTCAGTTTTTATATCGATACCGGTGAACTGCTGGGAGTTGTGGGCGAGTCGGGCTGTGGCAAGTCGATCACAGCGCTTTCGATCATGCGGCTGATTGCGCCGCCGGGAAAAATCGTGGGCGGCGAGATCAGGTTCGATGGCAAGAATCTGCTGAAGTTGTCAGACACGGACATGCGACAGATTCGCGGCGACGATATCGCCATGATCTTTCAGGATCCGATGACCTCGCTCAATCCGGTTTTCACAGTCGGCGAACAAATTGCCGAGGCGCTCAGACTGCATCGCAAGCTGTCGCGCAAAGCGGCACGCGCTGCCGCAATCGAAGCGATGCGGGAGGTTTCGATTCCCGATCCGGCGCGGCGCGTCGATGATTATCCACATCAACTTTCGGGCGGAATGCGCCAACGCGTCATGATCGCTATGGCCCTCGCATGCGATCCCAAGCTGCTGATTGCCGACGAGCCGACGACCGCTCTCGACGTAACCATTCAGGCGCAGATTCTCGAGTTGTTAGACGAGTTGAGGAGAAATCGCGAGCTGGCGGTGTTACTGATTACTCACGACCTTGGGGTGGTGGCTGAGGTCGCTGATCGCGTCGCGGTGATGTACACCGGTCGCATCGTCGAAGAATCGCCGGTTGAAGAATTGTTCGCCCGGCCCAAGCATCCGTACACGGAAGGGTTGTTGCGCTCGGTCCCGAAACTTACCAGCGCCACGGTGGCGAAAAAAGAACGACTGGAAACTATCGAAGGAACGGTTCCGAGCCCTACTGAGCTGCCGCCCGGTTGTCACTTCGCTCCTCGGTGTCCTTACCGGATGCCGCGTTGTACGCAGGAAGATATTCCGCTTTACGATCTTGAAGGTGACGTAAAAGTGCGTTGTGTGCTTTTTGACCTGGCAGCTGCAGTTGCCGCCGACCATCACGAGCGCACGCTACCGATCGAAGGTAGCAACTGAGACAGGATCATTTTCCATCTGACAGCGACAGCTAAAGTGCAATCGAATGAACTGGTAAGCGTGCGCGGGCTCGTCAAGCATTTCGCCGTCGAGAATAGCGACGACATGGTGCGTGCTGTCGATGGCGTGTCGTTTGAAATCTTTCGTGGCGAAACCTTGGGTCTGGTAGGCGAATCCGGCTGTGGCAAATCAACCGTAGGGCGTTGTCTGTTGCGGCTGATTGAACCGACTGCTGGAGAGGTGAAATTTGAAGGCCGCGACGTGCTGTCATTAGGCAAGCCTGAAATGCGGGTACTTCGCCGGCAGATGCAGATCATATTTCAGGATCCTTATGCATCACTCAATCCGCGTATGAAGGTTGGCGACATTGTGGGCGAGCCTTTGGTCATTCACAACGTCGGCACGAAAAAAGAAAGGCGGGATCGGGTTGCGGAGTTGCTGAAAAAGGTTGGGCTCGATCCTGATTACCGCAATCGTTACAGCCATGAATTCTCGGGCGGCCAGCGACAGCGCATCGGTGTGGCCCGGACTCTCGCGCTCAATCCCAAGCTCATTGTCGCTGATGAGCCTGTGTCGGCGCTCGATGTTTCCGTGCAGGCACAAGTAGTCAATCTACTTCAGGATCTACAAAAGGAGTTTGGCCTTGCCTATCTCTTCATTTCGCACGGGCTGGCCGTTGTTGAGCACATTTCGACGCGCGTCGCGGTGATGTACCTGGGCCGGATTGTGGAAGTTGCGACGGCAGCCGATCTCTACGCCAACCCGCTGCATCCATATACAAAGGCGCTGCTGTCCGCGATCCCGATTCCCGATCCGAAACAGAAGCGGGAGCGGATAGTTTTGCAGGGCGATGTGCCCACGCCGATCAATCCGCCATCAGGTTGTCGGTTTCGCACGCGTTGCCCCATCGCTATTGATGAATGCGCGCGGATTGATCCGGAGTTGCGCGAAGTTTTGCCGGGGCACGAAGTTGCTTGTATCCGCGTACCAGGCTGGACGGAGGCACGCAGTACAGAAGTTCGGCCTTCAGGTTAATGGAAGTGAAGCGATGCTGAGACAAGCTAAGGCTGGACCTCTAAAGCGCAGCGCTCGCGAAACTTTGGAACTGGCTGAAACGTATTAGGCTTTTCCAAACAGACGACCGCGCTGACGGTCGGTTCTTCTACACCGGACGGATTGTTTTCTCCCCGTCCTCTACCAACAACGGAGGATAAGTAAATGAGCGATCCGAATCAGGGATTTCAACCACCACCTGCCCCGCCGCTGCCCCCAACCGAGGTAAAGGGCCCTCAACCAACCAAACTGCGCATTCCGGCGATTGTGTTGTTTGTCCTCGGTGTGATTATTCTCGTGGCCGGCGTCGCAAAGATTTTACCCGGCGGGATTGGCACCGGCATCGCTTTCGCATTCTGGGGCGCATTGCTTTTCGCTTTGGGCTTCATTCGCCTCCCGCAAAGAACGGGCGCTGAAGAACCCCCTATGTCCCCGCTGCAAAAACTTACGGGTATCTTTTATGAACCAACCCGCGTCTTTAAAAACTTAAGGGTGCACCCGCACTGGCTCGCCGCGTTTTTGGTCATAGCAGTCGTTAGTGTTGTTTACCAGGCCGCCTTCGTTCAGCGGCTAACTCCGGAGCGCATCGTGGATTTCACGATAGATAAACTTGCCGACAGTCCCTTCAAGCCTTCGCCGGAGCAATTGGAGAGAATGAAGGAGCAGAACCTCCAGCAAGCAAAGCAGCCTATCCAGAGGGTGCAGACGGCGATGAAAGCCTTTGTCGTATTTTTTGTGTTGGGTGCGTTTGTGGCCGGCGTTTATCTGTTAGGCGTCTTGATGTTTGGCGGCCGGATAAATTACTGGCAAGCGCTGGCCGCTTATTTTTACGCAAGCGTCCCGGTGCAGGTGATTCAGAAACTGGTTAGCCTGGTGATTCTGTACATAAAAAGTCCAGAGGATATTCATCCCGTCCTTAACCAGGAAACTCTCCTGCAAGACAACCTGGGCGTGCTCTTCAATCCAGCCGAGCATCCGGTATTGTTTGTGGCGGCGTCAGTTATTGGCGTGCTTTCGTTTTACGGCTTGTGGCTGAGGGCCAAAGGTTTGCAAAACGGCGGAGAGAAAGTGAACAGCACGGCGGCCTGGGGCGCGGCGTTAATGGTCTGGATTCTCTACGTGGTGCTCGGTCTGATTAGCGCGTCTATCTTCCCGAGCTTCTTCTCGTAGCGATCATGTAACGCAAAGTGTTAGCTCGCGGAGGAGCTCCAGTCTCCGCATCAAAGAGGCAAAAGGCGAGGGCCACAGCGAAAGTTGTGGCCCTCTGGTCCTATAGAAGTTAGTTGAAAGCGTCGCAAACTAATAGCTTGCGTTACGAAAAAGCAGTCTGTCCTACTCGTACCTGAGCGATTCAATGGGATCGAGCCGGGCGGCTTTCCAGGCGGGCCAGAGACCAAAAACCAGGCCAATGCCCACGCTCGCCACAAAGCCACCAATGGGCGCCCACAGTGGCACGTAGGAAGGCATTATTAATCGCAGCAGAAAAGTCAGGAGCCAGCCAATCGAAAGCCCGACAAGACCGCCGAAGCCCGTGAGCGTGGCAGCCTCGATCAGGAACTGCCACATAATGTCGCTGCGCCGCGCGCCAATCGCTTTACGCACGCCGATCTCCCGCGTTCGCTCGGTAACGGAAACCAGCATGATGTTCATGACCCCGATGCCGCCTACCATAAGCCCAACCGAGGAAACTACCACCATCGCGATTGCCACACCGCTTAGGATTGAGCGGAAGTTACTGAGAAACCGTTCAGCGGTCTGTAATCCGAAGTTATCGGGTTTCCCAAATGGGACCTGCCGGCGCACACGCAGAAGATCCGTGACCTGATCCATGGCTTCATCCATTTGTCCCTTGCGCGCCACCGCAAGAATGTAGACATCGTTAGAACCCGGTTTGAGTTTGCGCGCCACATTGAAGGGCACATAGATGACATTGTTTTGATCGTCATCGCCGCCGCCGAGCAGAAACTGTTCCCGCTTTTCCAAAACGCCGACGACGCGAAATTGACGTCCACCAATTTCAATTTCATTTCCGACCGGCGAGCCATACGGGAAAAAGTCCTGACCAACAGACGAACCTATTACGGCCACTTCCTCGTTGTTATCGTTTTCGTACTGCGTGAAGAACCGGCCTTCCTTAATAATCTGGGTTCCGGCGCGTTCAAAGTCAGGCAAGGTGCCTTGCAGGGCAATGGCCGCAGAAGTTTTCCCGGGGCCGCTCACCATGATTTTCTGGCCAAAGAAATTATTGCTGATATCGAGGAAGGGAACAGAAAGCTCGATGGCGGGCAACTGTGTCAGGGCAACTGCGTCATCGTACGTAAGGTCCTTACGCATTCGCTCTTCACGCGAGAGCCGTCCGATATGAATACCGGAATTAAACTTGATGATGTAGATCGAGTTGGTACCATACGACTCGAGTTCTTTCTTTACTGCTGTATCAACGCCGCTGATGATAGAAGAGATCAGCATCACGGTGATCACGCCGATCATCACGCCAAAGACGGTCAGGAACGAACGCAGTTTATTGGCGCGAAGCGTGGCCAGGGCCATCTTCAGGTTTTCGTAGATATCGCTGCGGAATAACTTCATAACATTCGCTGTGTACAAGCTTCGCTGAGAGTCGGCGGCGTAGTTCAAGTTCAAGCTTGGCTTGGTTTTTCTTGGAGGAGCAGCAAGCTAAAGCTTGAACTCTAAGCTGCTAGACGCTTACTAGTCTGCTCTCAAGGCCTCGATGGGATCAAGCCGCGCTGCTTTCCATGCCGGGAACACA
This sequence comes from Acidobacteriota bacterium, assembly GCA_046726155.1. Lineage (GTDB taxonomy): Bacteria > Acidobacteriota > Blastocatellia > Pyrinomonadales > Pyrinomonadaceae > PSRF01. The sequence goes on from JBKOZZ010000133.1 coordinate 11,936, forward strand.
CCGGCAGCGATGCCAATGCCGCCGGAAACGACGATCGTTATCAAGATTGCCCAGATGGAGAGATTTGTCGGAAAAAAGATCGCGGTCATTATTGTGCCGATGATCCAGGCAAGCAAAACCCCGACAGCGCCACCGATGGCTGAAAGCGCTACCGCTTCAACCAGGAACTGCTTGAGAACATCAACCTTTCGCGCCCCTAACGACTTGCGTATGCCAATTTCCTTAGTTCTTTCAGTAACCGATACCAGCATGATGTTCATGATAACGATGGCTCCCACAAGTAGCGCAATGCCGGGAACCGCGATGGCGACCAGGAACGTTGGGCCAAGCAGACGGTCACGAAAGCCGGTAATCGCATCAGGTGTAACAATGCCAAAATTATCTTTCTCGTCCTGCTTGAGATGGCGCCGCGAGCGCAACAAAAACCTGGCTTCGTCGACTGCATCCTTGAACGTGTCGTCAGTCTTGGAGGTCGCTTCGAAATAAAGCAGGCGATTGCGCGTAAAGCCACCGAAGTTATTGCCGTAAGTTTTGAGCGGCAAGGTTACAAAATTATCCTGCGGTATTCCGAAGACAGTTCCTTTCGCGGCCGCGATGCCGATCACTCGGTACGGCAAGCCCGCAACGTTGATCTCCTCTCCGATTGCTGATGCCGGGCCCGCCGGAAACAGTGCGTTCGCGACGTCCGTGCCGATGAAAGCAACGCGCAGCGCACCATCGTTTTCGCTGTCCGTGAAGTAGCGTCCTTCAGCCGCATCGACGTTGTCGATCTCGCTGATGATCGGCATCGCTCCATCTACAGGCACGTCTTCCACCAGTTTCGAACCGCGCTTTACAAGCGATCGGTTGGGGCGCGCCTTAGCCCCGATTTTGTCGATTAGGGCCGCACGCGCTTTCAGGTATTCATAATCGTCGAGGGTGAGTTCCTTGTTTCTTCGTTGGGCTGCCGCAATAGAGTCGAGGTCCTTGAAATCTTCGAAGTTAAAACGCTGAACAGTGAATGACTTGGAACCAATGCCCGCTATCTTTTCATCGATATATTTGTTGAATCCCGAGATGAGGGACACCACAACCACGAAGGCGGTCACACCAATGATCATGCCGAGCAGCGTTAGCGCCGAGCGCAGTTTATGCGCCCAGATTGCCGCAATCGCAAGTTTAAGAGTTTCGATGAATTTCATGTGAACTTACTACAGGCCGGTCATCGTTATGGTTGCGTTAAGAGGCCAACAGCTCAAGCTCCCAAAGCGTTCAAGTAGTTCAGAGTTCAACTTTAGGTTGCAACTGCTTCGGTAAAAACAACCCAAAAGTTTGAACTCTGACCGCCTGGCACTCACCCACTCATTCCCAGCGCAGTGCTTCAATAGGATCGAGTCGCGCTGCTTTCCATGCCGGCCATAAGCCGAAGACTATGCCTACAGCCGCCGAAATGCCAACCCCGACGGCGATTGCCCAGATGGGAACATAAGCGGGTAATGGTGAATACTTGTTAATGAGGAAGGCCAGCAATTCACCCACAGCGAGTCCTGCAAAACCGCCAATCGCAGTCAGGACCACCGCCTCAATCAGAAATTGCGACAGTATATTCAAGCGGGTAGCGCCTACGGCTTTGCGCACGCCAATCTCCTTCGTGCGTTCAGTCACTGAAACAAGCATGATGTTCATCACGCCAATGCCGCCAATCATCAAAGCAACGAAGGAAATTGCCGTGAGCACCAGGGCCGTGGCTCCGGTGAGTTGATTGTAAATATCGAGCAGAGAATCCTGCGACGAGATGCCAAAATTGTTCGGCGCGCCAAGCGGCACGCGTCGCCGGCGACGCAGAATGTCGGTTATTTCGTCGATCGCGGATTTCACGAAGGCGCGCGATTGCGGTCGAACGATGATGAAGAAGACCACCTCCGGGAAAGGACGATCGGGATAATACTTATCGAAGGTGCTGACGGGAATGAAAAGAGAATTATCGCGCGACTGGCCGAAGAAATTTCCCAGCGGCTCCATGACACCGATCACGTGGTAGGGATTACCGTTGATCCTAATTTCTTTGTCCATTGGATCTTCATACGGGAAAAGAGCATGGACAACGTCTACTCCGACAACGCATACGTTGTCGCGGTTGTCCATGTCGAAATCCTTGATGAAACGGCCGCGCGCCACATATTGCGTATGAACGAATTCGTAATAAGGCGTGACGCCGAGGAGAATCGGAGTGTCCGTTTGCTTATCCTGATAACGGGCAGTCACGGCAATCATGCGATGTATTGGAGAGACGCCGGCGATTGAAGGAGCTTCGCGACGCAGGGCGTCAGCGTCGTCCATCGTGAGATCCTTCCGGTGGATCTCTTCCGGACCCGGAGGACGACCGAAACTCGGATCAAACTTCGAAATGAAGATCGTGTTGGAACCGAGCGACTCAACCTGATCGGCGAACGCCTTATTGAGCCCCTGGATTATCGATACCATGAAGATGACGGTGATTACACCGACACTGACACCGAGAATGGTCAACGACGAACGCAGCTTGTTTGCACGCAGCGTATCGAAAGCCATCAAGGCGGATTCTTTGATGTCGTCTATTCTCATAATTCAGGAGCAGACGGCAGACGGCAGGAGCAGGAGGGAGGCGCAGGTGCAAGTGCAGGTGCCGGAGATTTTCCAATTCTCATTTGTCATTTGTCATTTTCCATTGGTGACAGTTCGCTGGCGTAATTTCGTCACGGCCAAGTATGTAATGCCAAGTCTGTAATGGTCAAAATGACAAATGAAAAATGATAAATGAGAAATGGAAAATGTTTCTGGTTCCCCACCTGCCTCCTGTCACTCCGCCCGCAGTGCCTCAATCGGATCGAGGCGGGCGGCACGCCAGGCCGGCCAGAGACCGCTGACGATTCCAACTATCGACGACACTCCCACTCCCAGCACAGCCGAAGCCACACTGATTAACAGCGGAAAGCCTATCAGCGCGGCAATCAGATAGGCGAGGCCAAAGCCAGTGACCACGCCAATCGCGCCGCCAATCGCAGTCACCATGACAGCTTCGATTAAAAACTGCGTCAAGATGTCTTTACGCCGCGCGCCGATAGCTTTCCGGATGCCGATTTCCTTAGTCCGCTCAGTTACGGAAACCAACATAATATTCATTACCACGATACCGCCAACGACGAGCGAGATCGCGGCGACGGCAATCGTAACGATGTAAATATTGGACGTCGCTTTGCCATAAAGGTCAAGGAACACGTCCTGAGTTTCCATCGAGAAACCTTCGTCGTCTTTTTGCTGTTTGAAAACTCCGCCGCGCCGGTTACGCATCACGGTGCGTACTTGATCTTCAGCCGATTCAAGTTGGTCGGCTGCCGGAACCTGGATGAACACTACAATTGAATCGCGCGAGCCATAGACCTTTTGGTACGTCGAATAGGGAATGTAGGCGACGTTGTCTCGCGACGCGCCGAATATGGAACCCAGTGGCTCGAGTACGCCAATGATCTGAAAGGGACGGCCGGAGATTCTCACTTCCTCGCCGAGCACGCGGTCTGCTGAAGCTCCCGCAAATAGATTTGTCAGCACGTCTGGACCGACCACGCAGATCTCGCGGCCGGAGATTCCTTCTGCATCGGTCCAGATGCGACCCACATCGATTGAACGCCCATCGATATCAAACATTACCGCGGGCGTGACGCCGCGGATGTTTACGTTCTCAAATTTCTGATCAGCGTGTTTGACAGTCTCCCTGACATTTGCCGCGACACCCACGCGCCAGCATGCTGTGCAGAGGCGAGCTATCGCATCCGCATCCTCATGAGTAACGTCCTTGCGCTTGTTGAATTTGACGAACTCTTCACGCGACCTGATAATCTGCGGTCGTTTTGAAACGGTGAAGACCGTGGAGCCTTGCGAAGAGAATGTGGTTGCGACTTTGTTGTCGAGTCCCTGAATGATAGTGACAACTGCGATAACGGCCGCGACCCCGACCACTATGCCCACCAGCGTGAGGGCGGTGCGCATCTTGTTCTGACGCAAACTGCCAAGCGCCACAAAGAATGCTTCCCATAACGCCGCTAGACGTAAAAGCGAAAACGAACGTTTTCTACCAGGAGAAAACGCTCGCTCAGTGGAATCATTATCGGGTACCCTTGTTTTGTCACGCCTCATCGCAAGGAACAGAAGGCACTTCCTTCCGCCTGATCGCTATCTGATTTTCTCATCTTTTTCGATTAGACCATCGCGAATGGAGATCACGCGGTGAGCGCGGGCAGCGATGTCGTGCTCATGCGTAACGACGATAATCGTGTTTCCTTCTTCATACAGCCGCTCGAAAAGATCCATGATCTCCATACTGGTGTGCGTGTCGAGTGCGCCGGTTGGCTCGTCGGCTAGAAGAATCGAAGGATGGTTGACTAAAGCCCGAGCGATCGCGACGCGTTGCCGCTGTCCGCCGGACAGCTCATTAGGACGGTGTGTTACCCGATCGGCCAGATCTACGGCCGCAAGTGCCTGCTTGGCCATCTCGTGCCGCTGGGCCGATCCGATACCGCCATAGATTAGAGGCAGTTCCACATTATGAAGTGCTGTGGCCCGCGCCAGCAGATTGAAAGTCTGGAACACAAACCCAACTTCCTGATTACGTATCCGCGCCAGTTCGTCATCGTCCATTTCGGAGACGTTCTTGGCGTTGAGCCAGTATTCACCACTGCTCGGCGTGTCGAGACAGCCAATCAGATTCATCAAGGTCGACTTGCCCGAGCCGGAAGGTCCGGTAATCGCGATGTATTCACCTTTGGGAATGTCAAAGGAGACACCGTGAAGGGCATGCACTTGCTCGGAGCCCATTTGGTAGGTCTTCCAGATCTCTCGCATGGAGATCAGCGAGTTGGCATCGTGTGGCCGCGCCGGTCGCGGCTGTGCTGTTAAAACGCTTGGCTCTGGGGGTGATAAGACTGTCACGTCGCTCATTAGCTGCCCTCGTTTGCGTTGGCGTTCGCACCGGCCTTGCGTTCCTGCCGTTTCACAGTCATACCATCTTTGAGTGTTTTCAATACGCGGCTTGGACCTCT
>JBKOZZ010000134.1:0-16177 GCA_046726155.1 Acidobacteriota bacterium
TTGCAGCCACTCTCGTTCTCCTTCAGTTCTCTTGTAACGCAAACTGTTAGTTTGAGCGCAAGCTAGCAGCTTGCTCTACGTTGCTAATGAACTATTCAACCGCCCGGTTTGCCTTCTCTGAATAACGTCCCACCTTAACCCTTGCCGGGCGCAATAGCCGCTCACCAACCCTGTACCCCCGCGTATGCTGCGCAATAACTTTGCCCTCATCTTCCGGCGCCACCTCCATGGTCTCGACCGCTTCGTGCAATTCCGGATCAAATGTTTCACCCACTGCATCAATTGGCTCGACCCCCGCGGCGGCAAGTGCGTTTTCGAAACTCGAGGCAGTTCTCCGTATGCCCTCGGCAATAACTTCCGACGAGCCGCCCGTCTCTGCTGCCTCAGTCGCGCGCTGGAGATTATCAAGCACCGGCAATAAGCCGGCAATAAAATCGGCTTTCTCACGCTGGGCTCGCTCATCGGCAGCCCGGTTCAAACGTTGCCGGGTTTCATCAGTCTCGCTTTGGAGTTGCTTCCGCAACTGCTCAAAACGCGTCTGCACTTCCTGAGTCTTTTGCTCAGCGGCTTTAGTGCGCATCTCAAGCTCTTCCACAAAACTGGGCTTTAGATTCGGAGCTTCAGCGACGGTTTTGCGATCAGCATTGTCGTCATCATCCAATTGAATGCGCCGCCGATCCGTGACGCGAATCTCCGGGTCGTCATCCCGTCCACCCCTCTGATCCCTGCCGAAGAAGTCTCTAGCCATACTACCTACCCTGCTTTCAAGGAAACAATTTTGCGTGTTTGTATCCGCGCACCGTCGGGGACAACGCCCTACCGCTATTATGAAACCTTTATTTCGATTCGCTCAGCTTTGCGCCCCGCGCGTTTGGGAAGATGAACCTGAAGAACACCGTCCTTGTAATCAGCCCTGATGTCTTTGTGATCAACAGAAGCAGGAACGCTAAAGGTCCTGAGGAAATTGCCCCTGGGGCATTCTCCGCGATGCTGCGTCATGTCATTTGTGGTCCGCCTTCCTTTTACCGTAAGCCTGTTGTCGTCCACGCTAATATCGAGAGTTGCACGATCTATACCCGGAAGATCGACTGACACGGTATACTCGCCATCGCTTTCGTAAACGTCGGCCGCCGGGTACCAATCCGCTCTTTCAACTTCCTCGCTCTGGTCGCTTTCACCCGCCCGTCGTTGGGAAGCATCTTCGAATAGCCGATTCATTCGATCTTGCAAAGACACCAGGTCGTGCAAGGGATTCCATTGGGTCATCGTTTTTTCCTCGTATCGTCCGACGTGCGACGACTCCTTGGAGTGCGGTGACCTGTCACCGCTTTCGTCGGTCGCGACCTGTCGCAACCACCGTTAGGGTTAACTCTACTGAAAAGCCAGGGTGTCAAGCCGCCCAAGGCCAAAGCGGTGACCGGTCACCGCACTCCAAATCACGCTACGGCCGCCGCGGCATCCACCTTGAGATCCATTGTGTCGCCAGTAGCCGACGCTCTTACGGTCTGGCCCGGCAGAATATCCCCGCTCAAAAGTTTGATCGCCAGCGGGTTCTGGATCAGCGTTTGGATCGCGCGCTTCAGCGGACGCGCGCCATAATTTGGATCATAACCTTCGCGGGCCAGCAGTTGTCGCGCGGAGTCCTCGAGTTTCAACTGAATGTTTCGCTCGGCAAGCATGGCCCGTAGACGCTCCAGTTGCACGTCTATAATCTTTCCGATCTGCTCGCGCGAAAGCTGATGGAAGATGACGATATCGTCGATACGATTGAGAAACTCCGGTTTGAAGTTTGCCCGCAACTCTTGCAAAACAGCCTCGCGCACTTGCTCCTCGTCACCCTCCGCTTCCTGGATCTCGCGCGAGCCAAGATTTGACGTCATGATCAGGACTGTATTCTTAAAATCGACTGTGCGACCCTTTGCATCAGTCAGGCGCCCGTCGTCAAGGATTTGCAGCAGGACATTGAACACGTCCGGGTGCGCCTTCTCGATTTCGTCAAAAAGCACAACCGCGTAAGGCCGGCGGCGAATTGCCTCTGTCAGTTGCCCGCCCTCTTCGTAACCCACATAGCCGGGAGGCGCACCAATCATGCGAGCCACTGCGTGTTTCTCCATGTACTCCGACATGTCTAGTCGGATCATTGCGTGCTCGTCGTCAAAAAGAAATTCCGCAAGGGCGCGCGCCGTTTCCGTTTTACCTACTCCGGTTGGCCCAAGAAAAATAAAAGAACCAATCGGGCGATTAGGATCCTGAAGGCCAGCCCGAGCGCGTCGAACAGCATCAGCCACTGCCTTGAGTGCTTCCTCCTGGCCAATGACGCGCTGGCTGAGACGCTCTTCCATCGTGACCAGTTTCTGCATTTCGCCTTCCAGCATTTTGGAGACAGGAATGCCGGTCCACTTCGCCACCACCTCTGCGACGTCCTCTTCGTCAACCTCTTCTTTGAGCATCACGCCGTCTTTTTGCAACTCCGCAAGCTTTTCCTGTTCCGCCGCCAACCGGCGTTCCAACTCCGGTATCTGTCCGTATTGGAGCTCAGACGCGCGCGCCAGGTCGCCGGCGTTTCGAACCTGATCGAGTTGCAGCTTGAGTTGTTCCAACTCCGCTTTGGCGGCGCGCATGCGCTCGATCGCCTCTTTCTCCGACTGCCATTTGGCCTTCATGCCTGAAGACTTTTCCCGCAGATCCGCGATTCGTTGTTCAATCTCCTTCAGACGCGCCTTCGATCGTTCATCTTCTTCCCGCTGCAAGGCTTGACGCTCAATCTCCAACTGAAGAATCTCGCGCTCAAGCTGGTCGATCTCCTGCGGCAGCGAGTCGATCTCGATTCTGAGTCGAGACGCTGCTTCGTCAATCAAGTCGATGGCTTTGTCAGGCAGAAATCGATCGGTAATGTAACGATTTGAAAGAGTGGCGGCCGCGACAATGGCGGAATCCTTAATGCGCACGCCATGATGCACTTCATATTTCTCTTTCAATCCGCGCAGAATTGCGATCGTGTCTTCAACTGTCGGCTCGCCCACATAAATCTGCTGAAACCGGCGCTCCAGCGCCGCATCTTTTTCAATATATTTTTTGTACTCGTTGAGGGTGGTGGCGCCAACGCAGCGAAGATCGCCCCGGGCAAGCGCAGGCTTTAACATATTCGACGCATCGATTGCGCCTTCGGCCGCGCCCGCTCCAACCAGTGTGTGCAGCTCGTCGATGAAAAGAATGATTTGACCCTGCGCGTTCTCGATCTCTTTTAGAACTGCTTTGAGTCTGTCTTCAAACTCCCCGCGATACTTTGCGCCTGCCAGCATCGATCCTAGATCAAGACCAACCAACCGCTTATTTCTTAAGGTCTCGGGAACATCGCCCGAAACGATCCGCTGGGCCAGCCCCTCGACAATGGCGGTTTTTCCCACTCCTGGCTCGCCAATTAAGACCGGATTATTTTTGGTGCGCCGCGAAAGAACCTGCACGGTCCTTCGTATCTCGTCGTCGCGACCAATCACAGGATCCAACTTGCCTTTGCGTGCCAGCTCCGTGAGATCGCGCGCATATTTTGAAAGCGCCTGATAATTTTGTTCCGCATTCTGATCAGTTATGCGGGAACCGCCCCGCATCTGCTCGATTACCTTGAACAGATCCTCACGTTTGACGCCGTGCTGACGCAGAATCTTCCCGGCTTCGCCGTCCTTTTCCTCGACGAGTGCCAGTAGCAGATGTTCGGTCGAGTTAAACTCGTCCTGCATTTTGTCTGCTTGTTTTTGGCTCGCAGTAAAGATCTGATTTAGGCGCGGACTAACATATTGCTGTCCGCCCTCGACGCGAGGAAACCGAGCTATCGCCGCTTGCAGATCATTGAGCACAACCGCAACATTGACGGCCAGCTTACCCAGAATTGGACGCACGATCCCTTCCGGTTGCTCCAGCATTGCGGCGAGCAGATGCTCCGGTTCAACTTGCTGATTTTGATTTCGCTCCGCGAGTTCGATGGCTGCCTGAATGGCTTCCTGAGCTCGAAGAGTGAACTTATCTAAACGCATAAAGTTTTTGGTCGTTTATCCTGCTTCTGATTTTTGAGCGGGGTTTCAGTTCGGCAGGCTCGCTTGTCGGCCTTGCCTGTTAATACTGAAAGCCCCGCTCACCATGTGTCTGTCAGATTGTTAACTTAGCTACCGCCGGCGGCCTGGCTGGACTTTGTGTTGCTCACACTCTCAGCCTTCGCCTCGATCGTCTTGGCCGAAGATTCAGTATCTTCACCGCCAATCTCGATGCGGCGCGCCTTTGTCTCTTCCCGTTTCGGAAGCGTCACACGCAACACGCCATTGCGATATTCGGCGGTCGCGCCTTCTCCTGAAACGGTCTGAGGCAACGTAAAGGAACGCGTAAAGGATCCATATGAGCGCTCAACTCGATGATAATTATCTGAGTCGTCCTTCTTTTCGAATTGACGCTCACCGCGCAACGTAATGACGTTGTTCTCGACTGAAAGCTCAAAATCCTCCCGATTCATTCCGGGCAGTTCGGCTTCGAGCACTATCTGATCCTTGTTTTCATAGATGTCCACGCTGGGGTTCCAGGCGCCGCGGCCAATGCCTTCCTCGCCAAACCCGCGGGTCAAGTTAGTAGAAAACAACCGGTTCACTTCTTCCTGTAGAGAGCGGAGATCCCTGAAGGGATCGTAACGAACAATAGTCATACTGGTATTCCTCCTTATTTAACTTACGCCCAAAAAGCGGTGAGTCAACTTCTCTTTCCTTGTTCCCCTGCCTTGTGAGCGTGTGGCAATAATAATATTTGAGTCCAGCCCTGTCAAGTTCGTCAGGAACTGCAAAAAGTCCAATGAATTCGCCAGATTCCAGGACTTATTTGGGGACCCTTGGCAACCGGATCGGCTTCGGGGCGGCTTTACTTGAGGCCGAAGAATCTCTTTATTGAGGAGAGGACGCCGGCGGATTGGTCTTTGCCTCCCGCTGAAAGATCCTCGCTCGCGACAAGCGCCTCCCTGCGTTCGGCGATGATGTGACTCAGCGATTCAACCAGGTCAGGATTAGTGTCGAAAACACGCTTCATCGCCGCATGTCCAATCTCCAGTACCTCGGTCTCCTCAAGCGCAACTATGTTAGCGGTTCTAGGTTCTCCGGTGAATAAAGCCATCTCGCCGAAGAAAGCCCCATCGCTGAGCGTGGCCACCGTTCGCGGGCGGCCATTCTCGCTGACCTGCACACTTACGCGGCCGCTGTGTACCACAAACATCGACGAGCCCGCGTCGCCCGCTCGTATGACAGTCTCGCCCGGTGCGAACACGTGACTGGTAGCTGCCTGCGCCAACATGCCTGTTTCTTCCGCTGAGAGAGGCGCGAAGATATCGACCGCTGCAAGCCGTTCAACGATTGCTCCACCGTCACCGATCTGCGCTCCAATTTTCGATTTGCGTTCAACTAGCAGCGTGCGCGTGGGATATGCGAAGCTGACATTGGCCCGCCGGAATGCATACCAGATTCGCTGGCGCACTAGTGCGTCGGTATCGTTGTATTTCGCATAGTCCTCAACCCAATACTTGACTTCATACTCCACGCCACTGTCGCCAAGGTTTCTAATGCGTACAATGGGCGAGATTCTCTGTGACACGTTGTCAGCTTCACGCACGGCTTCTCTTACAACGTGGATAGTCTTAGCGGGTGAGTCAACAAAGAGTGTGTTGAAGAAGACTAGTCGAGCATTGAGGTTTTCGCGCGGGCAAACTTCTATCGGTTCTTTCGCGGCGGTGCTATTGCTTATGAGCACGATATGGTTCTGAAAGGTACGGATCTTGATAGCACGCCAGGTGATTTCCTCAACCACACCCGTATGTCTTTGCACGCCCACGGTAATCACGTCGCCTACCTGAAAAGGTCGATCCGCTTGCAGGGATATCCCGGCAAAGAAATTTCCCAGCGTGTCCTGCAAAGCCAGGCCCAGGATGACGCCGAAGATCGCAGAGGTCGTAAAGAGAGCGCCGAGGTTGGCGTCAGGAAAGATGGACGTGAAAATCAGGAAGAATAAGGCGGTAAAAGCAATGATCGAAAAGATATTTCTAACTAAGGTTGGCGCGTCAAACCCGCGACGCAACCGGACCAGACCAAAAACCACCGTGTTGAGCGCGCGCACTGCAAGATAGGCAAGGACGCCAAGAAAGACTAATTGCAACACCGCAACAATAGTGTCTGCTCTTGATCCGAGCCCGCCCATTTGGGCTCTCAGTAACTCGCGCAGAGGATTCTTGAAGGCAAAGATCAAATAGATTGCGAGCACCACCAGTGCCGTAGCTATGAAGAAGAGTGCGAATTTGTTTTTGTTGCGGGATTGCTTCACGGTTGTTGCTGATGCTAATTGCGAGAACCCAAGCGTATTGCGAAAGCCTTTATTGCTCCTTCCTTTTATCACTGATAGACGTAGATCAAAAGCGCAAAAGGTTCGGGAATAGGGTCACCAGAATTAAGAGGAGCGACAGCAACGTAACGATGATAGCTGTGAGCCAGGCGCCGATGTTATACAGCAGGCCGTTAACAAAGGAGCCCATCAACTCGCGGTCGTTTACCAGTTTCAGTATTGCAAAGAGGATGATGGGCAGAAGCAGACCATTGATTACCTGCGTCACGAGCAAGACCCGGATCAAAGGCAAGCCAGGGATCACCGCGATCGCGGCGCCTACTGCAATCAGAAAGGTGAACACTCCAAGGAAAATCGGAGCCTCGCGAAAACTCCGGGACACACCCTTCTCAAAACCAAGCGCCTCGCTGATCGAATAGGCAGTGGCCAAAGGCAGAACGCCGGCAGCCAACATTGAGGCGCCAAAAAGACCAATCGCAAACAATTTTTCCGCGTAGGCCCCGGCAAGTGGTCTCAGCGCGCGCGCAGCGTCAGCCGCGCTCTCGATGTGCAGACTATGTTTGTGCAGGGTGGCGGCTGTTGACACAACGATAAAGAAAACAACCAGGATTGCCAAAAGGGTGCCAACCCATACGTCTACTTTTGTCCTGCCGTATTCTTCAGGGGTCACACCTTTCTCGACCACTGACGATTGAACATAAACCTGCATGTATGGCGAGATCGTCGTGCCCACAACTGCGACGAACGTAAACAGATAAGCGTAGTCGAAGCTGAAGCTCGGCTTCACTAAACCGAGGGCGACGGCATTCCAGTCGGGCTTGGCGAGAACCGCCGAGGCGATGTAGCCAAGAAATACGAGCGACATCAGCAGGAATGCGCGCTCAACTCGCTGATAAGAACTCTTAACGACGAGCCACCAGATGCAAACTGCCGACAAGGGAACAGAGATGAACCGTGACACACTGAAGAGTTCAGTGGCTGCGGCAATGCCGACGAACTCAGAAACCGTGACGCCGCCATTGGCGATCAATAGCGCAAGCATTACAAAGGCGGTCCACCGCACACCAAAACGTTCGCGAATAAGATCAGCGAGACCTTTGCCGGTAACTGCGCCCATGCGAGCGCACATTTCCTGGACCAGGCCGAGGCTGATTGTGATTGGGATAAGGATCCAGAGTAGGCGGTAACCTTGTTCGGCTCCGACTGCCGCAAATGTTGCTATTCCGCCGGCGTCATTACCGGCGCTGGCGGCAATCATGCCAGGCCCGAGAATGGCGAGATACCCCAGGTATTTGCCTCGCCACCCGGCAGGCGGCTTCACACCTCGAGCCCGCCGACGCAATAAGCGTCGCCCAGTGGCCAATACCGCTGCTCGTGATTCCGCCACTTGGAGGTTCTCCGTCAGTCATAGAATCTTTTGGTCGAGGTCAAATTTGCAGTATTCAGCCACGGATGAACGCAGGTTAGACGAATCTGAAAACTCGTCCCGGTTTTCTCGAGCCGATCTCCGAGTTTATCGGCGAAAAATGGGCGGTCCTCGTTCCTAATTCATCCAAACAGTCTTGGCAAACGTTGTCGCCAATCCTTCGGCAATAGGATTTCCATTGCGTCGTCTACAGTTATGATTCCCAAAATATCTCCCGTTTCATCCATTACGGGCAAGGCCAAGAGGTTGTATTCGGCGATTCTCTGGGCTACCTCATTCGCCGGTTCATCCGGATTCGCCGTTTGAAACTCCGTGCGCATAACTTCCGCCAAAGGCACCGAGGGGTCAGCCAAAATCAGACTGCGCAACGCGATCACACCCACGAGTTTCCATGACCCCTCGGCTTCGACGACATAAAGGTAATAAATCATGTTTGGCGTTTCCGCCATCTCGCGCAAACGCGCCAGCGCTTCGCCAACCGTTAGTTCATGTGGCAGCGTGACAAACTCTGTCGTCATCAGGCCGCCGGCGGTGTCGTCTTCATAAGGCAGTAGTTCTGCAACGTCAGCTTGTTCTTCATCCTCCATTAAGCCGAGCAATTCTTCCGCTTTTTCTTCCGGCAAATCGCCGAGCACATCGGCCGCTTCATCCGGCGACATCCATTCGAGAATATCAGCGGCGCGTTCCTCGTCCATGTCGCCAAGAATCTGCACCTGTCGCTCGGAGGGCATTTCCTCCAGCGTCTCAGCGGCAGTTTCGTCATCAAGCGACTCGACCACTTCAGAGCCGTGATGATAGGAAAGCGCTTCCGCAAGTCGCGCAATCTCAACCGGATGAAGGCGCGCCAGCTTGCCACTCGAAGACTTGAGCTGAACCGTTGCCGCGTCTGTGGCCAGATAACCCACATCGGCCCAGTCGATCACTTCGACCGGTTTGCGCGTGCCCATGAAGCCTGCGGGAGCCAGCCGTCTCCAAAGGCCCTGCAAGCTAACGTCCGCCCCGGTCACCCGCCAGTCTCCGGCCGCTTCAATCAACTGCACGTCGTTAACCCGAACTACGCGTTTGCCATCCACATCGATCAACTGCTTATCGAGCACGTCGCGGGCGAGCAATACCTCGCCTTCGCGTCGCACAAACGGGCGAAGATTTAGTTTGTCGGAATTGAGTCTGACCCCTTGCTCATTGAGTTCCGTAATCCGCCAGCGCGACAGGAAAAAATCGCGCCGACCAAAGCGGGCCACCAGACCGGTGGCCGGCGGATGATCGTCGTCACCAAGGCGTACGATAACGTCCTGGATAGTCGCCACACGCTCGCCTTCAAGATCGCGGATGGGGCGACCCAACACTTGCGACAAGTAAAGCATTATCGATTTACCTGGGGGTGCTAAGTTCGTTGCGAATCATAGCATGACGCTCCACTGACACCGGCAGAAATGAGTAGGGGAAATGGGTAAGAGGCTGTGGCGAGCGGACGAAAGATTGAGCGTTGGACTAATGAACACCGGAAAAGTTATCCGCGGAGGTCGAATTTCAGCCTCCCCTCATTACCTTAACCGGCGGGGCTAGTGATGCGCTATGCGAAGCCGCATCAATTTACTAAGTGCTAATTCCATCGCGCGGTCGCGGCCGGAATAAAGATCGCTTCGTTCGACTGTGACTAACTCATCGGGCTTTATTCCATGTCCTTCGAGGCGTTGGCCCGCCGCCGTTTTATAATCGAGCTCGCTGATATCAAGTAACCCGCCGTCCGGTAAGTCGTGGCGAGTGCGAACCGCGAGAACACAGCCGCAGGTTTCGGTGCCGAGGATCGTGGCACGTTTTGATACCTTTAGAGCCTCAGTGAAAATCTCTGCCGCGCTAGAGGTGCGTTCACTTGTTAAGACAATCAGAGGGAGTTTGGTTTGCGCGATCAGGTCGGGTGAAAACAAAGACCGGGAATGGGTGGTGATTGTGAAGCTCACTCCGAAGCGATCGGTGAACTGGCCCAGGTTGGAGCCCGATCCAAGAAATGCGGACGCAATATCGGTCATTGCTTCAGCATCGCCGCCACCATTGCCTCGCAAGTCAAGAATTACACCGCGAGCACCATTTAGCTTTTCCTTCAGACTGCGCGCAAAAGCCGTCGCTATTGGCTTGGTGAATGCGTCGATTTCAACGACCGCGTATTCTCTTTGTTCGCGACGCGTTCTCACCCCAAGCTCGCGCTGTTCCCAGTGACGATCAAAGTGAGCAGACTTTCGTTTCCCGTCCTTCGACTTCCAGCTGACCTCGACCACGGTTCCAGGGAGGCCTTCCAACAGCTTCGCGAAAATGCGAAACCTCAAGGAAGTGCTGACCGGGGTGGATAAGTTAGCCAGCTGGTTATTGATTAGAGAAGATGCGACTTCACCATTCACGCTTTCAATCACGTCCCCAACGCGCAAGCCCGCCCGTTGCGGCGCCGAATCGCGTTCTACTTGAACTACGGTAGGCAGCCCATCGACCTCCGCTATAGCGATGCCGGCACTAACAAAACGCGGTCGCCACCAGTCAAACTTTTCCTCGGGTGCGAAGACGCGTGTGTGTGGATCGCCCAGAGAAGAAATCATGCGGCGCAACACGGCGTACAGTTCCGGGCCCGAGCCTGCCTCGGCTGCGAGGGTGCGAAAAGTTGTTCTTTGAGCGTCCCAATCCAGCCCATTAAAGCTCCGATCGTAGTAACGTTCGTTTATCCTCGACCAGGCATCATCGAAAACTGCCAGCCGGCCTTCGCGAGTGTTAGTCGCAACAGCCGCCGAGTCGGCGTTGGCCGAAAGTAAAAGATGGGAAGGCGAAAACGCTAAAGAGAAAACAAAGAGCGAGGCTAAAGTCGCCGCTAATAACACCCGCCACAGATCCTGAAACCTACAAGGTTGACCTGGCTGACTATTCCCTTTATCCATTAACCGTCTTTCCTTTTCTCCAGTGACCTATTTCTGCGGTTTGCGGAAGTTATAACGCAGCAAGACGCGGATTGGTATGGCAACTCCATTGCGCATTGCGGGAAAGAAATGTAACCGGCGAACGGTCTCGCTTGTCGTTTGGTCCAAACCGAATCCCGCCCAACGCGCAACCTCAACTCGTGTCACTTCGCCATCGGAATCAAGATCCACTAACACGTCGACCGTCGCCTCAACTTCAGCGCGCGCGGCACTCTCCGGATAGGCTGGAACTAAACGCCGATAAGGGCGTGGCAACCGAAGCCCTTCCGCCGCGGCGCTCTTATCATCGTCCGGCGCCTCTTCGATGATCGGGACCTGCTGATTAGTTGTTAGCTCACGCTCACCACGTTCATCTTCCTGGGCACGGCGGACTGACAATTCGACATGCCGCCGTGCTTCGAAGCCAGATAATTCCGCTAACAGCGCTTGTTCGGCAAAAGCCTGTATCGCGTCCTGGAAGCTTGGGCGTTCCCAATGGAGGAGCCTTCCCGTTCGCGCGCTAACCGCAAATATCGAAGCGTAAGCTTCAAAGTAAACTGGGCCAGTGGAGGGCGAGCGACGAAGAGTTTGCGCATCTCCAAGAATAAAAAAGTCACATCCGAGTGCGGCGCCAAGATCGCGCGCTTCGCTGAGAGACAAATTTATTGAGCCGGAATATCCAGCACCGCGAGCGGCAGCGCGAACCTGGTCACGATCTAGAATAACGACTGTGGTTTCCTGCTTAAGATTTGAGGCTAGTTTTTCGGAGGCTAGTCGTCCAATCTTAGAGTCGCCAAAGTCCAAAACTGCCAGACTTATAGGCCGCTCTATTTGTTGGCTACAGGCTCTGACACTAACACCCGGCCAGATCAATGAGAGAAAAATCAAGCCGCAAGTGGCAGAAACCAGGACTGACAGTCGCGGCCTTAAATGGGATCGAAATGATTGCATTCGTTAGGAGAACTCGGGTAGAGAGTTTGCTTTTGTAAATGTTCCGAGATCTCGCGTCTCATCTCAAATTTCACCTTCAGGTGTGCCCGCTAGCGTCTCGTCCAGAATTGCTGAGAAGGCACGCGTAATGCGCGATTAAATTTACTGGAAGCGTTTTCCCAGGCAATCGTCGCCGTCAACTCCGTCACAGCATCATCATCGTAAAAGACCCGCAGCCGCGCAAAAAGTTCGTCGCTAACATCCCTACCAGTTATTGTCATGGCGTCGGCAAACTCGAGCGCTACGCGTTCAGCCTCGCTATACAAGTCACTGGTCGCATAATTAGGAAGAGCGTCAATCTTTTCATCGGAAACGCCAAGTTGGCTACCCACGGCAGCATTGATGTCTTGTCAAAACTCACAGCCATTTAGGGCGGCGACGCGGCGATTAATCAGCGCTCGCAGGCTCCCGTCAACCAATCCGGATGACTCGATACCGCTCCACATTGCTCGTGCGCCTCGAAAGATCGATGGCCGGCGCGCGTAGAGAAGATGATTAAATAATGGTGCGCCCCACGTTTCCCTCTGTGTCTCAAGCACGTTCGTGATGTACGTATCTGCGTCTTCGATATTCGCATCCGCTATTCTTGCCATCGCACGTTAGTTCTCCCTGGAACTTTAGTCTTTGCCAAAGAACTTAGTGACTTCCCGCAGCCGAGCGATCCCTTGGAGGGAGATTGTGATAGAGCTTGTAGACATCTGTCTTCACTTCTGCGGGGAAACAAACGCGGTGCAACTCATAACCGCGCTGCAGTCCTCGTACCACGTCGCTAACCTCCGTGATCTCTCTTATGCTAGGCCTCGCATACCCATCTTCAACATAAATCCGACTTTTTGGCTCCGCGCCTTCCGCCGTGTAATAGTTGTAATAAGGCACGTCGCTCGCACGGTCTTCGATGAAGTAGTAGTCTGGATCATATCCCGCCTGCATCACGCACTCGCGCGCTGCGGCCAGAAACTCAGGCCGCTCGGCTACCGGCATATCAAGATCGATCGCTTTGAAGAGCCTCCGTCCGGTGAAGCGCTTGCTGAGGTCAGCAAGAATTGCGTCTGGCGAACGCTGCCACTGCTTCACGTGAAACAAAACATCAGAGTCGTCCACCTCAAGATACTCAGTTATTGTTAAAGAGTTTTGCCGCAGCACCTTCTCAAACGCAGTGTCTGGCGCACACCACACCGCCTCGCCAGTTTCAAGCAACTTCAAAGCTCGTCTCAGGATTGCCCGCAACACTGCTTCCGCCGAACGGAGCGTACGATGAAAATAAACCTGACGAAACATGTAGTAGCGCGCTTGTAAGTATTCCTCGACTGCATACAGCCCGCGTGCTGCCACATAAATACGATCGTGTTCTTCATCGATTGCCAGCGCGTTGATAATCCATTCGAGATCATAGATTCCATACTTGGCCCCCGTCATCAATGAGTCTCGCAGCAGGTAGTCCATGCGGTCTACGTCAAGTTGGGACGAAACCAGTTGGGCCAATGCGGCCGGTTGAAACTTGCCTTCAATAATCGCTGCCACCTTCGCGGGCAAGCTGGCCGAGTATGAGCGCAAGAGTTGACCGACGTCAGTAGCTTCACTCAGCACAACCTCGACTGTCCATTTCTCATGGTGGAATCCCAGAACCTTTTCCATCACATGCGAAAAGGATCCATGGCCCACGTCGTGGAGCAATGCGGCAGCACGGGCAGCGACGCGATCCTGTTCATTGATTGAGTGCTTTTCGGAGAGGCGATCGAGTACCCGACTCATCAAGTGAAATGCGCCAAGCGAATGTGTGAAACGAGAATGCTCCGCTCCCTGATAAGTGTAGAGTCCAAGTCCCAGTTGCTTAATACGACGCAGTCTCTGGAATTCCGGAGTATCAATCAAACGCATCATCAGCTCGCCCTCGTTTGTATCGGTACGAAGGCGAATGATGTTGTGGACCGGATCGCGATAAATTCGTTCGGACATTTTGGGAATTTCTTAATACCTGCAAAAGCAACGAAAGGCAATCTGATAACAGGCGAACATCGTAAAAACCCTGTCATAAACCGAGGGCGCCACGGCAGCTTCGGCCCGGTTGTGATTTATGGATTGTTCCCAATATTTTGGATTTTTCGCGCCTCTCAGCGTATGTCGAGGAAGCGCTAAATATATGAGTGCGTTAGCGATCCATCTGACAATCGTGGCGGGCATAAGAATTGCGAAAGTACCCGCGCAAGAGTTTTTTACTATAGTTAGTTTCGGAATTTTTCAGTGCCGCGAAAGAAATAAGGAAAATGGGTAACAGAGAATCTCCCCGGCGGCACTCTTCTAGAATCAAGAAAGGACAGCAAAAGATGAAGAATGTTTTAAGGTTATTTATGATCCTGTGCATTGCACTAGCCGGTACGGCAGCGTTTGCACAGGACATTCAAACTAAGGGAAGCATTGGCGGTGTGGTGACTGACGTCAATGGCGGGGCTTTGCCAAACGCCAAGGTGACAGTCGAAGGTCAGCAAGCGTCGACCACTACCCAGACCAATGATCAGGGTGTCTATAAGGTAGACAACCTGCTCCCCGGCACCTACACGGTCACTGTGGAACAGGCTGGCTTTAAGAAGTCGGTTTCCAAAGGCGTGATCGTATACGTAGGTAAGGAAGCGAACATCAGCCCCAAATTAGAAGCGGGCAACATTTCTGAGGTGGTCACGGTTACTGACACCGGCGGTATCGATCAACAGAGTTCGGCCGTTAGTTCTAACCTGAACGATCAACTATTCAACAACATTCCGGTTGCGCGTAGTGTTTCAAGTCTGTTCTATCTCGCACCGGGAACAACAGATAGTCTCGGCGGCGGCCGCGACAATCCCTCGATTTCCGGCGGCTCCGCATTGGACAATCTTTACGTCGCCGACGGCGTCAACATCACTGATTCAGCATTCGGCGGAATCGGAACCTTCTCGCGATCCTATGGTGCGCTGGGAACCGGTATTAATACCGCCTTCGTAAAGGAAGTCCAGGTGAAAACTGCTGGCTTCGAGCCTCAATATGGACAAGCCACCGGCGGCATCGTCAATATCATCACGCAGTCGGGTGGCAACGATTATCATGGCGCAGTCTACGGTTATGCTCGTCCAAAGTCCTTCGAGGCTACCCGCAAGCAGCGCGATGATTTTTCCACTAACAAGGTTGGCAAAGTGCTCCACGTTGAGAATTACGATGCTGGAGCTGATTTTGGTGGTCCGATTGCCAAGGACAAGCTCTTTTTCTTTGGCTCGTTTAATCCAAGCGTCCAGAGAAATGTTGTACTTGGCGCCGACGGTTCCGGCCTCAAAACTCTACTTGGTGAGCACGCTCAACGCTTTCGCACCTATAACTACGCGTTGAAAGCTGACTGGGTCATCAACCCGAACCACAGCTTGGCTTACTCAATTTACGGTGATCCGACCAAAACGAACAAGTCGTCGTTTTCGGGCTTGAACATCGACAACACCACGGCTTTCAGCGTCCTTGATTACGGCTCACGCAATCAGGCGTTAAGGTATAACGGATCGCTTAGCCAAAGCTGGACGTTGAATGCGTCTTTCAGCCAGGCCAATAACCACTTTGACGAGAGTGGCTTTGACAACTTCAATCAGATCGTTGACCGCACCGGTGTAGGTGTTACCACGGGGGCAACTCGCGGGCAGTTTACTCCCATTGGACGCGGCTTCTTTGAGCCAACCAAGGGCAAGACACGTCGCTTCAGTGCGGACACTGCCAAGCAGGTCTCCTTCTTGGGCCAGCACTCGATTGCTATTGGTTACCAATTCCAGCGAGCGTTCTACAGTGGTACGCGCGATCGCAGTGGCCCGCATTACACAATTCCAGCCGCTAACGCCACCGGCGTTGCCCTGACGACTATTGCTGGGCCTGATGCGGCAACCGCCGTTGGACAACAGGTTAACGCTGCCTGGTCGCTGCGCGTTCAGTCGGACACGAATCCGAATTCCTGCCCGCTCTGCCCGGTCTTCTTTGTTCCGGGGGGCACGAACATCGGACTCGGACCTGGCGGCCGGCGTGTATATCTCCGGCAAGATCGCGGCGAATATGGTAATCCTTCTTTCGACACCTCTTCTGACTACCATGCCGCGTATGCGCAAGACACATGGCGCTTCAACCGCTTCGTCACAGCGCTGATCGGTATTCGCAACGAACAAGAGCGAGTTATCGGCAACCCCTCAGCCGCAGGTGTAAGAACGGCATATTCCTTCACCGGCAACTGGGCTCCTCGAATTGGCGTGACAGTTGATCCTACCGGTCACGGAAAGATGAAGGCCTACTATAATTATGGTCGGTTCTTCGAGTATCTGCCGCTCGACCTAGCGGAACGTTCATTGTCGGCTGAGCAGGACTTCACGTCCGGGCGCTTTGCTCCGGCGTTCCATACTTGCGTTACCACGGTGTCGCCAACTGACAGGTGTGTTGACATCAATTCGTTTGGAACGGTTAACCC
>JBKOZZ010000135.1:0-35290 GCA_046726155.1 Acidobacteriota bacterium
CCACGCGCCTTATGTCCGATAAACTTCAGTTTGTCGTTACCTTGGGTAAAGCACAGCAACGCCAAATTAGAGTTTGTCGGCCAACTCTTTTCGGCATCCCTTCCTGCTCCCATCGAGAGTCACGGGCAACTCAACGACAAACTAAATTTCATCGGAGCAGCAATTTTTCCTGAGGCAGCATCGCCGGCATGCCCTTGTGTTGCCAACAACGCACTGGGCCATGGACGCGCCGGGAGCATGGTGTCCCTTTCTTCGTGCGCGCCCCACAAAGATAGACGACTTCCTCGACTGAAGCTGGTGAAGAATTGTGAGTATCGGCTGGACGCCCTCCGGATTCGGTCGTGGCCGCCCGCAGACGTGCCTTTCCGGGTTCACTATCGTCAAGAGGCGAATCAGTTCTTCTTTCGATGATCAATGGGGGAAGCACAGGACGCTGCGTCCGGCCTGCGATATAACCGGCGCTTATGAGCGCCAGCGACGTAAACAATGCTGGAATGAGACGCGCTTTCCGCAGACGGCGCGCACAGTCGTTGCAAAATCGCCGGCTCGTCCAGAAGTACCAGCGCAGCCGTAGCAACTTGGCGCCACACTCCGCGCAGAAGTTTGGTTTGTACATTGTGAGGACTCCCATTTGTAAACCTGCGTCGCCACCGATCGCCGCCCAGTTGCGGAGCTCTGCCTTATTTGCGGCTAAGAAGAAGGCCACAAATGTTCCATAGGATTCACGAACGCCCGCAAAGAGACATCGTTCTGTCACTTCCGAAGCAACTCAAACACCCTCCGGTGCGTCCGAAAGTGGCAGGCAGACTCGGTGAGATTGTAGGGACAGTAATGAGCCTTCCCGAAGATATCGGTGGATGTTTCCAATCTTCCACAATTGCAAAAAATCTTGCTTGCCGGGATACTCATTATCGAAGGACAAAAAATCAAATTTCCACATGAAGTATTCATTTTCTCGTACAACAGCCTTAATGCACCGTGATTTCTTCGCAAGTTTGCTTTTCCCTTTGCTACTGCTTTGCGGCTCAACTCAGTTCGCGATCGCGCAGGAGCCCGAAGACGTGGTGCGCACAGATGTCGCGCTGGTGCAATTGAATGTCGGGGTTGTAGATCCGCGCGGACGGGCTGTGACTTCGCTTTCGCAAAATGACTTCACAGTTTTTGAGGATGGTGTCAAGCAGGCCATTCTTCACTTTGAACCGACGTATGCGCCGTTCAGCCTAGTGCTTTTGTTAGACACGTCCGGCTCGACGGTGAACTTTCGGGAGCAGTTTAAGCAGGCCGCCTGGCGCTTTCTCGATGCACTGGCGCCTGACGACCGAGTGGCCGTAATTCAGTTCAACTCAAAGGTAAAGAGTCTGGCGGGCTTTTCCACAGATCGAAAGAAGACGGCTTATGCAATTCAAATCGCTGAGGGTGCTGGTGACACGCATTTTTATGATGCACTGAAGTATGCGTTGAATGAGTTAGACAAAGAAGGTCCCAAGCGACGCAAGGCGATTGTTGTTATGACCGACGGACTCGATACGCAGTTGCGTAATGCCGATCGCGCCTTGCTTGCAAAAGCACAAACCGACGAAGAAGCAATAGCCGCGATTGATGCCAAAGCGAACAGTACGCTCAATGCCGTACTCAGCGCGGCGGACAAGCAAGGCGTATCGATCTACCCACTCGCGTTGCCTTCGGGCGATCCCAAGAGACTGCCTTTACCTGATCCGGTGATCACTGGGATTTACAGTGCGGCCCGCACGCGTTTGCAAAGTCTGGCGGATCGCACGGGCGGTCGGCTCAACGATATTCAGAGGCTTGATCAAATGTCGCGTTTGTATGCCGAGGTAGCGGCAGAATTGCGCGCGTTATACACGGTGGCTTATCAGGCTCGAGGCGATCGTGCGCGCGACGGCAAGTGGCACGCAATAAAGATTGAGGTTGTTCAGCCTGAGCTCATCGTCCGCACCAGGCCGGGCTACTACTCGCGGTAACTAGTTTCGAGTTCCGAGTTTGGAGTTTCAAACTTGGAGTTGCGATTTGCGATAGTTTTCGAGGGGACTATCAACAAACCCTCGCCACTTCACTATTCACGATTTACCATTTACTATTTACCAAACCAGGCACCCGTAGCTCAGTTGGATAGAGTACCTGACTACGAATCAGGGGGTCGCATGTTCGAATCATGCCGGGTGCACCACTGAATCAACAATACAGGCAGTCCTCGGTGACTGCCTTTTTGTTTTGTGTGCCTATACCTTGAGTAGAAGCTGATATGATGTCAGTGCCATGCGGTGCCCGAGATGCAAGAGTTCACGGATCCAGCGCGGTTATAACGCTGGCGCAATACCATTGCGGCTCATCGGACTGCATGAACTGCTGTGCAACAACTGCGGTCTGGAATTTAAGGGTCTCGATCCATTCGGAAAGTTTGAGAGAGCGCCGTCTCTTGAAATAGAACCTTCCTCTAATCGACGCCGTACTCCCCGGTACTCAGCACACTTGCCCGCAGCGATACACCTGGCCGAGAAAAACGCTGATACAGGCAAGGTGTCCTACTCGCGATCTTCGAGGGGCCATTGTGAAGTGATTAGCAAGTTTGGATTGACCCTGGCTTTTGTCGGGACACGGTTTGCCGAAGACGAAGTTGCACGTGTGGGCCGGCTTCTGTTTGTGACCCTGGATCTTCCCAATGGCCGGATTGAGGCGGTAGTCTCCGTCCTCACGCACCAGCGCTCTGGTATCGAAGAAGGCAAGGGGAAGTGGCTCATCGGCGCGACGTTCTTAAATATGAATGAGGAGGATGCCGCTCGCCTTTCCTCTTACCTCGAAAAGCGAGCGGAGGCAGAGCCTGTAGTGGCCATCGACTAGCCAAACCGAAAGAGTCATGGCTGGTAAACAGCATCGTTCGATCGGAGCGCCAGGTTTGCCTAGGCCGCCGATAAAGAGGAATAGCTCGCCGTCATAAGCGAGAGCTCCTCACGTAACGCCGGCACCAGCACGTCTACGGCAGTTCTCGTCTGCACAGCCAAACGCAGATACTGTTCGCCCGCGCCCATCTTATTGCTACATTCCCTCACCATCAGGCCGTGGTTCTTGAGTAGCCGATCACGCAGCATACGTCCCGACACTCCATCCGGCAGTGCAACGAAAGCGAAGTTTGCTTTCGAGGGATAAACCGTCAATCCCGGGACGGTCGAGAGTTGTTTTGTCATGTAATTCCTGTCGTCAGCAACCAGAGCAAAGCTCTTCTGGTATTCCACCTTGAATCGCGTGACGGTTTTCAGCACGTACGCCGCCAGACCGTTGATGTTCCAGAACGGCAGCCGCGCGCGCATTGCCTGAGCGCGGCAGGGCTCTGCCGTGGCGTAGCCGAGACGCACGCCATGCCACCCAAGCGACTTACCCAGGCTCTTTACGATTATTAGATTAGGCATTCCGACAACGACTGCGGCGGCGGTCTCCAGATCAGAGAAGTCCAGGAACGACTCATCAATGATGACTGCGTCAAGATCCTCCAGCGAGCCTGCGAGCGCTTTAATCTCCTCGAGCGTCAGCCAGGCACCGGTGGGATTGTTCGGGTTCGAGATTACCAGTGTTCGTGCACCGACTTCCCTGACTTTTCTGACGATCTCGTCCACCTCCAATCTAAACGCGTTTTCACGCTTTCGCAGGATCGTGTGCAGCGGGACGTTCAGCTCGTCAGGCAGATCGGTCCAGCGGCTAAACGTCGGCACCGAAGTGACAATCGGGGCTTTCGCCTCCTGACAAAGCAAAGTGATGATTTCGGTGGACCCATTGCAAGCCACAATCGTTTCCGGGGCGAGTCCTGTCATCTCGGCGATGTGCTGCTGATGAACCTCTGCGTAGTCGGGATAGTATCTGAGTATTTCGGAAAGGTTGCGCCGGATCATTTCGATCAACTCCGGTGGGGGAAAATGGAGATTTACTGGTATGCAAAAGTCCAGTAGCTCCCCCTTGTAGGCGACACCGTCCTTGACCGCAAAGAAAGAGGGGTTATGCGAGCGCACGTTGAACAGATTCGCGACTTCGTTGTTACTCATATGACTCTCCATTGATGCTCTGTGCCGTTTAGTAATTGGCGCAGCTATTGGACGCGTTTGCGTCGGATTTTCTTCCGTACACACGGCTGCGAGCCGGCGCGGGCGCCTTGCGCAATGAGGAGAGCAATGGGGAGAGTGTTAGCTTTGAAAAAGGAGAACGGTTAGTTTCTGAGGTGTGGAACGCGCGAGCCGGCCGGGACTTGCGTCTGACGAGCGTTATTCACGGGATCAATCTCGACTCAGTGCAAATGAGCGGAGCCCGCACGGTGAAACGCAGGGACGGGAATGCCAAGCTCTACCGCACATCAGGGTGCAGCGCCAACGCTCGACTTGAGGCTTGAAGATTTGACCATTACTTCGTCGGTGCCGCGACGGGCTTGCCGGAATTTAAGAATTGAAGCCCACTCTCGCGCAATTGTTTGTTTAGATTGTTTACATCCTCGCCCATGAATTTGTTGAGCTCGGCAACGAAATCCTTCAACTGCTTCGAGAGATCTTCAATTCGGGTTTTCTCGTCCTCGGTAGGTGCGGCCGTGTAGCTGTCGAGTCCGAAAGCGACGCCGGTGATTTGACTAAGCAAAGGCCGCGGCTCATCAGGAAGTGCTGGTCCGGCGCTGCCGCTGGTGTCGGGTGCCGATACCAACTTCTTTTGTATTGCAGCGAGCTGATCCGACAGTTTTTGTACTGAATCATTCACTTGCTTCGATGAGTCTGGGTTGTCTTTCAGGGAACTCTGCAGCGTTGTGATTTGCGTCTTCAAGCTCTGCATAGTCTTGCGTGCGTCCTGGACAGATTTTTGCAAGGCATACACTCTTGCAATCGCTTCATTCAACTTGCCACGATCCGCTTCAACAATCTGGATGCGAGGATCTTCCTGGACCGTGACCTTGCCAGTCGCAGTTTTTTCGCCGGCGGCAATTTTGATCGTATAAGTGCCGGGTTGTACGCGTGGCCCACGTGGCGCGCCAAAGAAACCGCCGCCGCCTTCTCCCTGTCCCTCAGGCGGCGGTGCGGGTGGATTCAACCTCAGGTCCCAGACGAGCCGATTGAGGCCGGCTTCCTTTGGTCCTTTCAAATCGCGCACCACCGTGCCGCCCGAGTCAGTGATCGTCACCTTCACGTCGTCTTTAGGTTTGTCTTTGACGTAGTAATTGATAACAGCGCCGTAGGGCGGATTGGCTGCAGCGAACCATTTGTGGCCGGTACTGCCCTTGCGCCCGTAAAGCCGAAAATGAGTCGCGTTAGCAACGTCGAACAAGTGAATGTCCGAAGTCAGGATGTTCTCGGAAGCTCGTTCCAGCGGACTGAGATCATCAAGCACCCAAACAGATCGCCCATGTGTTGCCAACACCAGCGCATTGTCGCGTGGGTGGATCTGAATATCGTCAATTCGCACCAGCGGGAGATTACCCTTCAATCGGGTCCATCTCCCCCCGCGGTCAAACGAAACGTAGACGCCAAACTCAGTCCCTAGAAATAACAAATTCTGATTGCGCGGATGCTCGCGAATAACGCGCGTTGTCACTCCGGCAGGTATGTTCGATCTAATAGTTTTCCACGATTCGCCGTAATCCGTGGTTACAAAAACGTAAGTGTTGTAATCGTCGGCGCGATGACCATCAAGCGTGAGATAAGCCGTGCCCTCCGCGTAACGTGATGGAACAATGCGGCTCACGTAAGTGTTCTTAGGAACTCCAGGGACGTTGCCGGTAATGTTTTTCCAGGTCCGGCCACTATCGCGTGAGATCTGCAGATTGCCATCATCGGTCCCGGCATACAGCAAGCCTTCCTTGATGGGAGACTCCGCCAGCGTCACGATTTGTCCAAAGGTCTCCACGCCATCGTGGCGCGAGAGTGTGTTCTTATCGGGCAACGCTCCCATGATGGGTAGTTTCTCGCGATCCTGATCTTTGGTTAGGTCGTCGCTCCACGTCCAGGTGCTGCCGCGGTCCGTCGATCTGAAAACGCGGTTGCCGGCAAAGTAGATGGTACGATTGTTGTGAGGCGAAATAACGATTGGCGAGTTCCAGTCGAAGCGATAGCGTTTTTCGCCCGGGCGCGCTTCAGGCTTGATCGATTTACGTTCACCGGTTTTTAACTCCAGCCGGGAAACGCTGCCATTTTGAGATTCAACATAGATAACGCTCGGATCGCTGGGGTCGACAACTGAATAGAAGCCGTCGCCGCCGCCGGTGCGAAACCAATCATCGTTGGTGATGCCTTCCTGATTGAGTGTGCCGCTCGGGCCTGACCAGCTGCCGTTATCCTGCAACCCGCCATAAACCCAAAACGGCTTCTGGTTGTCAATCGACACTTCGTAAAACTGCCCCAGCGGAATCGTATTGATGAAGTCCCAGGTGCGGCCCCGATCGTAGGAAGCGTGGAGACCACCGTCGGATCCAGTCAACACGTGGTTTGAATTTGCCGGATCGATCCACATTGCGTGAAAGTCGCCGTGGATTCGTTGCACTAAATTGGAGTTCCAGGTTTTGCCGCCATCATCGGAAACGTACATGTTGGCAGCCAGTTGCCAGATTCGCTGATCGTTGTTTGGATCGACGCGAATCTGACTGTAATACATAGGCCGCGAATCCATATCGCTCATTTTGCGCCAGGTTTCTCCCCTATCGTCGGAGCGAAACGTGCCGCCTTTCGCATTTTCCACGAGCGCGTAAACGATATCCGGATTGCCGCGATAAACATCTACGCCAATGCGGCCGGTAATACCTTCGGGCAAACCCTTCGTGAGCTTGGTCCAGGTGGTACCGCCGTCGATTGTTTTGTATAGAGCACTGCCCGGGCCGCCGCCATTGAATCCCCAGGGCGTGCGCCGGCGCTGGTAGGCGGCAGCGTAAAGTGTCATTGAACTTTCCGGATCCATCGCCAGATCGATCACGCCAGTGTCTTCGTTAATGAAAAGTACATTGCTCCAGGTCTTGCCACCATCAGTTGTCTTGAATACGCCGCGCTCTTTGTTGGGTCCCCACAGATGGCCCAGCGCGGCCACGTAGACAATGTTTGGATTCCTGGAGTCGATGAGAACGCGGCCGATATGTTTAGTGTCGTGCAGCCCCATGTTGGCCCAGGTCTTACCGGCGTCCAACGATCGATAGATTCCGTCGCCCCACGATGAGCTTTGCCGGTTGTTTGCTTCTCCCGTACCCACCCAGACGATGCTCGGGTCAGAAGGAGCAATCGCGATGTCGCCAATTGAAGTCGATCCCTGGCCGTCGAAAATGGGCTCGAAGGTTGTGCCGTTGTTGGTAGTTTTCCAAACGCCACCGGTGGCCGCGCCTACATAGAACGTGCTGGGATTGTTTTCTACCACCGCAATGTCATCAATCCGGCCCCCCATGTTTGCCGGGCCGATGGAGCGAAACTGAAGATTCTTCAGAAACGTGTCATCGAGTTTGTTTTCACTCTTATCCTGAGCAGTAGTCAGTGACGAAGCGCAGATGATAAATAACAAAGTCAGGATGAACGACTGAAAAGATGCACGAGTGATTACACTGCCCGAATGAATCGTCTTCATAGTTGTCCTCTGAATTTAGCTCGCACCCTGCGGTTGAAAGTTGACTCCGTTTACGAAGTACTGAAGATCTTTGCCGCTATCCGAGCATCGGCTTACATTTCCTGGGACGGAAGGGGGCAAAAATACCACAGAGGCCCATTACAGGAAAGGGAATCATAGCAAGGAGGGAACACTAAGTTTTGAGGAACTTAGAGCGGGGGCAAGCCCACTTTCCAACCTGAGAGACTTTCCAAGTAGCCCGGCAGATTCAGCTTGAAAGCCTTTCAATCAAGAATCGGCCATCAACTCCGATCAGCTCACGGTTGGGAAGAAGGTGGGCTTGCCCCCGCTCATCATTGGCTATCATTCCCCCTACGACTTCTGCAGCGCGGCCAGCGCGGCCAACACCTCTTCGCTGTGGCCCCCGGGATTTACCTTGACGAACACCTTCGCAATCTTTCCCTGCGGATCAATAATGAAAGTGTTACGCGCTGAAAGTTTCATCCCGTTGTAGTCCATCACCGAACCATACTGCTCAGAAACCTTCGCGTCTGTGTCCGACAGAAGTTTAAAGTTTAGACCTTCCTTGGCGCAGAAGCTTTTGTGCGACTCAGCAGTATCGACGCTCACGCCGAGAATAACCGCATTCGCTTGAGCATATTTCGCGAGGTCGCGTTGGAAATTGTGAGCTTCCAGGGTGCAGCCGCTGGTGAAGTCCTTGGGGTAAAAATACAGCACTACCCATTTACCTTTGAAATCCGACAGGCTTGCTTCCTTGCCTTCGTTGGTTATCAACTTGAACGTGGGAGCGGCAGTGCCGGCGGCGGGGACGTCGCCCGGAGAACTGAAGGCCAGCACGGCTACGGAAGAAACTACTAATAGTGCGATAAGAAAAATATACTTACTCATGATTTGCTAGCTCCTTCTTTGGTTCGATAATTATTTCCGGGGGTCTCAATTCCATTTTTATGGCGCAGTCCAAGAGTTGAATGCCTGTCCTACAGTTGTCACACCTCAGCGCTGACTGGTGTGGCCTTGCTGGCGTCTGCCGCCAAAGTCGCTTGCGCAGCAGCGAGGCGTGCCACCGGCACACGGAAAGGCGAACAGCTCACATAGTTGAGACCAATCTCATTGCAGAAAGCGATAGAACTTGGATCGCCGCCATGCTCGCCGCAAATTCCCACCTTGAGATCGGGTTTCACGCTACGTCCACGCTCTGTTCCCAGCCGGACTAGTTGGCCCACGCCTTCGCGATCCAGCACTTGAAAAGGATCTTCCGGCAGAATCTTGCGCTCCACATAATTCGGCAGGAAGCGGCTCGAGTCGTCACGGCTCAGTCCGAAGGTGGTCTGCGTCAGATCGTTGGTGCCAAATGAAAAGAAGTCGGCATGAGCCGCAATGTCATGGGCTGTTAACGCGGCGCGCGGTAGCTCAATCATGGTTCCCACGCGATACTCGACCGTCATTCCATACTCACCCATGACCTGGCGCGCCACTTCGTCGATTACTTCACGTTGCTGGTGTAGCTCCTCGCTAAGCGAAACCAGTGGCACCATGATCTCCAACTCGGCCTTCTTCTTCTCTCCCTGCGTCAGACAGGCTGCCTCGAAAATTGCGCGACACTGCATGCGAGTTACCTCGGGAAACACCAGCCCCAGACGGCAGCCGCGAAATCCGAGCATCGGGTTAGCTTCGCGGATACGGTTAACCTGTTTGAGCAGCCGGCGCTTCTCGTCAATCTCGTCGAGCAAGTTGTCCATGTCGCCCAGTTTTGTCGCGAGCCGGACAGCCATCTTCAGTTCGCCAAGTTCGCTCATCAGTTCTTCGGCGTTAGGAAGAAACTCGTGCAAGGGCGGATCGAGCAGGCGAATGGTTACCGGCAACCCAACCATCTCGCGGAAGATTCCGACAAAGTCGCTGCGCTGCAGTGGTAATAGTTTTTCAAGCGCCTTCTCGCGGGCCCCCACACCCTCCGCCAGGATCATCTCGCGCATTGCCGCCAGCCTTTGGTCCCCGAAGAACATGTGCTCGGTACGACATAATCCGATGCCCTCGGCGCCAAACTGGCGCGCGACCTTCGCGTCGCGCGGCGTGTCCGCGTTAGCGCGCACGCGCAGCCGGCGAAACTTATCGGCCCAAGCCATTAACTCGTGAAACTCCGGCCCAAGCGTTGGTTGAACGGTCGGCACCTGGCCCAGAAACACACGACCGGTCGAGCCGTCGACCGTAATCCACTCGCCTTTGGTGACTACCGAGCCGTCTACAGAAAATTGTTGTTGACTGTAATCAATATCAATGGAATTCGCGCCGCTAACGCACGGCTTGCCCATCCCGCGAGCGACGACGGCGGCGTGGCTCGTCATGCCGCCGCGGGCGGTGACGATGGCTTGCGCGGCAACCATGCCGTGAAAATCGTCAGGGCTCGTTTCCTGCCGCACGAGAATTACTTTAGCGTTCTCGCGGGCTAATTCTTCAGCCTCATCCGGACTGAAAACAACCTGACCCTGAGCGGCGCCTGGACTCGCCGGCAGCCCGGTCGCCAGGACGGTGGCATTAGTTTTTGGATCGACGGTGGGATGCAAAAGCTGATCGAGCTGTTCAGGCGTCACGCGCTGTACGGCGGTAGCGCGATCAATCAATTTCTCGCCGACCATTTCCACGGCCACGCGCACTGCCGCGGCGCCACTCCGTTTGCCGGTCCGCGTTTGCAGCATCCATAGCTTGCCGCGCTCGATTGTGAATTCGCAGTCCTGCATGTCATGGTAGTGCTGCTCCAGTAGGCCAGTGATTGAAGCGAACTCTTCGTATACCTTCGGCAATTCCTTCTTTAGTTGACTGATCGGATTCGGAGTGCGAATGCCGGCGACTACGTCCTCGCCCTGGGCGTTGAGTAAATACTCGCCGTAGAGTT
Source organism: Acidobacteriota bacterium (assembly GCA_046726155.1). Lineage (GTDB taxonomy): Bacteria > Acidobacteriota > Blastocatellia > Pyrinomonadales > Pyrinomonadaceae > PSRF01. The sequence goes on from JBKOZZ010000135.1 coordinate 10,475, forward strand.
CCTTCTTTCCGGTCGAAGGATTACGTGTAAACGCCACGCCGGTGCCGCTAGTCTCGCCCATGTTGCCAAACACCATGGCCTGAACATTCACGGCGGTGCCGAGTGAATCGGGAATACGATTGACGCGTCGATAGTCGATGGCGCGACGGCCCATCCAGGAGTTGAAAACAGCAGCCACGGCGACGCGCAGTTGTTCGTAAGGATCTTCGGGGATTGCGTGTTGCTCGGCAAGAATGATCTGTTTCTCGGCGGCGATGATGTCGCGCAAGTGCTTGGGTTTCAGATCGGTATCGCGGCCGCCGGACGTCTGGGCCTTGTAACGATCCATGACACGCTCAAACTTTTCATGGGCCACGCCCATCACGATCTCGCCAAACAACGAGGCAAAGCGACGATAGGCGTCGAGGGCGAAACGCAGATCGCCAGTCTGTGCCGCCAGCCCTTGCACGGTCTCTTCGTTAAGACCCAGGTTGAGCACAGTGTCCATCATTCCCGGCATCGAGAAGGCCGCGCCGGAACGCACCGAAACCAGCAGGGGGTTTTGCGGGTCGCCAAACTTTTTGCCAACCTTTTCTTCGATCTTCTGCAGACCCTCTTTGACTTGTTCCCACATGCCTTCGGGAAAATTTTTGTCGTTCTCGAAGAAGGCGTTGCAGGCTTCAGTGGTGACAACGAGTCCCGGCGGCACGGGCAAGCCGGCGCGAGTCATCTCGCAGAGCCCCGCCCCTTTGCCGCCTAGCAGAGACTTGTCGTCACCGCTTCCTTCTTCGAAGAGGTAGACCCATTTATTCGCAGTTTGTTCAGGAGTTTCCTTGGTTTCTTCAATCGCAGTGCTCATAATTCGGAACCTCTTCAGCTCAATTTTCCAGATAATAAGTCAGGACTGCACAATGCCTGAACCCCTATGCCGGTGGGTGGTCAAAAGCAACACATTTTGGCGGACAGAATTATCGCACTTTTGTTGCCGCAGCCAAACTTTGGGGGAATAGCCAGCGGAGAACTAATGGCGGCCCATCGTGATCGGGCCAGCGGGCGATGAAGAACTTGGAAACTAAGATTTTCCGGCTGACTCTGCCAGGCGCCAGTTAACTTCTCCCTCTTCATCGACAGTGCCGATCATCGTGCACGCTCGCTGCGGTATGGCGCGCGGCTGCTTTCCTTCCAACAACTGCTCGAAAAGAGTTACGGGATCGTGATGAAAGGTGACGGTTTCCGGTTCAGCAATTTCAGTATCCGTTCGCGCCCGCCGCAAATTTAAATTCGCTCGTTCATAGGAAGCGATCTCCTGCAAATACTTTATGCGTAATCCCGACCGGAGTCGTCTCTTTAGAAAATCACAGAAGGCTATCGACTCGTCCACAAAATAATGACTATCGGAAGGCGTTGCTTCCCAGAAGGAACTAATCTCTCTTGCGAGCCGGTTAGAACCCAAAAGTTTTCGCGTGAGCGGGAGCGTTGCGTAGAGTTTTGTCAAACGAAAACTTTTGTGCAAGGTGCGAGTCGCATCGAGTCCCTTCTCATCAACTATCGACATAACACGTTCCTGTTCCAGACTGGACAGCTCGCCATCGAGAGCAGCAGTCCCAGGCGAGCGCACGCGATCACGGAAAGCCGGATCGACTACCAAACGAGCAACAACAGCTTGAAAGACCAAGCCGAGTTTCAATTGACGGTGCCCATTAGTTTCTTAACACGCGGAGTTAACAGCGCCAGAATTCCCGCCGAGATCAGTAGGCCGGCCGCAATACCCCCATAAAGTTTCACGAGCGTGCCGGCCTGAGGAAGATAAAAGCCTGAAAAATAGCCGGCCACTTTGTTGCCGAACGAAGCGGCAAGGAACCAAACGCCCATCATGATTCCTACGAGCTTCACTGGCGCGAGTTTGGTAACGGTGCTTAGTCCGACCGGACTCAAACACATCTCGCCTACGACTTCCAGAAAATAGAGACCAACCAGCCAGAGCGGACTTATGCGACCGTAAGCCGTCATCCATGCCGCGGGCACAAGCAGGCAATAAGCGAGGCCAATGAACATGAGGCCCAGGGTGAATTTGATCGGACTCGAAGGCTGGCGCTTTCCGAGTCGGAGCCACAAATAGGAAAATATCGGCGCTAAGATGATCACAAAGGCAGGTGTGCACGATTGTAACCAGCTGGAAGGAAACTTCATTCCAAAAACTTCGGTGCGCACCAGGTCCTTCGCAAAGAGGTTCAGGCTCGCGCCCTTCTGTTCATAAGCGGCCCAGAAAAGTATGGTGAACAAAAAGAATACGAAGATTGCCCCGACGCGTTTCCACTCTTGCGGTGTCAGTTGTGCACCAGCTTTTGGTCCGCGCACCACCGATATGGTGCAAGCGATAACGATGCCAATTATCACCGTAGCCAACAAGACGCCACCAGTTGTCAGGTACCAAATCCATGCCAGCGCGAAGGCGAACAGCCATGACAAGCCGGGGCCGATCTGTCCCCGGTACAAATGACCGGCACCGGGAAGAATAATACTCAGCACTACAGCCATAACCGGATTTGCGCGTCGCTGGCCCGGACCTGCGGGCACTTCAGTCGCAGTTGTTGACTTCTGGTCTGCTGCCGGCTCCGGATCAATAGCCTTGTCTAAGACAGTTCGATGCGCATCAGGGAGTCGTTTGCGGTTCAGCACGTAAATTATCAGCCCCAGGCACATGCCGACGCCCGCGGCCCCAAATCCCCAGTGCCAGCTCGTGGAAACGTCGAAGCCCATTCTGGCGACGAATCCTTTGAAACTTTCACCTTGCGCCAGATATCCGCAAACAAGCGGCGCCATAACCGCGCCGATGTTTATTCCCATGTAGAATATTGAGAAACCACTGTCGCGTCGTGGATCGTCTTTACCATAGAGATCTCCGACCATCGCGCTGATGTTTGGTTTGAGTAATCCGGTGCCAATGGCGATCAATACCATTCCCAGATAGAAGGACGTCAGGGAATGAAAGACCATCGAAAAGTGGCCACAGGCGATAACGATGCCGCCAAGCAATACGGCGAGTCTTGCGCCTAACAAACGATCGGCGAGCATGCCACCCGGCAGACCCGTGAGATAAACCGACATGGTGTAAGTGCCGTAGATCGACGCCGCGTGTTTCGTGTCGAAGGCGAGGCCTCCTTGCGCCACTGGCGCTACCATGTAGAGCACGAGAATCGCTCGCATGCCGTAATAACTAAAACGCTCCCACAGCTCGGTAAAAAAAAGTGTTGCCAATCCGCGCGGATGCCGGCCCACCGCAGCAGAATTGACCAGCATGGTTTCTGGTGCTCGTTCTGTTATTGTCATTGCGTTCTTCGTGCGCTCCAATTTTGACTGGGACTGGATCGTAGAGCCGGCTGTTCAGGGGAAGATTTACGAGGAAGGCTTTTATCTGAAATATGGTTGGCTGTAAAGACGTAAGTTTGCTCCGTCTGCGGTGTCAATGAGGTCAGTATTATCTTGCGAGTAGAGGGTGGGGTCTTCCTCGGGATTTTCAATTTGCAGGTAAGGTCTTTGACACGAAATTAATCAACCCAATGACCTCGGTTAAGCGAGATCAGATTGGCTCGCTAGCGGTCCCTTGAGTGACTGAGTTCCGATTAACTTAGCGCGCCTGGCGAACGGTGGCCAATGCGTTCCACTTCGAATTCAGGGACGAGAAAACCCGCCACAGTTCGACCCTCAATGACGGCGACAAAACCAGCATTACCGCGGAAACAACTATCGCAATCACTAGCCCGCCCATTAGCAAGCGCCCCAGGACGCTTTCCAGGGTTGGTATCACTAAGGCCGCTAGAGCTACTCCCAGTGCGCAGGCGAAGGCCGAAGACAAAACTGTTCGCAGTATTGTTTTGGAAATGTTGGGAAGAAGCGACGAAGCAACGCGCAGACGATTGATCATCATGATGAAGAACGCGGCTGCTCCCGCCGAGGCCGCGCCCACAGCGCCATAACGGTTCGTGAGCGGGTAGAGAAGCGCCAAAAAGATTGTCGCTTCCAGAAATTTGATCCTGACATCGCGCGCTATCCCTCTCATGCTGATAAGTAAAGGTGACACCAGGGTCGCATGTCCTTTGCAGAAAACCATCACGCCGAGAATGCGCAGAATCGGTCCCGCAGCCGCCCATTTAACGCCGTAAAGGAACAGCACAATTTCCTGTCCGAGCAACAACAGTAGCGCGGCTGTTAACGCAAGCAGAGTAGAACTGGTCGCAAACACCCTCACAAATGCGCGCTCCAACCGCTTGACCTCGCCGGCCGAGATTTCAGCATAAGCAGGAAATGTGACGCTCACGATTACATTCGCGATGCCGTGCAGGGGCAGCACAGCCAGGTTGTAAGCGATGACGTACGTTCCCAGAACAACTGCGCTGTATAGTCGACCGAGCAGTATGTTGTCAGCCATCATCATCACATACCCCAACAATCCAAGTATGAATGCATGCTTTCCGAAACTTAGCGCCAACCGTAGCGAGCCCCGATCGAGGCGCGGGCGTGGTCGATAAGGATGGAAAACATAGGACAAAGCCACCGCAATCAGCGCCGACACCAGTTGGCTTAGCACGAGCGCCCAAACGTTTCGGGTCCACAGAACGAGCACAATCGTCGCGCCGGCTGTTAGTAGGTTAGTGGTCAACTCCAGCCAGACGATCTTTTGAAAGTTAACCCGCTTCCGATAAATCATGAGCCCGATATTCTGAAACCCTTGAATCAAAGGTAACAGGCTTAAGATCAGCAGCAGCTCATGAACGCGGGCTTCACCGTAAAATCTTGCCGCCGGGCGAGCGAGAACTAACATGAGGAGGACAAGGATTAAGCGCCGGATGAGATCAACCGTCCAAATTGTGTCGAGGTGTGTGGAGAGTTCTTCATCGTTCTTAAACTTCGTATTTATGATCGAGATCTCCGACCCAATAGACGATAGGGCGCTCAGACCGGTGACAACCGTTAGCGCCATGCCAAACAAACCAAAATCTTCGGCCAGCAGCAGCCGCGCCAGAATTACTGAACGGACCAGCCCCAGCAAATAGGTCGAGGAAACCGAGATGGTGTTCCAGATGACACCCGATTGAACTCTGCTGGTCAGGGACGTTTGCACGATATGTTTTTTTGAGAGCGGGCTTGCCAACTCAGCGTTTCCAGGCCAATGGTCTTTTTGGTTCGTTGCCGACTTTTGCTACTTTATTGCGCGCTTCGCGATTAGATGAGATTGAGATCTGAGATCTCAAATTTGAGATCTCAGAGGCCAAGCCGTCATGATATCGCCCTGGCTAACATGAAGGCGGCGGCGGCGGCAGCGCTGCCAATCAGCGCGGTTTGCAAAGCGCTGCGCATCGGTCTTGTGCCCGTGAAGCGGCCCTTGATAAATCCAAAAATGAACAATGCCGCCAGGGTCACGGCAATCGAAATAAACAGCGCTAAGTGAGGATTACGGGTCAACATGTAAGGAGCGAGCGGAACAAATCCACCCGCGGCATAGGCGCCGCCAATAGTGATAGCACTCGTAAGCGCGCGCTTCGGATCCGGCTTTTCCAGGCCCAGTTCGAAACGCATCATGAAGTCGATCCATTTCTTAGGCTGCCGGCGCAGGGCCTCGACGAGGGGCCAGGTGTCTTCCAGGCTCAGGCCATATTCCTGAAATACCTCGACCACTTCTCTCATTTCTTCATGAGGTATTTCCGCAACTTCGCGCTTCTCGCGTTCGCGTTCTTTGGTGTAATGTTCGGCATCGCTTTTTGCAGCCAGGTATCCACCAAGACCCATTGCGATTGAGCCGGCCGCAATCTCCGCTAAGCCCGCGGTAACAATAATGCCGGTAGGATTCGCGGTGCCCGTGAGACCGCCCGTCAGTCCTGCCGCCAGGGCAAAAGGAACAGTCAACCCGTCAGACATTCCGATTACGATGTCGCGCACAACCTCGCTGGCAGTGAAGTGACGTTCAGTATGTGGCGTCTGCGGCATGAACCTTCCTTTCGAAACAAGATTACCCGTCGGCATAAGCGATATTGAGATGGGCGGCCGATGATATCACTAGAGCAGCATGTGATCGTTAAGAGGATGACAGATCGCCTGCCCATCGGAACCGATCGCGCATTTAGTCACGAGAGGATCTTCAAAACTTCCCGGCGAGAATCAGTATTCCAATAAGTATGAATGCAGCTGCTGCAACGCGCTTTATCCAGAGGAGTGGCAAATAATTTCCAAGCACGCTTCCGGCCAATACCCCAATTGCTGAAACTGCCGTGAGTGCCAGGGCGGCGGCGATGAATACGGCCCAGGGCTTTTTCGACTGCGCCGCCATGGTCATGGCGGCAAGCTGAGTCTTGTCGCCCATCTCCGCCATAAAGATCACGCCAAAGGTCGTTAGAAAAACGCGCCAATCCATCTCAGTCTCCTTAATCATAGGATTTGGGATGAAACAGGATTGCAGAAAGCCATCAGGCCGTCGCCTTCCTGCCGATCCTGCCGCTGCATGTCTGGGATCCCCAATCGGAATGGTCCTCACGAATATATGTTAGGCCAACTTTATGGTCTAGACTGATCTATACTAACTTACATTCTTGAGTCGGTTCCCTGGTTTCGCTCAAAGAAATGAGTCAACGCTCTAACGAATTTCTCGGCACTGAACGTTTCCGCATTCGCCGCCGGCTCGGATCCGGCGGAATGGGCGTGGTCTACGAAGCACTCGACCGCGAGACCGACAAGGTAGTGGCGCTGAAGACCCTCACACGCGCAGAAGCTTCACACATCTCGCGGTTCAAGAATGAATTCCGCTCGCTCGCAGATGTCTCTCATCCGAATCTGGTGGCGCTTTATGAGTTCATGGGTGACGGGCAGTACTGGTTCTTCACGATGGAGCTGGTGCAGGGAATAAACTTTCTCGAATACGTCCGTCCCGGTTATCACGCGAGACAAGTCCAATCGTCAAAAACTCCGACGCTCCGGAAGACTTCAAAAGATTCCGGCAACGAATTGCTGGCGGATTACGAGGCGGAAACGCGTCAATTGGATCCGATCTCCAGTAGCCATCCGCCCCCGCTGTCGCTGGAAACTCCGGAGCAGAGGTCCTTATCGAAATCGAAGTTGAACCTTAATCGTTTGAGTGTCGCCCTAAGACAGCTCGCCGAAGGCTTACACGGCTTGCACGAAATGGGGAAGCTTCATCGCGATATCAAGCCCTCGAACGTGTTGGTAACGAAAGAGGGTCGGGTAGTCATTCTGGATTTCGGCCTGGTCGCCCAAGTCGAGGGCAAGGAGCTTCACGATAGCATCACACTGGCCGGCACGCCGGATTACATGTCTCCGGAGCAGGGCGCTCAACTTCCCATTTCCCGTGCCAGCGACTGGTACAGCGTGGGCGTCATGTTGTATCAGGCGCTGACCGCCCGACTTCCATTTGCCGGCAAATTTTTCGAAGTGATGATGAATAAACAGAATTTCGATCCGCCGGCTCCGAGAGATTTTGTAAGCGACATTCCGCCGGATTTAAATGACCTCTGCGTGCGTTTACTGCGACGCAAGCCGGAGGAGCGGCCAACCGGCAGAGAAATCCTGCGGATACTTGGACATGGCAAGACTGGTCCTTTACAAAGACCGATATCTTCGAGCACCTCGACTGCAGTGGAAACGTCAGTCTTCGTTGGTCGCGAACGACAATTGCGCGAACTCGAGAATGCTTTTGCCGTTACCAAAGCCGGCCAAACCGCGACGGTCTACCTTCACGGCAGCTCGGGAATGGGAAAGAGCGCGCTCGCTCTGCATTTTTTGGATGAACTGCGCCAAAAGCACCCGGAGGTGGTCATCCTCGAAGGACGCTGCTACGAACGCGAGTCGGTTCCCTACAAAGCTCTGGATGGGGTGGTGGATAGCCTGACAAAATATTTGCTTTCGCTTCCTGAAGCTAAAGCCGAAGCACTGATGCCGCGCGAAGTGCTCGCACTCGCGCGTCTTTTTCCTGTAATGCTTCAGGTCGACGCCGTTTTCAATGCCCCACAACGCGAACAGGAGATTCCGGATCCCTTCACCCTCCGACGAAAAGCGTTTGCGGCCCTGCGCGAACTGCTCGGGCGCATATCCGACAGACAGCCGTTGGTGCTTTACATCGACGACCTTCAGTGGTCTGACGCCGATAGCACCACATTGCTGGAAGATTTACTTCGTCCGCCGGATGCGCCGCCGCTGTTGCTGATCTCAAGCTTTCGCAGCGAAGACGTGCAGACGAAACCCTTCCTGAGGTCGCTGCTCGAAAAGACGGGAAGCGAGAATTGTCGCGAAGTCCTGGTGGGCGCGCTTTCAAAAACGGAATCCTATGCGATGTTGCATGATTTGCTGGGATCCAGCGCTTCGCTGCTCGAGCCCTTCTCCGATGCGATTCTCAACGAAGCGCGCGGAAATCCCTTTTTGCTGGAACAGCTGGCTCGCTACGCTGCTACCAGCGATCAAACTGCGACCACCGGAATCACTTTGGCCATCATGCTCGACTCCCGATTGCGCCACTTGCCAAAAGGCGCGCGACAGTTTGTTGATGCCCTGGCTGTTGCCGGACGCCCAATAAATCCGGAAGTCGCCTATCAAGCCGCAGAACTCAGAGGTGATGAACTCCCGCTCGTCAGTTCATTACGCGCTGCCCAGTTTCTGCGAACCGGCGGACCCGGACACACGCTCGAGCTTTATCACGATCGGATTCGCGAAACCATCGCCACTCAACTTGATTCGAAAAAGGTAACCCAGATCCATCGCCGGCTGGCCCAGGCACTCGAAGCCCGCGGCATCGACGATCCGGAAGCACTCTTTGAACATTATCTCGGCGCCGGCGAAAGAGTGCGGGCCGCGACGCATGCTGCCGTGGCTGCCAGAAAAGCGGCGAGTGCGCTCGCTTTCGATAGAGCGGCCGGCTTTTATCGCCGCGCCCTGGAACTGGCGCCAGCGCGGGGTGCTGAGCTGGTCGATCTCAAGCGCGGACTCGCCGATGCCCTCGTCAATGCCGGACGCCTGGCTGAAGCTGCGCAAACATACCTTGAAGTGGCCCAGGTGACCTCGGCGCATCACAGCCTCGACTTCAAACGACGCGCGGCCCAGCAATTACTAATGTGCGGTCACATCAATGAAGGTTTGGACTTGATTCGCTCCGTGCTCGCGGCGGTAGGTTTGAACTATCCCGCCGGTCCAAAGCGCGCTCTGCTTTCAGTGATCCTCAGCCGTCTCCAAATACGTTTGCGTGGCCTGAAGTTTACCGAGCGTGATGCCAGCCAGATTCCCGAATTCGATCTCGTGCGTGTGGATACCTGTTTCGCGGTAGCAGCCGGCTTGGGTTGGGTTGACCTCATTCGTGGCGCCGACTTCCAAAGCCGGCATCTGTTGCTGGCGCTTCGAGCCGGCGAGCCCTATCGCGTGGCGCGCGCCATGGCTTTCGAAGCAGCCTATATTGCTTCACGCGGCGGGTCTACAAGCGAGCGCGCCGTTCAGATTGCGCGTCAGGCGGAGGAGCTATCACAGAAGGTTGGACACCCACACGCCATCGGACTCTCGATTTGGGCCAGGGGCGTTAGCGCCTATCTTGTCGGTCACTGGAAGGAAGCTGCCGATCTCTGTGAACGAGCGGCGGAGGTTTTGCGGGATCAATGCACCGGTGTGACGTGGGAGCTCACAATCGCGAACCGGTTCTTGCTGAGTGCACTGTTATTTCGTGGAGAAATCGCCGAGGTTTCCCGGCGCGTTCCGGTTCTTCTTGCGGCCGCCCTCGAACAGGGGAACCTCTTCGCGGCCACCGACCTGCGCACACGTCTAAACCTTATCTGGCTGGCAGCCGACGACCCAACGCGCGCTCGCGCGGAAGTTATTGACGCATTGAAGTCCTGGCCGCATGAGGGTTTCCATCTTCAGCACTACCTTTCGATGCAGGCTCTTGGCCAGATCGAAATGTATACCGGAGACACCGAGGTTGCTTACAAGCACATCCAGGGACAGTGGAAAGCCCTGCATCAATCGATGCTGTTTCGCATTCAGATTCTAAGAATCGACGCTATGCATCTTCAGGCTCGAGCCGCTCTCGCCAGTGCGCCAGGCAGCAATGAGAAAGCGCAACGGCTGCGAATTGCTGAGCGACTCGCGCAACAAATTGCCAAAGAGCGCGTCGCGTGGTCAACACCTTTTATTACGATAATTCGCGCCGCCATAGCATGGCAACGTGGTGAAACCGCGAACGCTACTGAATTGCTCACCGAGGCGGTGAACGGTTTCGATGTGTCTGATCTCGGTCTTTATGCGGCGGCAACCAGGCGGCGGTTGGGTGAAACGCTTGGTGGTGATCGCGGTCGCGAGCTTATTGCCGAAGCCAATGCCTGGATGCTCAATCAAAACCTTAAGAATCCCGTGGCCATAACGCGCACCATGACACCCGGCTTTGATGCGACTTAGTTGAGATGGACACTCGCAAAACGGTTAGGCCACGTCTATCGCTTCGTGCTGAGGTCGTATCCCAAACCAGTCGCGGGTTCCTCTGGTCATTGCAATGGCCGTCCGAATAAAGAGTCTGGAAAAAAAACCAAGCCGGGTTTTGCGGACGTTATCGGCAGCGATGCCCTGAGGGAAAAACGAAACGAACGCCAAACATGCCACGGCATAAGCGACCTTACCCCCCAGAGGCATTGCGCCTATGGCGCCATGGCGCGTGCGCTTGATAATCTCCTTCAGGCGATAAAAGCTGCGCCAACTTTCATGCACCTCCTTCTCCAGGTCGGCAACCGCTATGGTTGGATGTTTGATAGCAATGTCGGTGTGGTCATAGTCGAGCCAAAACTTATCCCGCACCATTTGCACTCCGTGTTTCGGCACGTAGTCAGCCTGATCGCGGTTTTCCCAGTCGCGGATCATCTCATGGTAATCCCTGGTTCCGGGATATACGCTAAAGATTGGAAACTGGGCGAAGGCTGTGCCTGAAGCCATTGCGAATTCCCGCATGGTCCGCAGCGTGGACACCGTGTCAGTTTCGAGCCCGTTAATAATCGAGGCAAGAACCAGGATACCGTGCTTCTGGATCTTTTGAATTGCATCAACCATGTGTTGGCCCACCGGGTTCCAGGTTTTGTTTGCCGTCTTCAAGCCTTCTTCCGTGAACGATTCCACGCCGATTAAGGCTGCGCGGAGTCGCATCTTGTTGTACATGGCGTCCAGGTATTCATCGTCGCTGATACATTCCGCCGTCATTTGAGTGAACGCGTAGAGCGACTTGGGAACCCGTCGATCGTACTCTTCAAATAACTTCAGCCGATCTTCCCGGACGCTTGCGAGCAAGGCTTTAGTTTGTGGGTTCTTTTCCCTGGCGATTCGGCCCAGTGTAGCGGGCGTGAAGTTGTCGTCCGCGAAAAAGATGTAACGAAGACCCATAGCATGAAGCTCGTTTGCCTCCTCGATAATCTGATCGTTCAGATGCATGCGTGGAGTTCGGCCATCAGTCACCCAAACCGAGCAAAAGCTACAATTCTCAGGGCAGCCCGCGACGGTTTGAATGGAACCCATCAAGTACTTGCTTGGATCAAGAAGATCCCAACGAGCTTTCGCCATCAGCTCGCCAGGCACTCTTCCTCCGTCATAGATGCGTTGCAGCCTGCCCAAAAGCGCGTCCTCGACGATTTTGCTCCAGATCAGATCACCGCCGCCCCTAACGACGGCGTCAGCTCCCATTTCCAACGGTTCTTCCGGGAAGATGGTGGGGTGGATGCCGCCGACGATCACAGTTGCTCCGCGCTTCTTTGCCTCGCGGATTACGCGGTAACCCGGCCGGCAATTCCCAGTGTGGATTCCGACACCGACGATGTCGCCCGGCGCTACGTCTTCAGGTTTAAACTGCGTAACCGGTTCGTCGATAACGACTGGGTCACCAACCAACTCGGTGGGCGTTGCGCCCGCAATCACATAAAGCCACCGGGGGGTGATGACGCTGTAGCCGATGGTCGCATTTGCGGGGTTTACTATGATGACCTTGGTCATAACGCATTCTCCTTTTCAGTTGTGCGTATTGATGGTCCGCATTTTGAGAACCGATTCTTTTGCAAGCCGTCAGTTAAGACTCGCTGCTTATTCTTTTGGTAGTAAAGAGCCGGACCGCAAGAAACGAGAAGGTAAGAAAACGAGCTTTCGAAAACTGTCCTCGGCTGCGAGTTCATCCGGAGCCGGGGATCTGGGTTGTTGGAGTATTCCCACACGGCTTGTCTTACACTACGAGCCCGTCAGTCGGGATTCTCGGTCGTAGTCTAAAACCTCTTGCCCCTGGTCTATGAGAACGTCAAGTTGGAATGCGTTAATGAAATGACTTGATGTTGGATTGATGCTGGTTGCCGAAATCAATTGACGGAAGCCATTCTGCGTTTCAGGCAGCCATGTCGATCACTTCTTCGATTGGTTCGCGCCGCTGGGGCCGTATCCCCCAGTCATAAGTCCTTCTGGTTATGCGTATCGCCGCGCGGACAGAAAGCCTGGCAAATAAGCCCAGTTTGTTCTTGCGCACGTTGTCCGCAGCAATGCCACCAGGATACAGGGAGGCGAATACCAAACAAGCCACGCCGTAGAAAAGCCTACTGACGAGAGGCAGTGAGCTCATGGGTCCATTCCTAGTCCGCGCTACTATCTCTTTCAGACTATAGAAGTTACTCCAACTCTGTTGCGCCTCTTTCATGAGGTCTGCAGTCGGTATCGTGGGATGTTTGACTGCGACATCAGTATGGTCGTAGTCGAGCCAGAACTTATCACGAACGATTTGCACCAGGTGTTTCGGCACGTAGCCGGGCTGATCGCGGTTTTTCCAGTCACGCATCATCTCGTGATAATCCTTCGTCCCTGGATAAACGCTATAAAGCGGAAACTGGGCGAACGCGGTACCGGAGGCATTCGCGAATTGTCTCATGGTGCGTAGTGTCTCCAGGGTATCACTCTCGAGCCCGCCAATAATAGAGGCCAGAACCATGATCCCGTGACTCTGGATCTTTTCAATCGCCTCAGCCATCTTTTGGCCCACCGGGTTCCAGGTCTTGTTTACATTCTTTAATCCCTCTTCCGTGAACGACTCCACTCCGATCAATGCTCCGCGCAGGCGCATCTTGCTGTACATAGCGTCCATGTATTCGTCGTCACTCACGCATTCCGCGGTCATCTGGGTAAAACCATAGAGCGCAGGAGGGCCAGCCTTATCGTACTCATCGAAAAGTTTAAGTCGATCCTCACGTACGCGTTCGAGGTTGGCCCGGGTCGCTGGGTTTGTTTCCCTGGCGATGCGAGCCAGAGTGGCAGGAGTAAAGTTGTCGTCAGAGAAAAAGACGTAACGGAAACCCATGCCGTAAAGCTCGTTTGCTTCGTCGATAATCTGATCGTTCAAATGCAGACGTGGAGTGCGGCCATCAGTTACCCAAACCGAACAGAAGCTGCAATTCTCAGGACAACCCGCCACGGTCTGGATGCAGCCCATCAAATATTTGTTTGGATCCAGCAGATCCCAACGCGCCTTCACCATCAGTTCCCCCGGCACGCGCCCGCCATCATAAACGCGCTGCAGCCGGCCCAGGTGAACGTCCTCCAAGATATCTTTCCAAATGAGATCAGCATTTCCCTTAACAACCGCATCAGCGCCCATCTCCAAAGGTTCTTCCGGGAAAATGGTAGCGTGAACGCCGCCCACGATTACGGTGGCTCCGCGCTTCTTGGCTTCACGCACGACTCGATAACCCGGCCGGCAATTTCCGGTATGGATTCCGACACCGACGATATCACCGGGACCAACCTTGTCAGCATCAAACGCCGCTACCGGTTCGTCGATAATGACTGGATTGCCCGCAAATTCAACCGGCGTTGCGCCTGCGATGACAAATAGCCACCGGGGGGTGATCACGCTGTAGCCGACGGAAGCGTTTGCCGGGTTTACTAGTATCACCTTACTCATGACGCATTCTCCTTTTCAGTTATGCGCATATTGATCGTCCGGCGCCGAACGTAGCTAATATCAGAGCAAAAGTGCCAGTTGAGGAATCCTGAGTGGATAAGCGAGGATCAGACATGCCTCAGAAAACGCGCCCAGCGTAATCTCACTAAGCAGCACTGTCAATACCAACAGGCTACCAGGTGATGATGCCAGACCAGCAGGGCCGCAGGACGTCCCAAGGGCATAAAGGGCCATTAGAGAATCTCCCCAGGTTTTCTATCGATCAGCCTGCGAGGCGAGGTCTTTGAGGGCGGCGGAGAGCCGGGCGCAGATGTTTCCCGCGGCCACTGAATACTGACGGAAGTCAAAAGTGTTCACAAATGCCACGCCCAGGCTAGCTGAGGTGAGAAAGATTTCATCTGCTTCGGCCAGATCGGCCAGTTCAAACACACCCTCAATCACGGGAATAAACTGTTTCGCCGCCAATTCAATGACCGCGGCCCTTGTTATGCCCGCAATGGCGCCAGTGCTTAGGGCCGGCGTATGAAGCGTGCCATCCTTGACCCAAAAAATGTTGGCCATCGTCGCCGAAACGATCTCGCCGCGCTCGTTAAGCATGACAGCTTCGTCAAAATCTCTCTCTTGCGCCTCTTCCCAGGAAAGCACCTGCTCCAAATAATTTAGACTCCTGATCCCGACGAGCGGCGAAAACGTGTTGAAGCGAAAAGGTGAAACAGCTAGCGACATTCCCGCCGGCGAAACCTTCTGCACTTCGCTGGTCATGATCAGCAGGTCAGTCTTGCGAGCGCTTTCCTTTTTTGGCTTCCAAACGTCACGTCCGCTTCGCGCTAACAGGATTACTCGGGCGCGCCCGTTTCGCACCTGGTTGACAGCGACGAGTTTACTAACGGCTTCACCAACGGTGTGTTCATTTGCTCCGGCGCAATCGATTTTCAGTTTTTCGGCGTGATCCTTGAGGCGTCGCCAATGTTCCGGCCACAAGAAGGGATTGCCGTTGTGGATCGCCACTGTCGTAAACACTCCGCGACCATACAACATCGCTGACGACACAGGTGCCACGCGCGCCTTCGTCGCCTCGAGCATTACTTTGTTGAGATAAATTACGGGGTGCACAGTCGGGGTCTCGCCTGTAGTTAGAGTTCAAGCTTTATTAGCTTGTCTTTTCGGTCAAGGGCGCAAACTAAAGTTTGAACTCTAAACTTCTCGCCTACTCTCTACCCGCGGCCATCACTTCAGCCTCGAGCTTTTTGGAAAGAGAACTGCGCCAAATGTCTTCCATTACGCTAACTTCAGCGGAGACGAATTCTTCTTCGCCGAGTTTTATTCGCAGTCTGCTGCCGCTGACCTGACCAATTACTGTGCAGGGACACTGCTCGCGCGCGGCAATATTTTCTATGGCAGCGCGCGAAGACGCTGGGAAGCTGACGATGATTCGCGACGGTGACTCGCTGAAGAGCACGCTTGCCGCCGCCAGCGATTCAGGCTGCAACCCTGCCAAGCTAATCTCGGCGCCAATAGCGGCGCGATTCAGCGAAGAGAAACAACACTCAGCCAGAGCTACCGTTAGCCCGCCATCGGAGCAGTCGTGAGCGGAGGCCAGCAGGCCTTCCTCCGCAGCCCCCAGACAAACATTCTGCACGGCCCGCTCCGCTTGCAAATCGATCCTGGGAACCTTGCCACTGGCTATCAACTCTTCAGTCGTAAGACCATCGACCACGGCGGCATATTCGCTAAGCGAGAGATCATCCCCGGTCGTCCCAAGCAAAGCAATTACGTCTCCTGCTTGTTTGAATCCGGGTTGCACCACCCGGCGCACGTCTTCAATCAAGCCGATCATTCCAATCACAGGCGTAGGAAGGATCCCCCGTCCTTCCGTTTCGTTGTAGAACGAGACGTTACCGGAAACTACCGGCGTATTGAATGCACGGCAGGCTTCGGCCATACCATCTATAACTTCGGAAAACGACCACATTACTTCCGGCCGTTCGGGTGATGCGAAGTTGAGGCAGTTTGTGACCGCGAGTGGGCGCGCGCCAACGCTGACCACATTGCGAGCTGCTTCGGCGACAATGAGTTTGGCGCCTTCGCGAGGGTTCGCGGCGCAGTAACGCCCATTACCATCGAGCGACATAGCCAGCGCGCGGCGAGTTTCCTTGATTCGTACCACGGCAGCGTCGGCGCCAGGCAAGACGGCGGTGTTGGTCCTGACCATGTGGTCGTATTGCCGGTAGACAAATTGTTTGGAAGCGAGGTTCGGAGAAGCCAAAAGCGCAAGCAACGAATCGTTGTAGTTCTGATCTTTGTTCTTTGTACTTTGGACTTTTGTCTTGGGACTTTGGTCTTTGAACCTTGCACCAGGGTCACGCATTGGCCGCTCATACAATGGCGCTTCGTCCGTGAGCGCGGAGACAGGGATGTCGGCCACCGTATCACCTTCGTGAATTACGCGCATGTTGTGACCTTCACGCACGCGACCAATCACTACCGCGTCGAGATCCCACTTACGAAAGATGTCGATCACCTCCCGTTCGCGTCCCGAATGGGCGACGATGAGCATTCGCTCCTGCGACTCGGAGAGCAACATCTCGTAGGCCGTCATGCCTTGTTCACGTTGCGGCACCAAAGACAGATCGATCTCCACGCCTGTGCCGGCGCGCGCAGCCATCTCACATGAAGAAGAAGTGAGGCCGGCAGCGCCCATATCCTGAATTCCGGCCACCGCGCCGCTACGCATCGCTTCAAGACAAGCTTCGAGCAACAGCTTCTCGAGAAACGGATCACCAACTTGTACGGTGGGGCGCTTGGCGAGCGCTTCGTCGTCAAACTCGGCCGAGGCCATGGTCGCGCCATGAATGCCATCGCGTCCCGTCTTGGCGCCCACGTAAAGGATGGGATTGCCAACGCCGGTCGCCTTGCCGAAGAAAATCTGGTCCCGGCGCACCAGGCCGAGCGCGAATGCGTTTACGAGCGGGTTGAGCGCATAAGCGTCATCGAAAGCGACCTCACCGCCTACTGTGGCAACCCCAAAAGCATTGCCATAATGCGCGATGCCGCCCACGACGCCGGCGAGAAGTGAGCGGTTACGGCGTCCGTGTTTAGGGTGATCCAGCGAACCAAATCGCAGACTGTTCATCGAGGCAATCGGTCGCGCGCCCATGGTGAAAACATCGCGCAGGATCCCCCCAACCCCAGTCGCGGCTCCCTGAAATGGCTCGATAAATGAAGGGTGATTATGTGACTCGATCTTGAAGGCAGCACACCAGCCGTCCCCCACATCGACGATGCCGGCATTCTCGCCCGGCGGCACGATGATGTGCTCACCGGTAGTGGGCAAACGGCGTAAGTGAATGCGCGAAGACTTATAGGAACAATGCTCAGACCACATCACCGAGAAGATACCCAGCTCAACGAACGTAGGTTCGCGGCCCATGAGCGACTCGATACGTTGAAACTCTTGCGGAGTGAGATTGTGAGCAGAGACTACTTCTGGTGTGATGGGTTGCATAAATAGTAGGCAGTAGGCAGAAGGGAAAAAGCAGAAGGCAGAAAGGAGAAAGCAGAAGGCAGGAAAAGTTTTGAGTTCGGGGCCAGCTTCGAAAATCTGAGATCTCGCTGTCGGGTGTCAATCTGCCTACTGCTTAGTGCCTTCTGCCCTCTGCTCTTTACTGCCTACTAGTTTTTCGATGGCGGCGCGCAATTCATCCGCCGGGACGCGGCCAAAATGTTTGTAAACCACCTCGCCTTTGTTGTTGTAGAGAAACGTTGCCGGCAAAGCGCCGCCCCACTCGCGATCCACGGAGTTGATCGCCGGTTCCGGGTCAGCTACGTTCAAAAGGTAAACGGGCATCTTGGCCCTCATCTCCCGCAGAAACTTCGGAACTGCGGTATTAATATCCGCCAGGTCATCGAGAGTAATGGCGATGAAGTCGAGCCCTTTAGCTCGATACTGGTTGTCGATTTTCACCAGATCAGGAAACTCGTCGCGACAGGGATCACACCATGTAGCCCAAAAGTTGACCAGCAGCGGATGGCTGCCGTCTCGCTTCAACAAGTTCTGCATCTCTTCGGCATTAATCGCGCGCGCTCGCGAGTTGCGTGTCGGAGTGGGGGCAACGTGGGCCTTGCGGCCCAATGGTGTTGTTGGAGCACTACGCGATTGCGCCGGCGCCTGGACAGCCAGAAACAAACCGCTTAGGCACGCGACAAAGGCAATAACAAACGGAAAGAACTTCGTCCTTGTAGTCATCAAAAGCGACATTTATTCGACACGCTTGATGGAACAGCCAAACGCGTTAGCGGTAGTTTTCGCGACCGGTTTTCCGGCAAGAGTTGCTTCTAACGCGTCGCGCAATTCAGTGGAGTTGACCTGCGACAGGTCGCGACTGTTGTCTATCCGGCCGTGATAGATGAGTTTGTTGCCGGCGTCGAGGAAATACGCTTCAGGCGTCCTGGTGGCGCCCAACGCATCGGCAATCTTGTTTCCGCTGTCCTTGAGAATCGCGAAAGTGAGATGTTTCTCGGCGGCGTGGGCTTTGACATCCGGGGCGAGCTCAGCAACGTTTGAGTTGATGCCAACCACATTGATGCCGCGGGCTTTGTAATCCTGCGCGAGTTTTTCCATCCGCTCGTTGTAGGCATTGGAAACCGGACACTGCACCGCGATGAAAATCAGGACCGTGCCATTCTTGCCCTTGAGCGAACTTAGCGAATGATCTTTCCCGTCAACGTCAGGCAACGTGAAATCTACAATAGTGGCGCCAATCGCAGGTGGCGCCGGAACATCGGCAATAGTAGTGCGTGCATTTCCAGCAATGAAGATGGCCACCAGGGCAATCATCAACGAGATAACGTGTAGCCTTTTCATGGGCAGGTACTCCTTCAGAAAGCGATAGAAAATGAACCAAAGTAATGGGGATCTGGAAGCGAAAGATTATCAGTCTGGGAAGAGGCGTGGCAAGCGAAGGAAGTGACTGGAAGTCGTATCAGAACCGCGAGCGGTAGCGACCGGCCAAACACTCAACCTTGGCTAACATTACTTGGGTCCTGCGAGCTGCGATTGAATATTTCCGCTCTCAAGTTGAGTGTTTGGCCGGTCGCTCCCGGTTCTGATAGTGAGCGGCGATGACGAGAAGCAGCAACGTTGTGGTCACAAGAGCTGAAAGCAGGCAGAACTGACAGAAGTGGCCGATGACGAATGCTTGCAGGTAAAGCAGCCAGAGGGTCGTCAGAAACATTGCGCTGACGATAGGGGTGAGTAACCTTCCGAGACCTCTATAACCAAAAGCGGCGAGCGTGGCGAGACTAAAGACTGTGAAGTAAGCGATAGCGCCGATCGCTGCGAGCGGAACACCGCGTATCGTCGCGTATGGACTAGAAAGAACCTCCGAGCAACCTGAGACTAAGGTGCAGCGAACGCTGCGGCCGGAAAGGTGCTCCACTGTCAAATAAATCGAGTCTGCCAGCCCGATGAGTGAAACGACAGCCGCAACTCCGTAGAGCACTGATGCTCGTCGATTGCTACTTGCCTGGTTGATTTCGTTTGGATTGGTCACGCTACTTCGGGATAGGTAACAGGAAGCGGATGGGCTGCGCTCTGGCGCCGGCGCCGCCGCTCCAAGGTCCCGGACTGCCTACGGATGGGCGGCTAGTTCGCCGTTAATGAGTGCTTTTAGTTTGTTGGGCTCGAGAGATTCGAAGGGCACTTCGCGGCCATTGAGAAACACTGTCGGTGTGCCCTTCACCCCCAGCGAATGGGCGCGCTTGCCATCCAGAAAGATACGTCGTTCAACTATTTCACTGGTGTTGTCGCGCCTGAACTGCTCCACATTCAGGCCAATCTTAGTAGCATACCCATCAAAGATCGGGCGCACATCAAAAGCCTCATGCCAGGATTTTTGATTTTCATAAATCATGTCATGCATTTCCCAAAACTTGCTCTGCAGTCCGGCGGCTTCGGCCGCACGTGCAGCAGCGAGGGCGTGCACATGAGTAGGCACCAGCGGAAACTCACGAAAGATTATTCGCAGCTTCGCTTGACCAAACTCGCCTTCCAGATTTTTTAGGATTGGATGTAGCAAGCCACACGGTGGACACTCGAAATCGCCAAACTCTTCGAGCGTGACCGGCGCGTTTTGACTTCCTAACGCATGCGGTGGTTCGGCGCCGGCTTCCCCTTGATTCGCTGTGCTTTCCGTATTCGGCTGAGGCGATACGCTGGAAACTGGTGTGGCACCGGGATTCTCAGCAGTTGAGCGCTGGAAATACCGGAACATTAGTAAACCTGCTCCCAGCACCAGGGCAATGATGACAAACGGAAGGACGCGTTTCATTTTTTGTTCAAAGGATTAGTCAGAATTTGTAGGTCAACGTAGGCAAAGCACTCAAGCCACGGCCGCCAGCGTAGCTGCCAGCGAACGAAAGATGTCTCGTCCATCGCTTGAGCCGAGCAGATCTTCGCAAGCTCGTTCTGGATGCGGCATTAGTCCCAAAACGTTGCGCGAGGGATTACAGATACCGGCAATATTATCGCGTGAGCCGTTTGGGTTTGCGGCGTCAGTGACATTTCCGTTCTGGTCGCAGTAACGAAAGACGATCCTATCTTCCTGCGTCAGCTCTGCCAGCGTCGAATCGTCGCAGACGTAGTTTCCCTCCGCATGGGCAATCGGAATTCGTAGCACCGAGCCTGGAGTCATCTCGTTGGTGTAAGGCGTGTCTGAAGTTTCAACGCGGACGAAGACGTGTTCGCAAATGAAGTGTAAATCGCGGTTGCGGATCAGGGCGCCCGGCAAAAGCCCCGCTTCACAAAGAATCTGAAAACCATTGCAAATCCCCAGGACGAAACGGCCGGTTGCGGCAAAGTTCTTCACCGATTCCATCACTGGCGAAAATCGCGCCAACGCGCCGGCGCGCAGGTAGTCGCCATAGGAAAAGCCGCCGGGAATAATCAAGGCGTCGTAAGAATTCAGATCTGTATGGCGATGCCAGATGAAATCCACCGGCTGGCCCACCTGTTTTGAGATCACGTGATAAGCATCGTGATCGCAGTTTGAGCCCGGAAAAACTATAATTCCAAACTTCACCCTTCAATCTCCACGCGGTAATCTTCGATTATTGGATTGGAAAGAACTTCGCGCGCCATGCGAGCCACGGATTCGCGTGCTTGCTCCTCATTGGCTGAATCCTGGAGAGCAATCTCAAAATATTTACCCTGGCGGACGTCCGCGATTCCCGTGAAACCAAGCAGCTCGACGGAATGCTGTATGGCTTTTCCCTGGGGATCAAGAACGCCCGGTTTGAGGCTAACGAAGACTTTTGCTTTCATATTCCTATAAATCGCTCCCGATTTGCTCTTCATACTAAAACATAACATTGCTTCATGTGTAGCTAATAGCATACTATCTCGGCCCGCGAGCTTTGTATTCGATATCTAACTTTCTGACAACCTAAAATCAGGAGAACTGTAAACTATGCAGAACCCGCCTCCCGCTCTGGCTGGTAAATCGAGCACCGGCCTTGACGAGAATGTTGCCGCTCTACTTTCCTACATACTTGGCTGGGTCTCCGGCCTGATCTTTTTCCTAATCGAAAAAGACAGCAGGCTGGTGCGCTTCCATGCGATGCAGTCAATCCTGTTCAATGTTTGCATAGCGGTACTGTGCATTGCACTGTGGATTGTTACGGCCGTGCTTGTTTTGATCGCCAGCCAGGTGGCGGGCATTCTGGGAACGTTGGTCGGCCTTCTAGTCAGCCTCTTCTGGTTGATTCTTGCGGTCATCCTGTTAATCGCCTGGATTCTGTGTTTGGTGCGGGCTTATCAGGGGAAGTTCTTCAAGTTGCCCTTTATCGGTGACTTTGCCGAGAAGATTGCCAACAAATAGTCAGAAACACCAGCATCAGGGGACGTTTTGAGCCGCGGCGTTAGCAGGGGGCTGGAGTTTTCCGTTTAGCCTCTCTAAGCCTCAGGATTCAGCCAAAAACCCTGTCAAAGATCCGGTCGACATTTCGTAAATAGGTGTCGAGCTTGAATACCCCCTCGATCTCCGAGGCGGATAGATGCGACTTAATCTGAGCATCTTCCTTCAGCAGCTCCTCAAAATTCTCGTCAGTCTCTAAAACCTTCATCGCATTTCGCTGCACCCACTCGTAAGCGGTTTCACGTGAGACGCCTTTTTGCGTCAGCGCCAGCAGGAGCTGTCCGCTGAAGACCAGACCATTCGTCAAGTGCAGGTTCTGCAGCATGCGCTCCGGGTAAACCACAAGCCCTGCAATGAGAGACGCCGCCTTGTGAAGGATGTAATCAAGAGCGATGCTGGAATCAGGCAAGACCACGCGCTCGGCGGACGAGTGGGAAATGTCGCGCTCGTGCCAAAGGGCAACGTTTTCGAGCCCGACCAGACTGTTGGCCCTGATGATCCGGGCTATGCCGCAGATGCGCTCGGATATAATTGGATTTCGTTTGTGAGGCATTGCGCTCGAACCCTTCTGGCCCAAGGCGAAACGCTCCTGAGCTTCGTAAACTTCCGTCCGCTGCCAGTGGCGAATGTTGAGGGCAAACTTGTCGAGCGATGACGCAATGATGGCCAGGGTGCACAGGTATTCAGCATAGCGATCACGCTGGATGATTTGCGTGGACACGGGCGCGGGCTTCAGGCCAAGTCGCGCGCAAACTTTCTCCTCAACTTCCGGATCGAGCAGCGCAAATGTTCCCACGGCGCCGCTGATTTTCCCAACAGCCACGGTTTCGCGAGCGCGCTGCAATCGCTCTCGATTGCGCCGCATCTCGTCGTACCAGAGCGCAAACGTCAGACCAAAAGACGTGGGTTCAGCGTGGATGCCGTGAGTGCGGCCAATCTGCGGAGTTTGCTTAAACTCAAACGCCCGGCGCTTGAGCACCTCCATGAGCGCCTCGACTTTCATGAGCAGAAAGTCGCAGGCATCGCGCAATAAGAGCGCGTTAGCAGTGTCCACGACATCGGAAGAAGTCAGGCCGTAGTGAACAAAGCGCGCGGCTTCGCCGATGTTTTCGGCAAGGTTGGTCGTGAAGGCGATGACGTCGTGGTTAGTGGTCTTCTCAATCTCGTTTATTCGCTCAACTGAAAATTTGGCCCGTGACTTAATCTGCTCGAGTGCATCCCGCGGAATTGTTCCCATCTCCGCATGCACTTCGCAGACAGCCAACTCTACCTTGAGCCACTTCTGGAATTTGTTCTGTTCACTCCAGAGCGAGCCCATTTCAGGTAATGTGTAACGTTCGATCATTTAACAGTTTCGAGTTTCGGGTTTCGAAACTTACTTAAGGGCAGTCGAGTTAACAAAATATCGAGCCAGCAGCCAGCGGCCATCGCGCTCGACCAAAGTGAAGGTTTCCATGCCTTCGCCATTCTGAAACTTCGTTCTGTAAGTAACGATATATGCCCGACCCTGCAATGGTCCGCTGGAGTTCTGCTGTTCAGTCGCCGATTGCTGCGTTCGATTCTCAACCGTGCCTAGCTTTGTTCGCAGAGTCTTGAAGGCGGCAATTGACTGTTCAAGCGTAGAGTCCTGCCGCCAGAGCTCTGAAGCCTCGTTGTAGATCTTGTCGTAACGCTCTGCCGCGATCTCTTCGCTTATGGTGCCAATTGCCGATTCCACTTCAGGCGGAATCCCTCGCCGTTCCGGATTTGCTGCGCAAGCAAAACTGAATAGCGAGAGGAAGAGAAGTAGCGACGAACACTCAAGCGAAAACGGAATCGGTATTGAACGCGAGACAAAAGGCACTGAAGCCGCCGACTTCATCCTTCCGCCTTCATCCCTCATTCCTCCCTTACACCTCGATCCACGGAGTTGGCTCCCTGGGAAACGAGAGGCTGACCTGGGTGTCGGCATGAAAAAGTGGGTAACGTTCCTGCAGGGCAACTTCCGCGGAAATCTTCGCCAGGTAAGGATTGTTCGCGCGCTGAGAAAGATGCGCCAGCACTAGATATCTCGCGATCCCATCAAAGCTGTCACGGATCCAGTCAGCCACGTCTTCGTTCGACAGATGACCAAGGCGTGAAAGAATTCGCTGTTTCAATTCCCAGGGATAAGTATCACAAGCCTTCAACATGTCGCGGCTGTGATTTGACTCAATCACGACCGCGGCGCAACCGCGCAGCCGCTGGCTAACAAGGGTGGTGATGTGACCAAAGTCCATCAAGGTGGCGATCTTCACACCCTGATGCGTCGCCGTAAATCCGAAATTGTCCACCGCGTCGTGCGGAATAGTAAAAGGATGGAAGTCGAGCTCGCCGATGCGAAAGTCGCGGCTCGATTCTATCTGCTCAACCCGGTCCTGGAGCGCCCGGGCGCGCTTGCGTGGTTCTTCATCGTTAACGTTGTAGCGTTCGCTTATGTAGGCATCGCAAGTCTTGGCGGAAATATAGACCGGGCAATTGACGATTCGAAGCAACACGCGCAAGCCGCCGGAGTGGTCGCCATGCTCATGGGTGACCAGGACGGCGTCGAGTTTCTGCACGTCTTCCCCAACGAGGGAGAGTCTGCGCGCTATCTCCCGGGCACTCAGTCCGGCATCAACGAGTACACGTGTGTCGCCCGCAACGATCAAAACCGCATTGCCAGTTGATCCGCTGCCGAGAACGGTAAGTTTCATGTTAAGGAAATCAGAACTATGAACCGCGCTACTAAGAAAGGTGTAGAAAGAAACTTTAGCATTTAATAGCGGAAACGGCTACCGGCATTCAGCAGCAACCTATTAATTTCCAGCGTTCGCTTGTGCGGATGCTGTGTCATGAGGTCAGTACCACCTCGCGGTAGCGGGTTCTCGATGGAAAAGTTAGATGACCAACAAAATGATTAGTGCGCGGACGGATCTATCCTGAGGAAGACCCACCCGCTACCGCGAGGTG
>JBKOZZ010000136.1:0-12127 GCA_046726155.1 Acidobacteriota bacterium
ATGAAAGTCTGGGCCGCCTTGATCAGATTCGTATTAAAGGCGCCGCAGAGGCCTTTGTCGGCGGTTATCAGGACGAGGAGATAATGTTCGTCGCTGCGCGCGTCAAGCAACGGGTGGTGGAAGTTTTCGTCAGTACGATCAGCGAGTCCGCCCATAACTTCCATCATCTTGTTGGCGAACGGTCGCGCTGTAACTACTCGGTCCTGTGCGCGTTTGAGTTTTGCAGCAGAGACCATCTTCATGGCCTTAGTGATCTGCTGCGTATTCTTTACCGATTTGATGCGTCGGCGAATGTCTAACAGATTGGGCATGGCTGGGAAAGTTACGCTCCGGCGGCAGCGGGTTGCAGGTTATCCGCCGCCTTATCCGCCGGCTTAACGGTGGCAGACGATTCCGCTAAAGAAGCGCCGGTCTTCTCCGCCCACATGTACTTGAAGTCAGTTAGCACTTGTTTGAGATCCGAAGTGATTTCATCACTCAGACTCTTCTTTTCGCGGATACTCTGCAGCAGACCGGGGTGGGAGTTTTCGACGAATTTCAGTAGTTCGTCTTCAAAATCTCTAACGTCCTCAACTGCAACGCCGTCAGCATACCCATTGCTGGCGGCCCAGATGACGAGGACTTGATTCTCAACGTTCATCGGTTTGTATTGTGGCTGCTTTAGTATCTCAACCAAACGCTGGCCGCGCGCGAGTTGCGCCTGCGTCGCCTTATCCAAATCAGATCCGAATTGGGCAAAGGCCTGGAGTTCTCTGAACTGCGCTAGATCGATGCGAAGCGTTCCCGCAACCTGCTTCATCGCTTTGATCTGAGCGGAACCGCCAACACGAGACACGCTGTTGCCGACGTTGATTGCGGGACGGATGCCACTATTAAAAAGATCAGCCTCGAGAAATATCTGCCCGTCTGTAATCGAAATCACATTGGTTGGAATGTACGCGGAAATGTCTCCCGCTTGCGTTTCGATGATCGGAAGACTGGTTAAAGACCCGCCGCCTTTTAAATCGGACATTTTTGCCGCACGCTCAAGCAAGCGGGAGTGTAGATAAAACACGTCTCCGGGGTAAGCCTCTCGGCCAGGCGGACGACGAAGTAACAGGGATATTTCGCGATATGCCGCAGCCTGCTTTGAAAGATCGTCGTAAATTGTCAAAGCGTGGCGCCCATTGTCGCGGAAGTATTCGCCCATTGCGGCGCCGGAATATGGAGCCAGGAATTGCATCGCGGCCGGATCTGAAGCAGTTGCCTTGACGACAATGGTGTATTCAAGAGCGCCAAAGTCCTCAAGCGTTTTTACTACCTGCGCGACGGTCGAGGCTTTCTGCCCTATTGCCACGTAGATGCAAATTACATCCTTGCCCTTCTGATTTATTATCGTGTCAACAGCTACCGCCGTTTTTCCCGTCTGCCGGTCACCGATAATAAGCTCACGCTGGCCGCGTCCAATGGGAACCATCGCGTCTATCGCCTTGAGTCCTGTCTGCAAGGGTTCCTTAACGGGTTGTCGATCGACGACCCCAGGGGCAATACGCTCTATTGCATAGTAATCATCCGTTACAATCGGGCCCCGGTTGTCGATCGGGATACCCAGAGCGTCCACGACTCTACCAACCATCGCATCGCCAACAGGAACCTGCATGATGCGGCCCGTTCGCTTAACCAGATCTCCCTCCTTGATCGCCTGATACTCTCCAAAAAGTACCGCTCCAACCTTGTCTTCCTCGAGATTTAACGCCAGTCCCCGAACGTCATGAGGAAATTCCAACAGCTCGCCCGCCATGACCTTTTCGAGTCCGTGGATCTCGGCAATGCCATCACCAACCTTGATGACCGTGCCAACCTCCATCACGGTCACGCCGGCGTCAAAGTTCTCGATTTGCTTCCGAATAATTTCGTTGATCTCGTCAGCTCTAATTGGTTCCATCGTTGTCCTCTAAACTAACCCGCCAGTTCCTCACCTAATCTCTCCAGTTGATTGCGTACCGAGCCGTCGTAGATTGTTGAACCAATCCTTGTAACGATGCCGCCAATCAGCGTTTCGTCCGTATCAAAGCTTAAACGTATTCTCTTCCCGGTAAGTTGCGCGAGCTTCTCCTCTAAAGAAGCCTTAATGCGATCAGACACCGCCCGCGCCGACATTACCTGAGCGCTGACTACACCAGAGCGCTCATCTAGTACCTGGGCCAACTTGGCATTAACTTGCGGCAGCTCTGCCAGTCTCTGGTTCCTCAACAGTATCCTAAGAAAATTCGCCGTAGTGGGACGAACTTTGGTGCGCCCAATCAATTCGTCAAGAACCTTTGCCTTTTGCTGATAAGCCACTGTCGGATTACTGAACGCTTCAAGCAACGGCCCACTCCCTATGATCATTGCTTCCCATGCGGCCAACTCCTGCTGGACCTGTGCCTCTTCACCACGCTCAATGATTACGTCCGCCAGGGCCGAAGCGTAGCGTCTGGCAACTGCTTGTGAACTCAAGGACGGGTCCTCCCCAATTCTTCTACGCTGAGGGTAGTCAAGCGCGCGTCATCTTCCGGTTTCAGCTCTTTTTCCAAAAGCTCTTCTGCCAGCCGCACGCTTTCCTCGGCGGCAAACTGCCGGAGTTCGTGCCGTGCTGCCTTTCCCGCGCTATCTATTTCTCTTTTTGCCTGATCGCGCGTCTTAGCGATTTCCTCCTCGGTGGCAGCGGCAATCCGTTGTCTTTCCGCCTCGGCTTCCACCCTGGCCTTTTCTTTAACTTTAGCAACTTCAGCGTCCAGGTTCGCGAATCGTGACTCCACCTCGGCAAGCTTTGCGAGCGCTTGGTCTCTCTCTTCTCGCGCTCTCATCAACTCTTGTTTGATCCCCTCGCCTCGGGACCGGAGCGCCTCACGAATTGGTCGACCAAATCGACGGTGGAGGTATAGCGCACACACGATGAATACCAGTAGGTTGACGAACTTCCACAATTCCAGGCCGGGGTAGTTCCACCAGGGATTAGAATCGTCGAGTTGGAAACCTAAGAATTCGGATAAAATGAAAATACAGAGCAGCACAAAAATCAGTCCTAACACCGTCACTCTAAGATGGCTGGTTTATGTCGCGACGGAGAATCTGGCGAGCGATCTCCAGTGCTATCGTCTTTGCATCCTTCTCCAACCTCGTCTTTATCTGTTCTGCGTCCAGGTTGAGTTTTTCTTTTTGCTCATGAAGCCATGTAGAAACCTCTAACTTGATCCCAGCCACCTTCCGTTCCCGTTCCCGAGAGAGTGCGACCCGCTCCCCTTCCAAAAGCGCGTAGCCGTCCGCACGCGCCTCGCGCAACCTCCGCTCGTATTCCAGCAATTTCTCGCTGACGCCGGCCAGGATGCTCTGCGCCTCTGTCAAACGCCCCTTCGTCCGTCTATCCCGGTCTGCCAAAATCCGGTTAATCGGCTTCAACAACGTCACATTCAATAGCCCAACCATCAGCGCGATTAGGGCCAGATGCAAGAGCAGTGTACCGTCAGGAATCAACTGAATTGCGTTTCCCGCGAATCCTAATAAGACCACCCGAAACTACCTCCAAGCCCCACTGCCTATGGCAAAAGCGTGGGAGTCTACCACTCGTAAAATACTCGGTCAAGTTGCGCACTCACACCAACCAAGTCAACAACTTGCGCAAAACCGAACCGCCCCAAGTTGCCCCATTCCATTGCGATAGCGACGACGGTTGTACTACATACAGCGGAGCCGCCTACGGAGCGGCGTCACCGGTTGTCTAAAGTACAGTGGCATGTGGACTGTTCTGCATTAGCAGCTTATACAGGCGGTCGAGGTCGCCGAGATTGTAAAATTCCAGCTCTATCTTCCCCGAGACACCACCAGTCGGTTGGACGATTCGCACTTGAGTACCAAAAACTCGTCGCAGTTTCGTTTCGGCCGCGCGAATATTTGCGTCGCCTTCTTGTC
Source organism: Acidobacteriota bacterium (assembly GCA_046726155.1). Lineage (GTDB taxonomy): Bacteria > Acidobacteriota > Blastocatellia > Pyrinomonadales > Pyrinomonadaceae > PSRF01. The sequence goes on from JBKOZZ010000136.1 coordinate 3,931, forward strand.
TCGATGCTTTCCTGCCGCGTGCCCGCGGCGGAGCGTTAGCCAATTGCACAAGTCGCTCGGTTGCTCTTACCGATAAACCCTGCTCGATTATCTTTCGAGCGATTCGGCGTTGTACATCAACATGGTCAACACCAAGCAAGGTTCTGGCATGACCGGTAGATAATCTTCCCACCTGAAGGAGTTGTTGTAGATCTTCTGGCAAACGAAGCAGCCGTAAATAGTTCGTGATGTAAGAGCGATCCCGTCCTACGCGTTCCGCAACCATCTCCTGCGTCAGCCCTAAAGTATCTATGAGTTTCTTGTACGCGCACGCTTCTTCGATAGGATTGAGATCCTCACGTTGTATGTTTTCTATTATCGCAATCTCAAGGACCTTTTCATCCGGAACGTCTCGCAAAACAACGGGTACTCTCGTCAAACCGGCCCGCTGAGCGGCGCGCCACCGCCGCTCGCCGGCGACAAGCTCAAATCTATTTCCCTTCGGCCGAATTAGGAGTGGCTGGACGATGCCATTTGCCCTAATGGATCTCGCAAGCTCATCCAACTTGGCATCATCGAAAATACTTCTTGGCTGCAAGGAGCTGGGGTCGATGAGGTCTATCGGTACCTCGCTAGTATCTTCTGTCGCTGTAGCTGTCGCTTCAGCCGAGAGGAGCGCTCCCAGCCCCCGACCCAATGCCTTTCGTGTCATGCGCGCTTACCTCCTTAGCTAGATGAAAGTAGGCCTCGGCCCCCTTGGAATGCACATCGTAGAGAGTAATGGGTTTTCCGTAGCTAGGCGCCTCCGCCAGGCGAACGTTTCTGGGAATTACTGTTTCGAACACCTGTTGCCCGTAGAAATCGCGCAGGTCGGATGCTACTGCGGCCGACAGGTTCGTGCGTTCGTCATACATTGTCAGAAGGAGTCCTTCAATTGTGAGCCCAGGATTATGGAGGCGGCGAATTCGGGCCAGAGTGTCAAATAATTCGGTCACCCCTTCCAGAGCGTAATACTCACATTGAATTGGCACCAGAAGTGACTTGGCCGCTGTCAGGGCATTGAGAGTCAGTAGTCCAAGAGATGGCGGACAATCGATTATGACGTACTGGTAATTAGCGTCGATGGTTTCCAATGCCTGGCGGAGTCGAAATTCTCGTCTCTCAATATCGACTAACTCTACCTCCGCGCCAGCAAGATCCTTATTCGCTGGTAGCACGCTCAGGTTAGGAATTTGGGTTTTCAAGATAGCATCGTCAACTGCTTCTCCCAGAACGATGCAGTGATAGACGCTCTTCCGAAAACTTCCCCGTTGTATGCCCGCTCCCGAAGTCGCGTTTCCCTGTGGATCCGCATCTACAAGCAGGACCGGGACTTGCCAGCTAGCCAACACCGCAGCCAAGTTGACGGCGGTCGTGGTCTTACCCACGCCGCCCTTCTGATTTGCAATCGCGATCGTCTTGGCCATTCTAAAACTAGAAGGGTGCTTCGGCTACGCTTTGGATGGCGCTAACTTAACACAAGGGAGCGGGAGTTTCTACCAAATCACGCTAAATAGATGTGTTTCACGTGTCCCCAAGACACGGGAACGACCGGCGGGACACGTGAAACATCATTTATGATCGGTTCGGGCAAGATTTGCAGCCACATAAAGGTTGGCAAGGGCTGCTGCGGTGAGCCCGGGGATATTACGGGCCTCCCCAAAGGTTATTGGACGAGTCCGCTCCAGGCGCTCCACCATCTCATGCGACAATCCGTTTAAAGTTCGAAAGTCCAAATCCCTGGGAATTGGCGTCGCGTCGTTGTGGTTGAGGCGCCGGATGACAGTTTCCTGAGCCTTAATGTAGCCGGCGTAAAGATTGTCTGCCAATGCCGTTTCCAAGTCAGAAATCGTTACGGTTCCCGATGCGGCTCCGGACAGGAGACGTAGAACCATTTCTACATTAATCCCCGGGCGTCGAGCGAGATCCTCCAAACTTATAGACTCACCCAAATCCATCGAAAGAGTCTCGGTTACGGCCAAATACGCAGCGTCGCTCTTCCTCAGCCGCGTTCGCCGCAAGATGGCTTTAAGCTTTGAGATACGTTCGCGGCGCTGGTGAAATCGTTCCCAGTCACTGTCGCCCACCAAGCCTAGCTCGCGGCCATAACCGCGAAGCCTTTCGTCTGCGTTATCATGTCTTAAAGCTAACCGGTATTCCGCCCTGGAAGTGAAAATTCGGTAGGGCTCATCCACCCCTTGCCTAATTAGGTCATCTACCAAAACCCCAATGTACGATTCTTCCCGCCTTAGCCGAAACGGTTGACGTCCCTTAACCAAAGCTGCCGCATTTATTCCCGCCAGCAGTCCCTGGCACGCAGCCTCCTCATACCCGGTTGTTCCATTTACCTGGCCCGCATGAAACAGCCCAGGAATCCTCTGACACTGAAGGTCTGGGCCCAACTCCCGCGGATCAACATAATCGTATTCAATTGCATAGCCTGGTCGGACAATCCTTGCCTGTTCCAACCCTGGAATCATTCTCACCAGGTCCTGTTGCATAGCCGCTGGCAAGGAGGTCGAAAACCCATTGAGGTAGACTTCGTTTGTATCATGCCCCTCAGGTTCCAGAAAAAGTTGGTGGCGCTGCTTGTCAGCAAATTTAACGACCTTATCTTCGATCGAGGGACAATAGCGCGGACCGATTCCTTTGATTTGCCCGGAATACAATGGCGACTCATGCAGATTCTCGCGGATCGTCTCATGGAGAGTCGGCGTCGTATACCCGATGTAACACTTGCTCTGAGGTCGGTCGATGCTTTCCGTAGAAAACGAAAACGGTATGGGTCGCTCATCGCCGTCCTGACTTTGAAATGCGTCCCAATCAATGCTTCTACCGTCCAGTCGTGGCGGCGTTCCTGTTTTGAGTCTGCCGACCGGAAAACCCAAACGCTTCAACGCCTCGGCCAATTCAATTGAAGCTGGTTCACCTGCCCGGCCGGCCGTATAGGTTCGGCGACCCGTATGAACCAAGCCGTTTAAGAAGGTTCCAGCGGCAATAACAACTGCTGCTGATCCCATTCGCCGACCGTCCTGCATTACCACGCCCACCACTTTCGCTTTCTCCACCAACAAATCAACAACCATTCCTTGTCGTAAGTGAAGATTCGGAGTGTTCTCTAGCGTGCTTCGCATCTCGGTTCGATAAAGAGCGCGATCAGCTTGAGCCCGCGGCGATTGCACTGCGGGCCCTCTTGAACGGTTCAACAAGCGAAACTGAATACCAGTTCTGTCTGCAACGCGACCCATGATTCCGCCCAGCGCATCAATCTCGCGCACCAAGTGTCCTTTGGCTATTCCGCCGATCGCCGGATTACAAGACATCTGTCCGATCAGATCCAGGCTCAATGTCACTAATGCGGTCAGCGCACCTAGCCTCGCAGCCGCGGATGCAGCTTCGCAGCCCGCATGCCCCCCGCCAATAACGATCACATCAAAAACTTCATCGCAAACCATCGTCATTTACCTATGCAGAAAGTGCTAAATATCTCGGAGAGAATATCCTCAGTTGTTGTCTCGCCCGTAATCTCGCCCAGGAATCGGAGAGCATTGTGGAGTCCAACCAGCACGAGCTCTTCACTAGCCCCGTCTGTTAGATCCGCCAATGACCGCTCCAGCGAACTCTCTGTGCGGCGTAACAGATCATAGTGTCGGCTATCTGTAACCAGGAGTCCAACACCCTCTGTATCGACAGTGGCAAATGGTGCAAGTATAGCAGTGGTGAGATTCTCAAACCCTTCTCCAGTTAACGCCGACAGATGGACCACAGGCGAGAGATCGCTAATATGATTCTCGATGCAAGAGGCCTGCGGCAGATCGCTCTTGTTAACCGCTATCAAATGTCTTCTCTTTGCCGCCTGCGACAACACTATCAGATCCTCTGGTAATAGCCCCGTCGATCCGTCCATCACTACGACTAGTAGATCGGCATCAGCCATCGCGCGCTGACTCCGCTCGATTCCGATCTCTTCAATCTTGTCAACCGCCCGCCGAATGCCTGCCGTATCGGTTAAGAATATCGGAATGCCTCCGACACTTACAGACTCTGTGATGCTGTCTCGCGTAGTGCCTGGTATCTCCGTGACAATCGCCCTCTCCAGACGCAGTAATCTATTGAATACACTAGACTTACCGACATTGGGTCGTCCTATGATTGTAACCTTCAATCCTTCGCGCAAGAGGTGGCCACTTGAGTAGGTGGCGGCCAATTCATCTATGGTCCGGCGAACTTCCGCGAGTTCCCTCGTCATTTCCTTTACGTGAACAGCAGGAAGATCATCTTCAACAAACTCAAGTGCCGACTCTAGTCTCACTATTATCTTGATCAATTTATCTTTGGCTGGTTGAAGCGCAATCGAAAGTTCTCCTCTTAACTGTCGAGCGGCCTGGACGGCCGCGGCATCTGTTTGCGCGTTGATCAAATCGCGGATCGCTTCGGCTTGACTAAGATTCATCTTGCCATTCCGGCAGGCCCGGAGAGTGAACTCTCCTGGACCGGCAAGACGCGCGTCCAAACTCTGAATTAGATCCAGGAGCTGACGGAGAATTACCGGCGAGCCATGGCAACTGATCTCAACCATGTCTTCACCGGTAAACGAGTTTGGGCCCTCGAAGTAACTGACGAGTGCGTAGTCAAGAGGCTCGCCCGAGTCTCTAACAATTTTTTTTAGGAGAATGTGGTTTGGGTCAGGTGTGAATTTGTCATCGCGTACAAGAGCGCGAATGATACTCAGCGATTGTGGTCCACTCAGTCGAATCACACCAATCGCACTGCGGCCGGGAGGGGTTGCGACTGCAACTATGGTATCCATCGCGGTTGAAACGGCAGTCTGGCCGGCGGACCATCTTGGGTTTTACTTTGACGATTTTAGCGCCACTCGAAGCTTGCGCGCGGATCCGTCACCAACTGACTCCGTATAGAGGTCTTCACATTGGGCGAGAGTGAGATGGATAATTCGCCGCTCGTTGGAAGTCATTTCACCAAAAACAAAAGGCGCTCCCGTGGTACGGACACGCTCAGCCGCCAGATTGGCCATCGCGCGTAATTCTGCTTCGCGCGTGGCGCGAAAACCTTCGACATCGCAGACCAGTCGCTGGCCTTCGGGAAGCGTTCTTCCAAATGCTTGATTTATAAGGTGTTGCACCGCCTGCAGAAGTTCTCCGCCCTCAAGCTGCAGCAACTCCGCGTCAGGTCCACTCAAGTCCAGTAAACACTCGGTCGGCTTTTCCGTAATAGCAACTGTGATGTTGAGTCCTGTGCCTTGAAACAACGACTCGAGGAAACTGCCAGCTTTGGTACAAGTATCCTGCATGGTTTGTGAAGAACGCCGGGTCAAGCCTCTATCAGGCCGGAGCCAGCTTGCCGGTTCCGCTCCCTTTCTTCGGAGATTGCTTCCCACGCTGCTCCGTAGGAGGCTCTTCATCACCTTCGGTTTTGGTCAATTTGTTAATGAGAAACTGCTGCGCAAACCCCACAATGTTTCCAACCAACCAATAGAGTAGCAGGCCCGACGGAGCAGTCCAAAGAACGTACAGCATGAACAAGGGCATTCCGACAGCCATCATTTTTCGCTGCAACGGATCCGCCGAGGGCGCCGGCGTGATCAATTGCAAGACGATCATAGTGGCAGCCATCAAGATCGGTAGAACGTGTATGAAGTAAGGTTCGGGTGCTGACAGATCGGGGAGCCATAAGAAACTAGCCTGGCGAAAATCAAGCGAAATAGTGATGGCCCTGTAAAGAGCGAAAAGAAAGGGCATCTGAATCAGCAGCGGGAGGCAACCGCCAAGGGGGTTGCCTTCCTTCATCAAACGCAACTGCTCGACCTGCAATTCCTTCAGGCGCGGATCGTTTTGTTTCATCCCCTTGATCTTCTCTTGCAGCTCCTTCATGCGAGGCGCAAGTTTTTGCGCCTTCTTCATCGATTTTGAAGAGCGCCACTTCAATGGGAAGAACAGCGAATAGATAACTATGGTGAATAAGATAATTGCTACGCCATAACTACTAGTCAGCTTTTGTAGCCATTTGATCGAGCTGAGAATAGGCACGGCAAGAGGTCTCGACATCCAGCTAAACCAGCCGTAGTCGATGAGGCCTTCGAGATCGATCGTGTCTCGTCCTGAGGCTGCCCGCAGTTTACCGCTGGCGTCTGTGAGCAGGTAATGGTCCTTCGGACCAGTATAAACGGCGGAGCGCGTACCATCCGTGGGAATCGGTACCCAGGCTGTTATTAGATATCGCTTTTCGGGCTTTCCATTACCGGAGTAGTCATACTGTGTAGTTTGAAGCTCAAGCCCTTCCAGTTTTTTCCCCGGCACGCTCACCATCGAAAAATAGGTATCACCAACACCCGCCCAGTCGACGGGTCCGGGAATTGACAGGCGGTCTGGACTATTCTTGTTTTCATTGATTGCTTGCGCCGGATGACGCTCAATTTTATCGCCTACAGCAGCTACTGCCTCCGGTGCGACTGAGTAGAAGCTGTAATGCTTTACGCCCTGGTCGCCGATGCTTGGTCCAACTCTAATTTTTGCCTGCGGTACAATCTTATCGCCGCGCTTGATGGTTATCTCCAGGTCAGCGATGTAGCTATCCCCATCCAGAACCAACGTTTTTGCGACATCTAATCCTGTATTCCTATCATTGAGGAGAAACGTTATTCGTTTCTTCTCGCCCGCTCCCAGCGTTAATTCCGAATCAGATGTTCCAGCCTCAATGCCATCTATCGAATAGTCGTTTGAAGATAAAAAATTGTCCACCGCCGCATCACCGGTGGCCAACTGAAGCGGCGCCTCGCGCGGTTGCCTTTTTAACCCCTCCTGCGAGACCAATTCGAGAGGAACTCGTGTTTTCTTGTCTCCTCCTACTGAATAGATCTCCTGCTGGCTGTCTTTGTTCTTCTTTATTATCCAACTGATTGCCTCGGCGCCCCGGCTATCAAACTTCGCTTCGTAAAGCGGAGTCTTGATCAAAACAACACGATGCGGCGCTGCGTTGGCCGACTCAATCGGCGAACTAGCAGGCAGCGGAGATTGGCCCGGGCTTGGCGTGTTGCTCGGGTTAGGCGTCGGTTGCGGAGTTGCTGTAGTAGTTGGAGTTTGCGGGGGTTTTGGCTGTTGCGGTGGTGGAACAAGATAGCCCCACAGAAGCAGTATTGCCGTGGAGATCAAAAGTGCGAGTATTAATCTTTTTTGTTGCATTTAGCTTAGCGGCCACGAACAAGTTGTGCGGCCAAACCTTTTGTCCGTGTGCTACTTAACTGGATCGTAGCCACCGGGGTTGAACGGGTGGCAGCGCAGCACTCTGCGAATCGCCAACGCGCTCCCGCGAAGCGTACCGTACCGGCTGATTGCCTCCGTGGCATACTGCGAACACGTTGGATAGAATCTGCAAGAAGGTGGAAGAAAGGGCGAAATGACGAGTTTATAAAATCGAAGAAATGCTATTAGTAACGACTTCACGTACGTATTACCCAGACGTCTGGCCTGACTATCTTCCTTTACTCTCTTCTTTGGACACTCTTGAGACCAGGTTTTCAAATTCGTCCAGCGCCGCAGATACTTTGAACGAGGGAAGCCGTCGTTTCGCGTTAACTACCCAATCATATTTTTGCAACAACCCAGATAACGATGAGCGTTTTAGCCGAAACGTCTCTTTGAGCAATCGCTTGGCCCGATTCCTTTGAACAGCATTGCCCAACGCTCTCCGGGAAGCTGTGACGCCAAATCTGTTGTGGGACAAGTTATTCGGCAAGACAAAAGCTGTCATCAATACGCCGTCGTAACGCTTGCCCATCCGATAAACCTTCTGGAAATCGTTGCTTCCTCGCAGATAGGCCGTCATGAGCTACAACACATTTAGTAGTGGGAAGGGGTTAGACGTCGGCGTCCCTTTGAGCGCCGTCGCTTAAGAACAAGTCGGCCCGCCTTTGATGCCATTCTTGCTCTGAACCCGTGTGTTTTAGCTCGGCGCCGATTATTAGGTTGAAAAGTTCGCTTAGACATAGCTGGAATTCTCCCGTAAAAAAGAAAACTGTAAGACTAGCTGTCGGCGAACCTTCTGTCAAGAAAGGCGCCTGGTGGGTAGTGGTACAGTTTGGATTCCTTCTGCTTTATTGCTGTTGCTGTACGCTGTCGTCATAATCAGCTTCTTCAAAATCTCCGGTTTCGGGGCTGTAAAC
>JBKOZZ010000137.1:0-7354 GCA_046726155.1 Acidobacteriota bacterium
GTGATTGACGACGCGCTCCAACGCTGGATTGATCGTTTTATTTGTCTCGGAGAGATCAGGTGGGTCTTCGCGTAGGATCGCACTCATCGTGTCGGCGGTTGACTCGCCCCGGAACGCGCGCTTGCCCGAGAGCATTTCGTAAAGAATTGCGCCAAAGGAAAAGACATCGGAACGATGATCGGCCGGACGTCCGCGCAACTGCTCCGGCGACATGTAACCGATCGTTCCCACGACAATGCCCGGGTCCGTATCGGCACGTCTCGTCGGTACTTCCGTCTGTGATTGTGTTCCATCACCAGAGCCGGTCAGTTTGGCTAGACCGAAATCAAGAATTTTTACGCGACCATCCCTGGTGATGAAGAGATTCTCGGGCTTCAGATCGCGGTGAATGATTCCTTTCTCATGGGCCGCGGCCAGGCCATGCGCAATCTGCAATGCATAGTCGATCGCTTTTCGCTGCGGTAGAGCCGTTCCGCCAATGCGCTCACGTAGCGTCTGCCCTTCGAGAAGTTCTGAAACAACATAAGGCGCGCCGTCGTGCGTGCCTACGTCGTAGACGACGAGAATGTTGGGATGGTTAAGAGCGCCGGCGGCCTGAGCTTCCTGCTCGAACCGTCGCAGGCGTTCGGCGTCTGCAGAAAACGCGGCGGGTAAAACTTTGATCGCTACTTCGCGGTTGATCTTTTCGTCGCGAGCAGCATAGACCTCGCCCATTCCGCCCTCGCCAAGCTGAGAGCGGATTTCATAGCGGCCGAGTTTTGTGCCTGGGAGCAATGCCATCGATTTCTTACGACAGTCTGAGACGTTGTACGAGCTCCGCAAAACGCGGATCGGAGCGGAGGCTTGCGAATCTTGGATCCGTGTTGACTCGCATTACCTGGAGGTCGTGCGCTTTGTCTGCCTCGTCAAGCCACGCGAAGGTCTTGTCGTTGTCATCGAGAGCAGCATATATGATTGCGATTGAAGTCGGCGACACGTAACCACGCTTCGACATTTGCAGCAGCTCATCGAGATTCTTTAGCGCTTCCTCTCGCTTCCCCGCCAATGCGTATGCATGTGCAAGCGCGGATACTGCCAGCGGCTTGCCGGCCGACAGCTTGAGCACTTGCATAAACTCTGAGGTGGCTTCGTCATACATCCCTTTTTCTTCGTAAAGCTGGCCGAGCCGCAGATGCGCAAGGATAAAGTTCGGGTCCAACTCGATCGTCTTGCGCAGCTGCTCGACGGCCTGATCAGGCTGACCCGCGAGCGCCAGAATCCGGCCGAGCCATGCGTTTATGGAGAGCGAGAGCGGGTCGAGGTCCTGAGCTCGTCTTACCTCGGCCAATGCCTCACGTTGTCGCCCGACTATAGTCAAGTAAATTGCATACCAGTGATGGGCCACCGAATAGTTGGGATTGAGCTCGATCGCTCTCTTGTATTCGCGCTCGGCACCCGCAAGATCTCGGTCGTAAAAACACTTAACATGAGCCAGCGAAACGTGAGGTTCGGCAAGTGTCTCATCGATTTCCAGGGCCTTGAGGGCAGCGGCCTTCGCTTTCGGCAGTACCTCATTGGGCGGCATGTCTCCTCCTGCCTCCGGTCCGCCCAGAAGATTGTAAGTGTCGGCCAGACCGCTGTAAGCCAGCGCGAAGTTAGGATCTCGTTCAATCGCCTGCTGAAAATACTCGATGGCCTTGTGCATCGCCTCCGGACTTCGCTTGTTCCAGTAAAACCTTCCCATCAAATAGAGCTGATAAGCTTCGTTGCTCTCGGTGTAATGCTTGGCGAGTCCTATCTCCTTACCTGAGACTTTTAGTTTGAGTTTGTCGACAATCTCTCGCGCAATCTCGCGCTGGGTTGCCAGCAATTCCGACATCTTGCGCTCGTACTGCTCGCCCCATAGCAATTTGTTGTAGCGAACATCCACCAGCTCCGCGCTGACAGTCAGACTGTCGCCACGCTGCACTATCCTTCCAACCAGCACGGCATTCACGCCCAGTTCCTGGCCGACTTTTACAGGGTCTATCTCCTTGCCCTTGTAGTGAAAGACTGAACTGGTGGGACTGACTTTCAAGTTGGGTAACTGCGAAAGGCGATAGATGAGCGACTCAGCCAATCCATCGGAAAGATATTCCGTGTCCGGTTCTGTGCTTCTATTCTGGAAAGGAAGAACGGCGATTGAGTCAATTGCGACTTCGCTGTTTCGCGCGTGTAAATAGGCGCCCAGACCGACGACTCCAATAGCGAATACGATGAGGGCAGTTGCAGCCGCGAGTTTGTGCTGTTTGATCCCGGAGACTATGTATTCAGCACTCGATGGTGCTGACTGAGTTGTGCTTGATAAGGCTGGTCCAGCGCTGCCGGCTGAGGCAACGGTTGGGCCGCTAGCGCTCGGCGGCACGGTTGTATCAAGCCCGGCATTGCCGGTTAGCTCGCGCCGCAATTCTTTAAGCTCGATAGCTACATCCTTGATCGTTTGGTAACGGTCTTCGCGATCTTTCGCGAGACATCGACGTACAATCCTTTGCAGGTGATTAGGCGCATCGGGACGCAAATCGCTGATCGAAGGGACCGACTCGCGAATAATCTTGTTGAGAGTATCAATCGCGTCTTTACCCGCGAAGGCCTTCCGGCTCGTCACTGCTTCGAAGAGGATGCAGCCGAAAGAGAAGATGTCTGAGCGGTGATCTATCTCTGTGGTTTTGCCCTGGGCTTGCTCTGGAGACATGTATCCGACAGTTCCTATGATCGCACCAGGAGTTGAGTGCTGTTGAAGAATTGCGGTGGCGAGATCGCTGGCGGCCTCGCTGCTGGTTTGTGAGGATTGCTCCGGCTCGATCAACTTCGCAAGCCCGAAATCAAGAATCTTTGCGTGACCATCGCGCGTGATCATGATGTTGTCAGGCTTGAGATCACGATGCACTATTCCGGCCGCGTGGGCTTTCGCCAGACCTTCCGCTGCATGCTGCAGATAACGAAGCAACTTCGTCAGATCAGTTGGTCCGCCGTGAACTAGTTCGCGTAGTGTCTGGCCATCGATGAACTCCATCGCGATGAAGTTCACGCCGTTTGCTTCGCCGATTTCATAGATGTGCGCGATGTTGGGGTGATTAAGCGCCGCTGCCGCCGTCGCCTCTTGATTGAAGCGGCGCATTCGATCCCGTTTCGAAGTAACTTCGGGAGGAAGAGTCTTCAAAGCGACCTTACGATGGAGCTGCGTATCTTCCGCCAGGTAAACTTCGCCCATGCCGCCCTCGCCGATCTTCGAGCGGATTTCGTAGCGACCGAGCTTTGTGCCGGCGGCGAGTGTCATAGTTTTACTTTAGACTCGCAATCCAATTGAGAATGACCGTCAACGACGCCGAACCGTTGTTTTCCACCAATGTGTTTACGAGAAAGCGTTGACCGTCCGCGGTTGCGGCATAGGTCCAGTCCGGGCCGTGGTACTTGATGTTCGCCTGGAAAAGTTGTCGGGGAACGCCAGTTTCAAACTTGCTCCCTGCTTTGATTTCCGCGGACATGAGCCTGCCCCCCTCAGTTAAGAAGAAAAGTTCCTTCCCATCACCACGCCAGAGTGGCAGCCCGCCTCCGCTCGACGAGATTTGCCATTTCTCGCCGGAAGTGGGAAACGGCTGGACGTAAACTTCCGGCCGGCCCGATTCGTCCGATGTATATGCGAGGAAGTGTCCATCCGGTGAGATCTGTCCTTGAAATTGATCGAAGGCGCTTGTCTGCAAAAGCGGTTTGGGCTGACGGTCACCTGAGAGGGGCAGTACCCAAATTGCCCCCTTTGCTTTCGGCGCCCAGTTTTCAAAAAAAATGTTTTGTCCGTCTCGCGACCAACTGGTGGGATACTTTTCGCTATCAGACTTGAGCAGCAACTGATCTTCGCCCGCGCCGCGGGACGACTTCAAATAGACATTAACCTGGCCGTTGCCGGCGCGGTTCGAGGCAAACACGATCTGCGTTCCGTCTGGAGACCAAATTGGAGAGCCATCGCCCGTGGGCTCAAACGTCAGCCGCGAAAAGTTGTCACGTTCCAGATCAAGAACCCACACATCAGAAGACCGCCCATCTGCATCCAGCAGCTCGACCGCAGCACGCCGTCCATCTGGCGAGAGCTCAATATTTGCATAGTTCGCTCGTTCCCCGACTGCATTTAGTTTCTTGCCCTCACGATCGAACCAGATCAGTTGCGAGTTCGGATTGCCCGACTGGTAGGCCAGCACGCCATCTTCCGAGACTGAGAAATCGAACTCATGATTTCCACCAACTTCGGCAACATGCTCGGCGATAGTCTTGGGCTCGCCTGTCAACGTTCGCGCGTTCGCGTCGAAAGGCCGCGCAACCAGTGCGCCCTGACTGACATAAAGCAAATACCCTGGAGGAGCGTACGCAACTCGCGAGATGGCGCCGAAAAGAATTTGACTATCCAGCGAATCGAGTGAGCCGAGGCGGATATGGTGATCTTCCGCCGTTGCCGCGTCAGCGAGGAAAACGAAATGTTGACCGTCCGGCAGGAAGTAGGGCCAGCGATGGCCTTCCTCTTTTGGATCAATTTTCGTCGCCAGCGTAGGAGCGCCGCCCTGGGCCGGCACGCGGTATAGACCTTCGAGGCCGGAAAAAAGAATTGTGCCACCTGGGCTCCACGCTCCACCTCGGTCTTCAGCCGCGTCGCAGAGCGTCTGTGGCCGGCCGCCGGAAGCATCAACCTTAAGCAGTTTCCGGTTAGCGAAGTACCCAATGAAGTGACTGTCCGGTGACCAAAACGGAGACGCGGCTCCTTCAGTGCCCGCGAGCGGCTGCGCGCTGAGCGAATCCAGCGGCCGCACCCAAAGCATTCGCTTGCCGTCAGTATTTGCCAAAAACACTACGCGTTGTCCGTCCGGAGAGACCGTTACTCGCGCGGCCGAGCTGGCTTTCTCTGGAGTTGCCAGCGCGAGGAGAACAGAACGGCCGCTTGTCGTCTGCTTGCGAGAATAGGCGAAAAAAAGTGCAGCCGCTGTGACAAGTAAGACCGCGCAGATTGCCAACCAAACTAGTCGCTCGCGGGTAACTATCCCACTTCGAGCGCTGGAGCCGGCGCTGACCAGAGTTTCCTGACTGGATTGGGTGGTAAATCCCGAGAGGGCTTCCAGCGCGAAAGCTACGTCGCTCGCCGATTGAAAACGGCGCTCGCGACTTTTTTCCAAACAATGCCAGACAACACGCTCGACAGCCGGCGGCACGTTACGATTTGCCGTGGTAAGGTCCGTGGGCTCTTCTTTCAGAATTGCGTTGAGCGTCTCTACCGCCGAATCCCCGTGAAAAGCGCGTTGGCCGGAAAGCATTTCATAGAGGACAGCGCCCAGCGAAAAGATATCCGAACGATGATCTACGTGCTTGCCACGCACCTGCTCGGGCGACATGTAGCCAACGGTGCCGATCACCGTGCCGGGATCGGTGTGAACTTTGCGGGTGGCGATTTCGGTTTGCGATAGCCCTTCCTCGTTGGGCGCGGTCAGCTTCGCAATGCCGAAATCGAGAATCTTGACGCGGTCATCGTGGGTAACGAACAGGTTGTCGGGTTTGAGGTCGCGATGGACAATCCCTTTTTCGTGCGCGGCGGCCAGACCCTGTGCCGCTTGCAGCGCATAATCAATAGCCTTCCGCTGGGCGATCGGTGCATCGTCAAGTCGTTCCTTCAGCGACTGACCTTCAAGCAATTCAGACACAATGTAGGGACGACTGTCGTGGGCGCCAACGTCATAGACGGCAAGAATGTTTGGATGATTCAACGCGCCGGCGGCCTGGGCTTCCTGCTCAAACCGCCGTAGGCGATCGGCATCCTCTGACAGGGCGGCAGGCAAGACCTTGATCGCCACATCGCGGTTAAGCCTTTCATCACGCGCGCGATACACCTCGCCCATTCCGCCTTCACCTAGCTTCGAGCGGACTTCATAGCGACCTAAATGTGTGCCTGGTACAACGGTTGCCGTCATGGACTAGTATGAAACCAAGTGTGCGCGCAGCACCTGGCCCTACATTTCACCGCGTCTTTACCTGAAATCTTTAATCAACACTACGTCGGTGGAATGCGTGCCGCGGGAGCAGGCGATCTGTTTGCCGTCGGGTGACAGGTCGTATCCAGAGATAAAAAGCGTTTTGAAATTATTTAACTGCAATCGCTGTTGGTTCGAGGCTAAAGCTTCAGGCAAAATCTTGATGGCAACCGTGCGATCCAGCTCGGTATCAAGCGCAAGATACACTTCACCCATGCCGCCCTCGCCAAGCTTCGAGCGGATTTCGTAGCGGCCGAGTCGCGTGCCGGAAGCGATTGTCATTATCGTGATTACGACATGATCGTCGGCAGGTAGATTGCCTAGCGACCAAGCAAAATTAAGATTCCGGCGACAATCGCGAGTAATGCCAACGCGGTGGACATGGTCGTCGAAATTCTCACGTCTATCAGTGGCAATAGGCCGGTAAGGATAAGCCACAATCCCAACAAGAGCATTCCCAGACTTCTACTTCTTAAACCACTCTTCAGGTCCATCGTTTCACTCCTTTGAAGTTATGAACATGCCCCTTCCCGCGCTCATCGAGTAGGAAGCGGATTTCGTAGCGGCCAGGACGTGGGCAGATGCAGCTGTCATTTGGGCCAGCTTGAGAGTTCTATCGTGCGGCCTGCCTGCCGGCGGGAGGGATGTTCGGGTTTCCTCACCAGATTTCCGCTGGATTCTACAACAATTACAGGTCAGGAGTGAGCAACTTCTTTCCCTTGAACAATGGAATTTGGTATTGCCCCCTACTTTTGGCTGGCTTAGACTGCAGCGGCTCGGCTCATTCCATTTCCAACCTTTCTAATGAACTCCCCTCAAATAGCAAAGCCCAATATTCGCACGGAAGCAATTGCCGGCATCACCACGTTTTTCACGATGGCTTACATCGTCGTAGTGAATCCGGCGATCCTCTCAACACCGGGAACCGGAATGGCATTCAGCGGTGTGCTTACCGCGACAGTCCTCATCTGTTTTACGATGACACTCTTCATGGGCCTCTATGCGAAGTTGCCGTTCGCGGTCGCGCCCGGCATGGGCATCAATGCGTTTTTCACGTTCACCATAATCCTGACGCAGAAAGTTTGGTGGCAAGTCGCACTGGGCATCATCTTCTGGGCCGGCGTATTGTTCCTCGTCATTTCGATCACTCCGATTCGCGAAACTATTGCCAGAGCGATTCCAACTGAACTGAGACTAGGCACGGCCGCGGGCATTGGTATTTTTCTAACGTTCATCGGTCTGAAGAACGCGGGATTGGTCGCGTCCGACCCGGTTACATTTGTGAAGCTGGGTACGGTCGGCTTGCCCGCCCTGTTAACGATCGTCGCGAC
>JBKOZZ010000138.1:0-4493 GCA_046726155.1 Acidobacteriota bacterium
GGCCAGGCGAAAACCAATCAGTCTTCGCAACAGGATCAGCATAGGGAAATCGGATGGATTATGCGCTCCAGAATTTGTACACCAGACTCGCCCAGGCTAAATCCATATCCGGAGTCGCACTCCAGCAATCGCTGTGTAAAGTTACCAAAAGATTGCGCCAAGGCACACACAGAGACCGCCTAGGCGTCGGAGTTTCTCAATGTTGCGAGCGTAATTGCGGCCCAAATCGGAGGCGTGTCTTTAACGGAACATGAGTTGCGCTTCGTTATTTTCCGAGAATCGAATCTATGCAAGGAAGGAATAGAGGTCATGCCAGAAAAAATGAAAGCAGCGGTAGTTCACAGATTTGGTGAGCCGCTAACGATTGATGAGGTTCCTGTGCCCACGCCGGCAGCGGGGCAGGTGCGCATCCGCGTGGAGGCGAGCGGTGTCTGCCACACTGATCTTCATGCGGCCGATGGTGATTGGCCGGTTAAGCCAATGCTGCCATTCATTCCGGGGCACGAGGGAGTTGGGTACGTTGATGCCGTCGGCAGCGGCATCACCTCGGTTCGAGAGGGCGATAGAGCGGGAGTTCCGTGGCTGCACAGCGCGTGTGGCGAGTGCGAGTACTGCTTGACTGGTTGGGAAACGCTCTGCCCCTCGCAGCAGAACACCGGCTATTCGGTGAACGGTGGTTTCGCCCAGTACGTGCTGGCCCCCGCGGCTTACGTTGCACACCTACCCGACAGTCTTGACTTCCTGCAGGCGGCGCCAATCCTCTGTGCTGGGCTAACGACCTACAAGGGACTGAAAGAAACTGACACCAAGCCGGGGGAGTGGGTGGTTATCTCAGGTATCGGCGGCTTGGGACATCTTGCTGTGCAGTATGCTAAGGCAATGGGGTTGCACGTTGCTGCGGTGGATGTCCATGACCAGAAACTGGCGCTGGCGCGCAAACTCGGAGCGGACATAACAGTTAACGCCCAGAAGGATGATCCCGTCAGCACGATTCAGGAGAGCATCGGCGGGAGCCACGGCGCACTGATCACAGCTGTCTCGCCGGTTGCCTTTCGGCAAGGGGTAAACATGCTGCGGCGCGGGGGTAACTGCGTGCTGAACGGATTGCCACCCGGAGATTTCCCGGTATCGATCTTCGACGTGGTGTTGAAGCGGCTTACTATCCGTGGCTCGATCGTCGGCACACGCAAAGACATGATGGAGGCGTTGCAGTTTGCCGCGGAAGGCAAAGTGAAAGCCGATATCGAAACTCAGCCACTCGAGGAGATTAATTCGATATTCGAGCGGTTGAGGCGCGGGGAGGTGCAAGGCCGCGTCGTGCTTGAGAACTTAGCATAAAGCTTCTATCGGTAGAGGAACGAAATTAGAGAAACGAAAGTCTGGCCGGGATTTCCATTCCTTCTTAACGGAATTATGAGCTTGCAAGCCGTGCATGAGTGCTGCCCCGCCTCTCAAGGCCAAGGTACTTCAAGATGAGTTCGCGCGCGGTGGCCGCTTCCAACAATTGCTGTTGCGCTATACGCAAGCACTGATCGCCCAGATCTCACAGACCGCGGTGTCAACCGTCTCCACTCGGTAGACCAACAACTTTGCCATCTGCGGATTGTTTCTATTACGCGTGAGACCTTCTATCAGCGCGTCCTCGCCAGCTTGCTTTGGGCTAACGGCGCCGGAAAATGAAGATGGAATTACCTACCATCGCTTCGGGCTGCTGATTTCTATAAGTGTCTATGATCTGTTTTTGCTTATCCGAGAGATCGATCTCAGACAGGTACCACGCACCGATCGCTACGTACTTTGAATTGGCATCTGTAGAGCCCGTGGTTGTATTCACCGGTTGATCGGTATCGGGAATTGTGTCCCGGGCGACATTACTATCGTCAGCATCTGGGTCGGCTTCAGCACTGTCATCCTCAGCCTCATCTTCGTCGGTATACCATCCCGGGAAATCATCCACCTGAATTCCATAAAACCTCAAGAACTCTCCACCAACCATTATCCCTGCGACGCGGTTCTCTCCGCGATCCTTTAGATACGTGGCCAGCGTCTTTACCTCCTGACCTGTCTCCACGTTTGAATCAGAGAGCATCTTCCAGCCTTGTTCCGTGCCCCCTGCGAGCAGGCTGAAATAGGTTAGATAATTTGGGTAAGTAAAGATTCCGATAAGCAGGTTAGGTGAAAGAACGAGCACGACAATCGCCGCTCTCATAGATGCCATCTTTGTACTTTGTAGTTTGTGCTTTGTTCCGCGCCTGAGTGCAAACTCAATAACTGCGGAAAGGAATCCGGCTCCAGCTATCGCGACAAATGGGAACAGCGGCAAGAGATGACGCACACCTATGTTCAGATGTGAGGTCATGCAGAGGACCAAATAGAGAACTGGTGGGAGTAGCACATAAAGTAGAACGTAACGCTTGCGGAAAGCCACGTTGACTAAGGAACAGACGATTCCACAAACGGAAGTGAGGAGAAAAGGGATCGTCGTTTTGAGCGCGAAAGCGATCGGGAAATAGTACCACCAACCTTTATCCGAAACCTGGCCGAGTAAAAATGCCCTCCTGCCTTCGCGACTGTCATGGACCACCAACTCAATGCCGTGCACGAAATATCGGGGAAGCAGCGGAGGAAGCCACATCAAAAAGTTTTGGAACATTTCAGCACTGTTTCCGGATAGATAAAACCAACTCGCAATTACAGAACTCTCATCACGGTCAATTCCGTCGACGTGAAAGGCATACAAACCGATCAGGATGAAATAGGCCACGAGGAATACAAGGCATGAAGACAGCACAACCGACGTGAGCGAGGAGCGCTGCCGGATTACTTGCCTCGCAGCATGAACCACCAATATCAGAAAGGACAAAGGGAGGAGAACTAACAGAGAATACTTGGTGACGAGCGCAAGACCGAGCGCTCCGCCGAGCACAAGTGCGTCCCTTGGTCTGGCACCAACTAAAAATTTTCGCAGTGCCATAACAAAGAGAAGTAGCGCCAGTGCGGCGGCAATATCATCCTGAACAACAATCGAGTTGCCGATGATGTTCGGCTCTGTTGCGAGAAGAACCGTAGCAATAAGTGCAGGTGTTGGCCCAAATAGCTGGCGAGTAAACCACCATACCGCACATAACAACACGAGTGGGACGATGATTACCGGTAACCTTCCGTAGAACGCGATTTGGTCGAATTGCTTAGCGTTGATGTCGAAGAACGCTTCCTCGATCCGCACCATTCCATCTTCCGGGTCCTCCGGTATAGCTGCCTGCTGCCAGCCTGGCGAGGCGAAAGGAAAATCGGGATGCAGTTTCCAGAGGCCCAAACCGCTGAGCAACTTGATGAGTGGCGGATGTTCCTGATTCAAGCGGTAATCGCGAGTTAAAAGATATGAATAGCCCGCCGGCATGTGCATCGAGTCGTCGATGAATAGCCCTTTTTGGGTCAGCAGCAACAAGGACACAACAAGGAACCCGAGGAGCGTTCCGGCTAGCAGAGTTGCTTCCAACCATGGGCTCACCCTAATTGCGTTTAGTGAAGGAAAAAGGCAGGACCGACTTTCGACTGACGAACGCTCAACCATACTTCCGAGAATACTGGATTGGATGTGAAGTTTGAAATCCTGGTTGGTGGATTCTTCGGATGGTTACAACAACAATCTCATAAAGCGGATCAAGGGCGGTTGAGTGAGTTCGAAAATACACTGAAAGCATGAGCCGCTGTGAGGAACACGGCCGCAGCGAATTGAAGCGTATTTGACCTGACACCTGCTGCACTCGCACGAAGTGAGGAACACCTTAGCCTCAGACGTTATTGGTGCAAGCGAATGTTAGTTTAAGACTCGCATTCTTGTGCAATCGAAAGATTTTTTATGACCGTTTTCCGGAATCCGGAAGCGGTTGCCGCGACGCGTACATGCCGGGATTCGAATCGTGCTTCCGACCTCCACGACTCCATAAATTACTTGGGCCTAATCTTCAGATTGGAAAAGTAGCCCTCGGTGCCAGGTCCGACCCACAATGCGACTCCTCCCTCCCGCGGTTCCAGCTTCAGATCGTCGACGATGTGGCAGGGTTGCTCTGCCCCATTCACGTAGAGCTGCGCTTTGCGGCCTTCCACCTCGATCTTGTACTTGGTCCAGACACCGGGCTGCAAATCAACGTACGACTCATACTTTCCAGGAGCCTCCTGCCGCGATCGGTCGAAGCGAAAATCCGGGTACGAACCGTATTGGGTGGAGTGATTCCGCCTGATTTGATCGTCGGCTCGGCCGTTGGTGGGTCTGAGATAGATATACTCGTAGCTTCCATCGCTCTGGAACCGAAAAGCGATCCCAATGAACCCGCGCGCGTCACCGACTGCGGGGGCACGCTCGCGTTGGCCGATTCCACCGGCACCGTGCAGACCCAATACACCTACGAGCCTTTTGGCAAGACCACAACTAGTGGAAGCTCAAACGGGAATACATCACAGTACACCGGCCGCGAAAATGACGGCACCGG
>JBKOZZ010000139.1:0-39037 GCA_046726155.1 Acidobacteriota bacterium
CCGTAAGCTGCAAACTAAAAGGGCGGGCCATCACTGGCTCGCCCTTTTGATACGCTCACGCGCTTTGTACTTTTAGGTTTCTCCAAGGTTAACGCTGTTCTGGCGAGTTAGTTTCACGCGATCCTTCAGCCAACCCAACAACAACCAAAAGGCGCACACTGAAATCATCACGAGCGAAAACCACTTGCCATATAAACCATCCGGCGAGAATTTTTCTGTCGCCGCGTGCAACGCGTCGCTGTTTGGCAGTAGGCCCGCCTCAGAAAACTCATGGAAAGAATAGACCCCGACCTGAAGCATGAAGAGCAGTAGAAATATGCCGGTGACCTGGAAGAATCTTTTTACGTTGATCAGATGTCCAAACTTAGCCCAGGTCCAGGCAAATCCTATGGCCGCGAGCAGGCCCAGCAATGCCCCGCTGACCATTTCCGATCCGTGCACCTGCAACAGCATGAGGGCCGTTTCCATACCTTCCCGCGTAATCATCAGAAACGTGAAAACAAATACTCCGGCGACGGCGGCAATTCGAGAACTTCGAGACGCCACAGTTCCGAGACGGCTCCGGATTTTTTGCTGAACCTTCGGACCTGTTCGCCACATGTAGATCACCAAACTTCCCACCATCACCATCGCCACTAGCCCCAGAACGCCTTCGCGAAGTGATTCGTTTCCGAGAAACTGACTGACGGACGCGCCAATTGTCGAACCAAAAACTCGTTCCAGGACCGAATCATTGACGCCGTTTCTGAGCACGTAGCCGAGCGCAGCGCTGGCAGACAATCCCAGAGCGAGTGCGACATAAACCGCAGACGTCAGCCATCTGTGGTCAGCTTTGCGAAGGTAAGAAAGGATGACAGCGACCAGAAGAATTGACTCGAATCCTTCGCGAAAGACAATAATGAACGAGTTAAGCATTGAACCAACCTTTGAAAGACTACCGGCGCTGTTAGCGGGGCCACGACGCCTGAACGACGACGCTGCCCGGAGTATAGACTAATTGAAAACAGTTTTCAATTTCAGGTACTGATGGAGTTGGAACGATGCGCATATTAGCAACATGCGGTGCGATGAGGTCATCAGTACCACCAGGCAGTAGCCGGTGGGTCACCGTCGCCAGGAGACTTAAACCAAACGCTTAGGTGGTTTGACCCACCCGCTACCGCAAGGTGGTACTGACCTCATGACCCACCGGTGGTACTGATGACCTCATGGAACCGGAACCCTCGCACTGGCGGTAGTATTCAAACTGACCCACTCACCGATTTCAAAACAGGGCGAGCATCGGCCGGGAGCATAAGGTCATTGAGTTGTGACGGGGATGATTGCGAGGTCGGCCCGCAGCGGGCCCAGTTCGGTCACCGCGCTCAGACGTAGAGGCAAGCGCCGTCGATCGTCGCTGATCCAGCCACGAAGTTGAAACTTATCGCCCTGAACATCATCGGTAGTGAGCGAGATCTGAATAGCGGGAATCGTCTGCGAACCGATTTGCACTTTCTCCCGCTTCAAAGCAGTTATGAAAAGCGTCTTCGGTTTGTTGTTGACGAGAATTGATAGTGCGCTGCGTTTTGGCGGAGACAGGTTGAGGGTCCGCACCACATAAAAGTATGAAAGGTAATCGTGAGTGCCAATCGGAATCTCGATCCGCTCCCCCCTGTCAGTGGTAGCCGTGCCGTAGTCCTGATTTATCGTGAGCTTGTTAACGGAGTGGCGACGACCTTCGTTTGAAGTCAATTCGGTGCGGAAAGGAAGAAGGCTCTTCGGATCGACATAAGAGCTCATCATCTCGCTGGCCACGAATAATTTTTGCAATGCGTTTGTTGTTTGCGCGTTAAGTGTAAAGAACAAGCCGTCGTGGTCGAAATATTTCGAGCGCGCGCGCACGTGAAAAGTAGCCGTTGCGACTGCCGCGGGAATGTTTGGAAGAAACACCTGATAATTTAATTGTTCGCCAACCTTGAAAGGTAAATCACCTGGGCCAGTCTCTTCGCTTACGGGAGTATTAGGAACCGCTACCGGCGGTCTCGCTGGGGGCGTTCCAGATACGGGCGTGGGACCTGGGATAGGCGTTGCGGTTGGAGGCGCGACAAATGCTGAGCCGGCAAGTTCGGCTCGTATCTCGCCTGCCGAAAGACGCGTGATTACCAGAACAGGAACATGCCTTTGATCGTCGCTGAAGTAGGCTTTCAAACCATAACTACTGCCGAGCGATTCGTTTTTTACGCGGACCTGGGAAACGATTGCATTGAATGAGCCCACGTTGGTCTTGATCACTTCCTGTCCTGTTATCCGAATTTCGATTTGATAGTTCTGGCCCTCATTGCGGACGGACAGGGCGTAAGTGGAACCCTTGCTGAGCGGCAAAGCTCTCAGGCGGTAGATGGCTGACAGGAAATCATAGATACCGGGAACTTCGCCCATGCTTTTTGAGGGAATGGCCGCCGTGCCGACAGGCTGATTAAAATCGGCGGATGTTTCCGTTGTGCGTGAAGCCTCACGAATTGTTTGTTCGCTGCGAAAAGGCAAACCTGTCACTGGATCGACGTATGTTATGTAGTCGTTGTTAACGGCAAATATCGCCGCGTTGACCACGCCGCTAGTCTCTACGTGCCCTTTTAGCTGGATGCTATCCCGTCCGAAGAATGTTCCGTGTGAAGCGACGAAGAGCTCCACGTGTGCAGCGCTAATAAAATTTGAAAAAGAGATGTTGTAGGTTAATCGCTCACCGACGCGGTAAGGAGCAGGAGAAAAGGGTCGAGAAGTCAGGTCATCTGTCTGTTGAGCGGAAGACGGTAAAACGAACGCTCCGAGGACCAATAAGAGACAAGCAGCCGGGAGTTTCAACCTTTGGTTCACCTTTGAATCATAGTTCAAAATGCGATGAGAAGAAATTGCGCAGCTTAATGCGCTCAATGTACACGCATCCCACAGGGTTCCGTTCCTGCAATCGTTACACTATTGCCGTGCTAATTTCCATTTCGTCGACGATCTTTTGCGCAGCCTGGGCCGGGTCGGGCGCGTCGAGAATTGGACGGCCCACCACAACATAATCAGCACCGGCCATCACGGCCTCGCGTGGAGTGGTTATGCGCTTCTGGTCGAATAAGTCTGATCCGCCTGGCCGAACACCCGGCGTGACCACGACGAAGTCAGGTCTCTTCACCGCGGCCCGGATTATACCGACCTCGCGCGGTGATGCCACCACTCCATCTATTCCATTAGCTTCCGCAAACTGGGCAAGCCGGGGAACCAGTTCCGCCGGATCCGCACTGTAGCCGACATCCGCCAGTGTGGCGGCATTTGCGCTCGTCAGTATTGTGACAGCGATTATCGAGGGACGAGCAAGCCCTTCGGTTTCCGCGCATTCGGTAACGCTGTTCGCCGTGCGCCGCAACATTTCGCTACCGCCAGCGGCGTGAAGATTGAAAATCGAAACACCGAGACGCGTTGCCTCAACACCAGCGGCGGCGACGGTGTTGGGGATGTCGTGATACTTGAGATCCAGGAAGATCCGCTCACCGGAGCTGATGATTTCGCGAACCAGGGTTGGTCCCGCCGCGGTGAACAATTGCATCCCAATCTTGAACATTGCGACGGTGCCTCGCAACGCCTGGACCAGGTCACGCGCTTTTTCAGCGTTCTCTACATCAAGTGCGACAATTAGTTTGTTCATCCTCATGTTCATCTCCATTGCCGTGCCACCAGGAAATTAACCGGCGCCAAATTCTTTTGCGCGCGAGCCCACTGCCTCGTCAAGTGAAACGAAACCCTTGCTCGATAAAATTAGCCGTAGCCCTTCATTCAATTTCTTAGCGATTGCCGGTCCCTCATAAATAAAGCCGGTGTATATCTGCAACAAGCTCGCGCCTGCGCTGATCATGTCCCACGCATCCTCCGCGGTAAAAATTCCGCCAACGCCAATCAAAGGCAGCGAGCCCGCCGTCAAATTGTAGAGCGTGGCAATCATTTCCCTTGACCGCCGTCGCAAGGGAGCGCCACTCAAACCTCCTTCTCCACATGCTTGCACCTTTTCACCGTTAGTTTCCAGAGGCGCTCGATTAGTGGTGGTGTTGGTGGCAATGAGTCCTGCGACTTCATTCCTTTGCGCCACTGCAACAACTTCTTTCAGTCCCTCGCGATCGAGATCGGGCGAAAGCTTCACGAGGAGAGGCAAAACACCGCGGCCATCCACTTTCAGCGACAGTTCTCGATTACGTTTCTGAAGCGCCCGCAAGAGTTCATCAAGTTGCTCTGCCTTTTGCAGCTCTCGCAAACCCGGTGTGTTTGGTGAGCTGACGTTAACTGCGACGTAGTCTGCCACCGGATACACGACTTCAAAACTCCTCAGATAATCAGCGGTGGCATCTTCGATCGAAACAACTCTACTCTTGCCAATGCTAACGCCCAGCACGCAATCAGGTTTGTTGTGCTTCACTCGTTCGGCAAATGCAGTCGCGCCCTGATTGTTGAAGCCGGCGCGATTAATCAGTGCCTTATCCAAGGGAAGCCGGAACAATCGGGGCCGTTCGTTGCCGGGTTGAGGGCGGTAGGTTACGGTGCCGGCTTCAATAAAGCCAAACCCAAGCGCGGCGAGAGACTCGAGTGCTATTCCATCTTTGTCAAACCCTGCCGCCAGACCGACGGGGTTGGAGAATGTCAAACCGAACCGTCGTAACTTCCCAAATGGGCTGCGTTTGAAGTGGTCCCCCAACAGAGTCGTTGTAAGTTTCGGCGTTAGCGAAAGCGAATGCAATGCCAGTTCGTGGGCCGTCTCAGGTGGCAAGCGAAAGAGTAAAGGACGCAGCAATGAGCGGTAGAGCATGAACGGCTCTGAATTAAATCCGGCTTCGGCGTTTGCACAAGCGAGACTACCAGAGCCGCCAGACCATGACAAGGCCATCAAAGAAAACGTGATCATTTCGCAGGACAAAGTCAGAACCCGGAGCGGAATCGAACGGATTGAAGTAACAATATGAAATGATCGGCACCAAATATCCGACTCTGCTCCGGCCCATAGACTATTTCAATCGCTTGGACTTCCACTCAAGCGAATGGCTGGGACCGCGGGCGTCCGCCCGCACTCGACGCCGGCTTGATTCTTGTCCAACGCCAATGAAACGGCTTCATCACCACTGCATTACTTGTCACTGGCTCGGCGTTCTTGTTAGTATCCCGCGAAATGGAATTCATCGAGAAGGCGCGCATTATGGACAGTCCGCGGATTAATCGCGCGCTGGCGCGGCTTGCTTCGGAGGTTGTGGAGGAGAATCATGGCACCGGCGATCTCTATCTCGTGGGAATTCGGCGCAGAGGAGTGCCGCTCGCGGAACGCATGGCCGATAAGATTGCGGATCTCGAAGGAGATCGCCCGCCGGTTGGAATTGTGGACATTACGCTTTATCGTGACGATCTATCCACCGTCGGTGCCAAGCCCATTGTCAATCGCACAGACCTTCCGGGTGATATCGAGAATCGCAATATTGTCCTGATCGATGATGTCCTTTACACTGGTCGTACCATTCGCGCGGCACTCGATCAGTTAATAGACTTTGGCCGGCCGAAGCGTGTGCAACTTGCGGTGCTGATCGATCGTGGCAAAGAGCATCGCGAGCTGCCTATTCAGGCAGACTACATTGGCAAATTGGTACCGACGAAAAAGAGCGAGATAATCAAAGTGATGCTCCAGGAGTTTGACGAAGAAGAGGGCGTTGTAATAGTCGAACGACCTCCCGAGGAGACGGGTTGAGGAACAGCGGCCAGCAATGGCCGCTTTTTTGTATCTTTGGTCTTTGGCCTTAGGTCTTTGGTCTTTGGACTTTGTCTCGAAACTACTGGGGGCACGAGCGAAGGGTCAGAGAGCAAAAGTCACGAGATCAAAGACCCAAGACCAAAGACCAAAACCAGAGTCCTTGCAGATGAAGAACGTGAACTTCAATCGCAAACATTTACTGGGTATTCGTGAGCTTGAAGCCGGCGAGATTACGCACTTGCTCGACACGGCCGAGACGTTTCGCGATATTTCCCGCCGCGAAATCAAAAAGGTGCCAGCGCTGCGGGGCCGCACGGTCATCAATCTCTTTTTTGAGTCGTCCACGCGAACCCGTACCTCCTTCGAAATCGCAGCCAAGCGACTTTCGGCCGATGCAATCAACATCAGCGTTTCCACTTCCAGCGTAAGCAAAGGCGAGACACTGCTCGACACGGCGCGAAACCTGGAAGCGATGTCGCCTGACTGCATTGTAGTGCGTCACTCGATGGCCGGAGCGCCACATCATCTGGCAAGAATGGGCAACGCGCCGATCGTCAACGCCGGCGATGGCTCACATGAGCATCCCACGCAAGCGCTGTTGGACGCGTTAACGATTCGCGAACACAAGGGTCGCATTGAGGGTTTGCGGATTGCGATCCTTGGCGACGTGCTCCACTCGCGAGTCGCCCGCTCAAATATTCACCTGCTCACCAAGCTTGGCGCGACCGTCAGCATCGCTGGTCCGGGCACGCTAGTGCCTGCGGAGTTTGTCGAACTTGTCGAACAAGGGCTGCGCGTCGAAAAGAGAATTGAGGATGCCATCGAAGGCGCAGA
Organism: Acidobacteriota bacterium; assembly: GCA_046726155.1. Classification (GTDB taxonomy): domain Bacteria; phylum Acidobacteriota; class Blastocatellia; order Pyrinomonadales; family Pyrinomonadaceae; genus PSRF01. The sequence goes on from JBKOZZ010000139.1 coordinate 6,581, forward strand.
CGTGGTGATGATTCTCAGAATTCAGCGCGAGCGCCAGGATGCTGCGTTCTTTCCTTCGATGCGCGAGTACGCTGTCCACTTCGGCCTTAAGCCAGCGCATTTGGAGCGCGCCGTCCCCGACGCAATAGTGATGCATCCCGGGCCAATTAACCGGGGCATCGAGATCGCGTCGGAAATCGCCGACGGCAGTCGTTCACTGATTTTGGATCAGGTCGCAAATGGAGTCGCAGTGCGCATGGCTGTGCTTTATCTGCTCGCCGGAGGCGGCTACGCGGACCTGGAAGAAAAGGGGCACTAAGGAATGTAACGCAAGCTGTTAGCTTGCCCGCAAACGAACAGTTTGCCTTACAAGAACAACATGAAACTCGTAATTGCCAACGGTTACGTAATTGATCCGGCACAGGGAATCAATGCCGGAAAGAACCTTTTGATCGAAGATGGTCGCGTGGCTGGTCTACTCGACCGAAGTGAACAAACTCCGGAGGATGTGGAAGTCCTCGATGCGACCGGTTTGATCGTCGCCCCGGGTTTCATCGATCTTCACGCACACCTGCGCGAGCCGGGAGCAGAATACAAAGAAACAATAGCGACTGGAACGGCAGCGGCGGTCGCCGGTGGTTGGACCACCGTATGCGCGATGCCCAACACGGATCCCGTAAACGACAATCCCGCCGTGACGCGCTTCATCATCGAACAAGCACAACGCGCTAAGCTGGCCAATGTTTTTCCGATTGGCTCCATCACTAAGGGATGCGAGGGCCAGGAGCTTTCCGAAATGGGCGAGATGAAAAGCGCCGGCATTGTGGCCGTTTCGGATGATGGTCGCCCGGTGCCGACAGCCGGGATCATGCGACGGGCCATGGAATATGCGCGCGGGTTTGACCTGACGGTCGTGGACCATTGCCAGGACCTGTCTTTGACTGCAGGTGGCGTAATGCACGAGGGCCGCTGGTCGCTCATTCTCGGACTGCGCGGAATGCCTGCCGCGGCGGAGGATGTGCACGTCATTCGCGATTGCGTGCTCGCAAAACTTACCGGCGCAGCCGTCCATATCGCGCATGTTTCTACACGCGGGTCACTCGACGCAATTCGTCGGGCCAAGGAACTAGGACTGCCGGTTACGTGCGAAGTTGCGCCGCATCATTGGACTCTGACTGACGAGGCTCTGGCTGAGTACGATACCAACACGAAGATGAGCCCGCCTGTAAGAAGCCGCGATCATGTTGCTGCCTTGCTGGAAGGGCTGCGGGACGGAACGATTGATGCGATCGCCACAGACCATGCGCCCCATCACGCCGATGAAAAAGCCCTAGAGTTTGATCAGGCGCCTTTCGGTATTACGGGATTAGAAACCGCAGTGGGCCTCGCCTTTGACCTGGTGAACGAGGGGGTCATCGATCTCGAACGTCTGGTTTCGTTGTGCTCCACCAATCCGGCCCGCATCTTTGGTTTGCAGGATCGCGGGAGTTTGTCGGATAAGGCTCATGCTGACGTAACGATTCTGGATCCCGGCTGCGCCTGGGTCTTCGATGTGGCGTCTTCAAAATCAAAAAGCCGCAACACACCCTTTCATGGAAGATCTATGATCGGGGCAGCGGTTGCCACGATAGTCGGCGGCCGCGTGGTTTACCTCAACCCCAACTACGTTCGCCTGACTGATACCAAGCATCGCAACGCCGCCGTTAAGTAGCACAGGCACTCCTGCCGCTGCTATCAAAAAAAAAAGAATTTTCCATTTATCATTTGCCATTCAAAACACGTAGCAGGGAGTTGCCGTGCATTGAATTCAATGACAGTGAATGGAATTCAATGGAAAATGAGAAATGGAAAATGAGAAATGGAAAATCTCCTTGATGCTGACTACATGAATGACTCTCCTCCGTAAGAACGTGAAACCCGTCGCGCTCTCCCCTTCACGACGGGCTCTCGTTAGTCTCCTGCTTACGTTATTACAGGGGCGACCGAAAACTAAAGATGAAGGCGGAAGGATGAAGGATGACTAAGGGTGGGGGGAATAAGGAGGGTCTGAAGTAGCAGTGACAATTGAGAAACGATGAATGGAAATCTGTGTCAGATTCATCCTTCATTCTTCCGCCTTCATCCTTGTTGGAAGCCCGCCCGCGCTCTCCCCTTCGCTTGCGGGCCCCCTTCGCAATCGGACAACCGCAAAGGCTGCCGATCCTTTCCACGTCCGATAAACTTCAGTTTGTCGTGTTCGATCATCACACACTCGACAAGCGAAAGCTTCGTCGGACCGGTGAAACTAACGAACGTTCGCGGCCGGCAGTGAGAGGGTCTGGTTCAGGATCACACCAAACTCTGTGCCTGACTTGACCACAGCCTCATGTCCCTTTGAGAACAACGCGCCGGCAACGCCGAGGCCCGCCCCAACACCAGCCCCGATACCCGCGCCTTTGCCTCCGCCCGCGATGGCGCCAATCACCGCGCCCGTTGCAGCACCGCCGCCAATAAACACCACATTTCGTTTCATGGCAGACCGTCCGGAAACCTCACCTTCATTATCGGCAGTCACGTTATTAGCGGTGACATCCGTCAAGTCGCCGTTGATGGCGCGCGCAATTCCGGTTGGTAAGCGAAGCGAGACAAAGTGAACGCCGAGCGTGCCGGCTTTGCTCTTACGCGATGCACGATCCACGCTAGTTACGCGACCGATAATCTCGCTGCCCGCGGGGATTACTTCAACACCACTGGCATAAACCGGATCGACGACAGTGGTTGCAAACTGATCACCAACGCGCGCCGTCTCGGAAGAAATATTCTGATTCATGCGCACGCGAATTACCTGGCCGCTTTTGACGTTGTAATAGACAGTTGCCGGCACGGCCGGAGTGACAACCTTGCGCACTGGAGCCCGTCGTCTCAAGACTGGCCGGCGGCTGGTCTGCGCCAAAGCTGGAACAAAAGTAGAAGCAATGAGTGCAAGCAAAATAAAAGAGCTCGTAAGCGTTCGTGAAAATCGATTAGTGGATTTTGTTTTCATTTCCAATCTCCGCATCTTCAACCTCCGCAACTTCAGGCGACGCAGTTTTGATAGGTGGGTCTTCCCACTTCGCAGTTGAACTTTCCAGTTTCTTAAAGTAGCCATTTCAACCACCATCGCGATCACCTACCACGGCTCTACTGCTTATCTTTCTCACCGTGTTCGTCGCGCTCCAGTTAGTTCTTCAGCAATGACCGTGCCAACGTGGTCGGCTCGGAGAGTGACGGGTCGAACTCCAATTATTAGTTGAATTAGGAGAAAGGAGAGTTATGGCGGAACTTACTGTTGGTGGAATCTAGACGATGTGCGAATTCGTAGACCAGGTAGTGCACGATATGGAATACAAAGCAATGCCAGCTCCGGGGAAGGTAAGGTCGCAGCTCTTCAAACCCGAAACGTATCGGCCCGCCAGTTCTTGATTGCCTGCTTGATTTCCTTTGGTTTGGCAAGCTTGCCGTTAGTCACTGCGCTGACCAATTCTTCCAACTCCTTTTCGCCAGCAAAGCGGAGAGCGACTATCTGCTCCGCGTTCAGTGCGGTACCCTGCTGGGCGAGGGCAGGGGAGAGTAGTTGCCGATAGCGAAGTTTCTCTTCGAGTCGGATAATTCGGTCCTGTACCTTGAGTGCCCTTCGATCACAACTCATAAATTCGTCGGCATTGCCGTCGACTCAGGAGTTGGCCGAGCGGCTTTTGGTAGTTCAGGTGTGAAATCCTCGCCGGGATTGATGAACTGGTTTCGCTCAAACCGATACTGCTTGTCGTACAACTGTTTGTAGCGGCCGTGCGCAGCGAGCAGTTCTTCATGCGTGCCGCGTTCGACGATCTCGCCGCCTTCCAGCACCAGAATTTGATCCGAGCTTCGAATCGTCGACAGCCGATGAGCAATGACGAAGGTGGTGCGGCCGCGACGCAGCGATTGCAACCCGTCTTGAATCAGCGCTTCACTCTCGCTATCGAGACTTGACGTCGCCTCGTCGAGAATAAGAATCCTGGGCTCTGCCAGAATTGCGCGCGCAATAGCAACCCGCTGGCGTTGCCCGCCGGATAACTTCACGCCGCGTTCGCCAACGATAGTGTCATAGCCGTCGGCAAAACCGTTGATGAACTCTTCGCAATGCGCGATACGGCTGGCGGCGATTATCTGCCCACGAGTGGCGTGTGGATGAGAGAAGCCAATGTTTTCCGCGATCGTGCCGTCGAAGAGAAAATTGTCCTGCAACACCACGCCCAGTTGGCTGCGATAATCCTTCAATCGAATAGAGGCAAGGTCGCGATCATCAACAGTCACTTTGCCAGCGAACGGTCGATTGAATGCCATCACCAGACTAATCAGCGTTGACTTGCCCGAACCGCTCGAGCCAACCAGCGCTGTCGTCGAACCCGCGGGCGCGCGGAAGGACACATGCTTCAAAACAGGCACGCTCTCGTTGTATTCAAAACTAACATCCTCGAACGCCACCTCACCGCCAATTTCTGCCAGCGGTAAGTGATCGGTCTCATCCGCGTCCTCGGTTGCCATGCGCCTAATCTCGCGTATGCGATCAAGGCCGGCAAAGGCTTCCGTGATCTGAGTGCCGATGGAAGCTATCTCTACCAAAGGAGCGGCGACCAGTCCCGTGAAAATCATGTACATGAAAAAGTCGCCGAGCGTCATCTGGCCATTGAGAATGGCGCGTCCACCGACCAGAATAAGGATGACTCCGATGACACCGACGATAATGGTGGTAAAGCCTGTGAACGCGGCCACACCCGTCATTGACCGTGCGACGTTGCGAAACAGCCGATGGGCGCCGCGGGCGAAGACCAACTCCTCGCGCTTCTCCGCCGCATAGGCTTTGACAATGCGTATGCCGCCCAACGATTCAGCCAGGCGGCCAGTAACTTCGGCATTAATCTGACCGCGCTCGCGAAAGAGTGGTCGCAGGCGCTTGAAAGCCAGGGCCATTGCACTGCCAAAGGTAGCGAGGGCGACTAGCGTGATCGAGGTCAGTCGCCAGTTCAAATAGAACAGCACGCCCAGAGCGACCACTGCCGTCACCAGGCCCCCAATCAGTTGCACCAGTCCGGTGCCGACGAGATTCCGAATGCCTTCGGCGTCAGTCATGATGCGCGAGATGAGTATGCCGGTCTGGGTAGAGTCGAAGTATCTGATGGGCAAGCGGGCCACATGTTCCTGCACGCGCTTGCGCATTTCCGTAATGGCCCGCTGCGCGGCCACTCCCAGGACCTGCGTGAGTGCAAAGGAGCTAAGCGCCTGAATCAGCGTCGCGGCGCCGCCCGCTAGGGCCAGTGGAACCAGCAACTCGCTACGGTGTTTGATCACAACCTCGTCGATTAAATATTTGGAACTGGCGGGCAAGACAAGGCCGACGAGACGGTTAACAATCATCAGAAACATTCCTAACGCCAGCCGATTTCGGTGACCGTAGATCAGCTCGCGGGCGTCCCGCCAGGCGTCCGCAGCACTGACGCGCTTCTTCTGTTCGTCGTTATTCCTGTTGGTTATTGCTGTGCTCATAGGGATTCAGCTCGCGGTCATAGTCGCAGCAGTGAGACCCAAAGAGCAAGTTGCCAATGTGCGTTGAAGGAATAAGTGTTACGATGGAGAAAAGCGGCAGGAGGTGAAAGCGATGAGCTGGGATGGCGATGATTTAGCAGGCCAGATGGAAGAGGTCTTTGAACGACAACAAGCCGCGGCGGATGCTCGGGCGAATCGGGGCACTTCCTCGGTCGAGGAGCGCGCCCGCAGCGCCAAGTTTGAATCTCTGCGACTCTCACGTTCCCGCATCATGAGCCAACTACAAACTGCCACAAACCCGGCATACCGCACCATGCTGGAGCGCGCCTTGAAGTCAATCAACGACGAGATGGCGAAGTAGTACCAATCATCACTGAGGTGTATTCACTGCTGCGGGAAGTATTGCCGCTTCATGGACTCAAGGTATTCGCGTAAGGGTGGCAGCCCGATTCTCGCGCGCCGCTTATCCACATTGGCCTCGTCCGCTATCGGATAAGGTACTGGCTCTTTCCCCGCCCAGGGTTTGATCGCCATTCCGTACACCTGTGGTTTGCCTTCGCGAATAAGCACGCGATCCAGTAAGATGGCATAATTCCAGGCAGACAGTTTGCCACTCTCGTAACTCCGTCGTACCAGAGGCAACATCGCCTGCTGGAAGGCGAGGGTAGGACTGTGTTGCACGAGGAGAAAAGCGGCAGCTGCCCCGTCTGCCCCGACGAGGTCCGGACCAGGCCACCCGTATCTCTTAACTATCGCTTTCATGCGAGTAATGTTGTCGGAATCAATCACCGCCATGCGCGCCTTAATTGCTTTGTTAGGATGGTCTGCGCCGTTTTCGATCAAATCATTACGTATTGCCTGATCTTGCCGCTCCATATTGAGTAGCTCTTCTCGCAAACCAGGCTGAGTAATCGGGGTTACAAAACTCTTTTTCCGGTCGCTCCTCGACCGCAGATGTAACAGAAGACCCCATCGTTTGAACGCTTTCGCTCTCGGGCCGTCAGCTACCTCAACGGGAATGATGATTTCGTGTAACTCGCTCACGGAAAGGATTAACATATACTTCCCTGGCGCAACGTCCGCAAATCGGAATTGTCCACCACTCTCAGTCGTAACGTTAGCGACCAGACGTTTATCGTTTTGCTTGAAGAGAGCCACACACACGCCGGACGCCGACTGCAATTCCCCTTTTTCCGAAACCTCTCCGTATACCGCTTGTCCTTCGATACCTTTCAGTCGGTACCGGTAGGCGTTGGTCATGCTTTCTGAATATTTGATTTGAGCGCACTTGCTTTGCGATTGTTGGGCGATTGCGGCACCACTCAGTGAAACGGCAACGATGATGACGACTGAAACAATGTCGATACGGCTTTCTCTTTGCCTAACTGGATACATCAGGGTTTCCAATCAATCACTTCTTCGCGATAGCCGACGCTACGCGTCGAGAACCACCGGCTAGTTGCTTCTCTTACCTCACTGCCTACTGCCCGTTTCCCGCGGCTCTCACCCGCCGCACCGCCTCAGCGACCAACTGCGCATTATCTTCTGCCGTTCTTCCATCAGGCAGAATGAGGGTATCCTCGAATCCGATTCGCACGTCATATCCGCGCCTGATCGCTTCGTTCATCATGGGCCAAACGGTTGCTTCTGTACCGTGCAGGAGAAAGGGAAGCAAGCGTGGAAGTTCTATTGCTCCGGATTCTAATACTTTCTCAATCGCGCTCACGGTTTCAAGTGCACGCTCCATCTCCTGTTCCTGCGGTTCAATCAGCACGCGAATACAGCGTGCGGCCAAACCACTCCTTAGAAAAATCTCTGCCGCATCCGCATTACACAATCCGGCTTCAACATCCACACTTCGCGAAAGCAGAAGTCCAGCCAGTTCAACCGCGCCGTCTTCATTGAAGTTCACCGAAGCAAATCCAGGCAAAACTTCCCACGCTGCCACTGCCTGCAACCGCGCAGAGGGGTCCGGTAGAATCCAGCCACCCGTACTAACTCCGATTTGTGCTTTCGGAGAAAGAAAACGCACAGCCAAAAGCGTACGCGCGACATCTTCTGCGTTGAGGCTTTCCTTTTCGGATTGAAGGCTTACACCACTTGAGGTCGAACGGACATGGAGGTGGATGGCGTTTGCTCCAGCCTTCAGACAGTCAACTACGGCCACAGCTTGTTCATCCGGGCTTACAGGGATCGTCGGATGCTGAGCTTTTGTCCGTCCCCCGTTTATGGCGGCTTTGATTAGAACCACTAGATGGTGACCGCTTCGCTGAGTGTTCACGCTATCCGTAGCGATGAGGCGGGATAGTAAATCGTAAATTGTGAATAGTAAATAGCAATCCGTGGTCAGCAATCAGCAGATCTGGAATTCTTCGTTCACCAGCCCGTCATCGTATTCGAACTCGTGCCGATGAGGACGCGTACTATCACGGGCGAATTAGCAAGCAGCATGGTCAACCAGGTCCGCCGACGGTTGATATCTTCGGCGAGATAAAACATGCGCGGGGGAAAGTAAATCAGCAGAGCAATAAAACTTAGAAAGAAAAGCCTGCCCAGGAATTCTACGAAGCCAGAAGGATGGCCCAGATCGGCGAAAGTCAACATGTTCCAAAACACCTGAAACAGAATCATATTCGTAAACAGGCAGACGTCGCCCAGCATCTCGCTTTGCGGACTGCGCAGAAAATCCCATTGCGGCGGCTTTTTTGGCGGCGAGAAATAACGATAGATTAGGAAGGTCTGCACGATCGTCAGGATCAGAATAACGAAGATTAGCGGAACAAATACTGCGCCACGGTCCAGCGAACGCTTTCCGAAAACGAAATCGGCCAGTGCCGCCATTACTACCGAACTAATCACCAGGTTCAAGCAGAAGTAGAAGATTGGATTGAATAAGCAGCCTGCAATTTTTGTCTCCTCGGATTCAACCGACTTCCCTTGGGCGTTGAGTCGCTGGTGAAAGTGCCAACGCTTCAAAACGGCGCCTGCTGCGGGCAAAATCCACATGGCAAGGAACGTAAGCCCGAGCAGCAGTTGCGCTGTTGGGTTTTCCGCTGAAACCTGCTTGAAGAGATCTATGAATTGCCTCGTCAACAAACGTATCAGGAAGATATTCGCGATGAAAATGAAGACGTCTAACAACAGTCCGCGATTTGTCTTGGCGAATAGTTTTAATAGTGGGGACTTTGCGGTGGCCGTCGATTGAGTAGTGATTCCGTGTGTCGAAGTTTCCTGCTTGGGCATGTTGTTGGCTGTCTGGCCGCGTTCGGGGCGGAGAGCCTATCGTTCTACGTTGACAGCGTTCTTCCGCGGCGCAACACTGCGCTCGCTCGCGGCCTCTTCGAGAACGGATTCCCGGAGGGCCAGTTGATCCGTGTAGACTGTTTCACCAATGTCGTCGTCCGAAGCAAAAGGGAGCAGAAGCAAGCCCGCGACATAAAGCGCGAGCGTGAAGAAAGAGATATAGCCGGTCGCGGGCGAGAATGTTGGCGCGTCAAGCGTGCCGAGCGAAACACCCTGCAACAACGCGCCTGCCACCTTCTGTAACCATCCGCCGTCCGAACTATAGAGACTGGCGAGCAGCATATGTTTGAGTACGAACGCTGTTCCAAACAACACTGCGAGGCTGCGCAGTAGTCTGCGTGCATCAAACGACGAAAACTGGTTGTTCCAGAGCGTCCAGAGAAAAAAGAATGAAAACAGCCAGTGAAGGAGACCACGCTCCGGAAGAACCGAGTTGAAGGCCTGCGCAGACGCGAAAAAGAGCGTGAGCAGCATCCAGCCGTGGGAGATATTTGTCAGAGGCGGATGATCGCTCGACACCCACCGGTTAAATTGTACGAGCCGGCCACGAACAAAAAGCAGCATTAAAAGGACCGCCAGCACAAGAGTAACCAGCGGCGGTGCGATAAAAATGAACGCCCCGGTATCGGCACTGATCCGCAGCCCGCCCAGCAGCGCTACCGTTAAGAAGAGCAGCGGCAGCAGCAGAAAACTCAGGAGCGCGCGGTTTCTTGAGCGATTATTTGCGCTTATCATTTCTAACATGGAATGGAGAACATCTCTTTGCTGGGACCGCGGGCGTCTCGCCCGCAGTATCGGGAGCACTCGATCTTGAAGCTAGCGAGCGGCCAACTCGCGCGGATGCGCTCGTTGCGGGCGAGACGCCCGCGCTCCCAGGAAAGAGCAGGTCGCTAGTTCCGTATTCGACGACACGATGAATAGTGATCGTTTTTGTCACCGCCCGAGAACACGGACAGACAGGAATGTCTGTCCTACTTTCGCCCGAAAACGCTGACAGACAGAAATGTCTGTCCTACTTTCGCGTACGCAGAACTTTCAGCGGATTGACGTCGGCCCAGCTTCGTTCCAGACCTTGTTCCAGTTCCGTCTTTAACTCCGCCACCGTGTGCATTTTCAAGTTCGGGTCATCAACGCTCAACGGAGTAGTCGATGCTAGGTTAGCGGCGCGGTTGACGGCTTCCAATCCCTGCTTGAACAAATCCTGGTCGTAGTAAACACGGCCCCAACCTTCCCGGTAAAACGAGTAAGCAATATAAAACTGCGTGCGCGCATCGCCTTGGGCCGGGTCTGCAAGCTGCCACTCGTTACGCGCGGCGCGAAATTGCTCATGAAGGAACAAGGCGTGTCCAGCATCGAATTTTTCCTGGTTTATCTGGTAGGTTCCGGCAGCAACTTCTGCGCTGGTTGCGACCTCTTTGAATGTGCGCGGCTCTGTCGCGTAAATCCAGATGATGAAGCCGGCGTAGGCGATAGTTAACGCCAGGGCAGTCACTTGAATGAACCTGGATTTCATTGATCTTCGTCCGAAACGGCGTGCGACAAAGCCGCGAGCAATCTTAACCGCGCGTCAACTGGCGATACTTGATTCGATGTGGTTGCTCCGCTGCCGCTCCCAACCGCGCTTTGCGATCTGCTTCGTAGTCAGAATAGTTGCCCTCAAACCAGACAACCTTGCTGTCGCCTTCAAAGGCGAGAATATGTGTGGCAATGCGATCCAGAAACCAACGGTCGTGGGAGATTACCACTGCGCAGCCGGCGAAGTTTTCCAACGCCTCCTCAAGCGCGCGCAGAGTGTTGACATCCAAATCATTGGTTGGCTCGTCAAGCAGCAAGACGTTCGCGCCCTCTTTCAACATCTTCGCCAGATGCACTCGATTTCTTTCGCCACCCGATAACATGCCGACCTTCTTTTGCTGATCCGAACCGGAAAAATTGAAGCGGCCAACGTAAGCGCGGGAATTCACCTCGCGCTTGCCGAGCATCAAGAGATCCGTGCCACCCGAAATCTCTTCCCAGATTGATTTCGTGGGGTCGAGCTTACGGCTTTGATCGACGTAGGCCAGCGCTACTGTTTCGCCAATGCGGATCGTTCCGCTATCCGGTTGTTCCTGCCCCGTGATCATGCGAAACAATGTCGTCTTGCCCGCGCCGTTCGGTCCGATGACGCCGATGAGTCCGCCGGGAGGCAGCTTGAAACTCATGTCCTCAACGAGGAGATTATCGCCATAGGCTTTGCTGACGGCGTCCGCTTCAACCACAACGTTGCCAAGACGCGGCCCGGGCGGAATGTGAATCTCCAAATCTTCGCGCCGCTTTTCTGATCCTTGCTCAAGCAACGATTCATAAGCAGTAATGCGAGCCTTGCCTTTTGCGTGACGTGCCTTAGGCGACATGCGAATCCACTCGAGCTCGCGTTGCAGCGTCTTCTGTCTTTCGCTTTCCGACTTTTCTTCGCGACGCAGACGTTCCTGTTTCTGCTCTAGCCAGGAGGTGTAGTTTCCTTTCCACGGAATACCTTTGCCTTGATCCAGCTCCAGAATCCAACCGGCGACGTTGTCGAGAAAATATCTGTCGTGAGTTACCGCAATGATTGTTCCCGCATAGCTTTGGAGATGATGTTCGAGCCAGGCGACTGACTCCGCGTCCAGGTGGTTAGTTGGTTCGTCGAGCAGCAGTATGTCGGGTTTCTCTAAAAGCAGACGACACAACGCAACCCGACGGCGTTCGCCGCCCGACAAGACCGCGACTTTAGTATCCGGCAGCGGACAGCGCAGCGCGTCCATGGCCATTTCTAATCGCGCATCAAGATCCCAGGCATTTTGATGATCAAGCTTCTCCTGCACCTCGCCTTGCCGTGCCAATAGTTTATCCATGTCCTCATCGGACATTTCTTCACCAAACTTTGCGTTGATCTCGTCAAACTCCTGCAGCAAGTCGACCGTCTCCTGGACCGCTTCTTCTACCACCTGGCGCACAGTTCGCGAATCGTCTATCAAGGGTTCCTGTTCCAGAAAACCGACCGTAAAGCCCGGAGAGATAACGGTTTCGCCGTTGATCTCCTTGTCGATGCCGGCGAGTATGCGCAGCAACGAAGATTTGCCCGATCCATTCAAACCGATCACGCCAATCTTCGCGCCGTAGAAATAGGATAGATAGATGTCTTTCAGGACCGGCTTCTTGTCATAAAACTTACTGACGCCGACCATTGAATAGATTACTTTGTTTGGTTCAGTACTCATGAATTTGTAACGCAAGCTGTTAGCTTGCGGCGCAACCGCAAACTAACGGTTTGCGTTAGACTGCTCAGAATGCCTAATTCCGAATTTGAATGTCATCCACAGATTACACAGATTACACCGAGAAGGAAAAGCAGGAAGCAAGAATACAATAAGAAGGAGTTCAAGATGGAAAGCAGAAGCAGGGAAAAGGTCCCGATAAGGAGTCTTCGACCTCGACTTGGATTGTCCGAATCTCGATTAGATCAGTCTAAAGTAGTTAGCACTGAGGCGTGCCGTCTATCACTGCTTTCGTTTGGCGGATCACAAGTTGATCATTTCCAGATAGATTCTAGCAACCAAAAGACTAGCGATGCTGCAGCGGCAAAAAGCCATAGGTACGGCATGCGGGCCTGGAATCCGCCGCCGATGGCAGCAATCGCGATTGTGGCGCTCCAACCTTTTATACCAAGTATTCGCTTATCAAAGTCTTCATAGAATTGTTGAAGCATCGAGTACTCATCTTTGAGCAGTGATATTTTGGTTTTCTCGTCCACGCCTGCTTGATCCTGGTGGTTAAAGTTTGAGGACGGCCCCGGATTATTTTGGGCGAACCGGTTCCTGAGTGGCGCTTTGTATCACGGTTTGCCTGAGCATGTCGAGGCTGTTCCCGACACGTAATGTCGGCATGATTTTAGGCTGACGTCGGTATGACATTCAACGATTGTGAGCTCGCGAACTTAGCGACGACTGATCATCCGCCGTCGCTAAGCCGCAACCGATGATTCTCGTTGTTTCTAAACGCCCCAGAGCTTCCGCAGTTGTGTTTCTGTCCCGTTAAACTGATCTCGATCGCAACGCCCAATTCCCGCCACTTTGTGCGGCTCAGGGCCGATAGCGCCGTCAGTGTATTGCCACATGGTCCACGTCGACCAGTTTGGGGGCACAACCGGTGTTGGTCCATATTGTGCTAACCAAAGCCAACAGTTGGCGAGAACTGGATCCTGATTAGTGCCCAGCAACTGCTTTATGTAGTGGCCTGAATAGAAACCCGGAAAGCGTCCGGTGCGCTCCTTTACGTGAGTAACAAAGGCGCGAGCTTCTTCCAGGGACATACTTGGACCGCTTAGGTTTGGTTCAAAATCGAGGACCAACAAAGTGCTGGGATCATTTCCCACTACGTCCAGAAAATGATCGGCTTGTTTCACGCCATCGCTGCCGGTAGCAAAGTGATAGGCGCCAAATAAGAGCCCGGCAGCTGCCGTTTTGTTTTTGTTTGTCTTGTAAGTTGGATCAACGTTGGCTTGGCCCTGTGTAGCCTTCTGAATTACCGCAAGAATACCATCATCTTTGGCTTTGTTGAGATTGACGTTTCCGCTGAAGTGAGAAATATCGACGATGACGTTGAGTGGCATTGCTATCTCCTTGGTGAGCACGAAAGATTTCGTGGGTTAGTTAGCACCCGGTTGAGACCGGTAGCGAGGATCTACTTAATATGAGTCAGGATTGCACCTGAGGAGGTGCTATTTATCACGTAGCGAACTCAAAGTCTAGAGTCCGATCCCGTCTTCTTTCCCTCAATCAACAACCAGGCGCTAACTGCACTAAGCAATGCCAGAATCATTGCCACAGCCATCACGCGCCGAAAGCCCGAGACAAACGATTCATCGACAGCTTGTTTTAGCGTCCGTCCGACGGCTGGATCGACCTCCTTAGGTATCTCAACTGCGGCCAACTTCGTGCGCTGATTGTCCAATGTTTGTTTGACTTCAGGCGTTATTCGAAGCGTCTGTAACTTTCGATCGAGTTCACTATTGAAACTCTGCAACATTACTATCCCCAGCACAGCGACGGCGAGCAAACCGGCAGTGCGCGACACTGCATTGTTTATTCCTGAGGCAATGCCGGCCCGATTTTGTGGCACCGCGTTCATCACGGTCGTAGTCAGTGGCGCGACGCTCACGGCCATGCCGAGTCCGAGCACGACTACTGCCGGAAAGAATGTTACCCAATAGCTCCTGCCGGCATCTCCACCTTCAATGCCCGGTACCATGAACAAAGCAAATCCCAAAGCGACGATGATTGGACCGACTACGAGCGGAAGTTTCGCGCCGTAACGTTTTATCAATCCGCCGGACCACCGCGACAGCAAAAACATAAGCAGGATAAACGGAAGTAAAGCGGCGCCGGCGGCGGTCGCCGTGTAACCCTGCACTTGAATGAGGTTGAGGGGCAGGAAAAAGAGCGAGCCGGCCAGCGCCGTGTAAAGGAACAGCGTTAGCAGGTTCGCTCCGCTGAAGTTGCGCGAGCCAAACAATTTCAGCGGCAACATCGGGGGTACGCTAGAGTTGCTGGCTTTTCCCCGGCGCGCTTCCACAATCAGAAAGACAGTTACCGCTAGAACGCCGCAAACCAAAGCGGCAATTATTGCCGGGTCACGAAAGCCGCGACGAGACGATTCGATCAGCCCATAAACAATCGTGCCCAGACTGATAGTGGCAAGGGTTGCCCCAATCCAATCCAGCCCGCGCGACTCTTCATCGCGACTCTCAGGGACATGGAGGTAAACCAGGGCCACTACAACCAGGGCCAGCGGCACGTTAATAAAGAAGACGGCTCGCCAGGAGACGTGTTCGATGAGCCAGCCGCCGAGTACAGGACCAACCGCGGCAGTAATTGCCGTAAACCCTGACCAGGTGCCGATCGCTCGACCGCGTTCATCTTCACTAAACGAAGCGCTGATGATCGCCAGACTGCCGGGCACCAACAAGGCGCCACCGACTCCCTGGACCGCGCGGGCGACGATCAGTTGACTGATATTTGGCGCCAGCCCGCACCAGGCGGAAGCCAGAGCAAATAAGACTACGCCGATGGTGTAGATGCGTTTGCGACCAAAATGATCACCCAGCGAGCCTCCCGCGAGCAGTAGCGCCGCAAGGAAGAGCGCGTACGCTTCGACCACCCACTGTACGTCCACGACGGTCGCGTTAAGACTAGTTTGCAGGGCCGGGAGGGCGACGTTGACGACCGTGCCGTCAATAAAGGCCATGCTCGAACCGAGAATTGTGGCGGCGAGTATCCATGGCCCGGATGACTTTGGGCACGGTGCTTCGGCGGCTTTGGACTTAATGATCGCTTCATCGCAAGGTTGCATCATGGTGCTCATCGGCTACTGACCGGGTTTGTTAGTGGTCGAGATCCATTATGTAAAGAGCCTGACTAGATGCTCATCTCAAAGATCAGCAATAGTAGGAAACCAGCAAAGAAAAGTCCCGCTGTTAAGGGGTTCTCCTGGACGTGATGCTCATGGGCCTCGACAAGGAGTTCTTCGGTTACCAGATAGATTAACGCCGCAGAGCCAAATGCGATCGGGTGGGTCTCCTCAGGATAGATCGGTCCGCGCACTACTCATTCTGTTGATAATCTAACCTTCCCCATCGACAACCCACCCGCTACTGCGAGATGGTACTGACCTCATGACACGCGTGCTACAGGATTAAAACTAAAGCAGGAGCGTATCTACGCGATGCGCGTGGACCATCTGTTCGCATGGCGACCACGCAAACACTGTGAAGCGACCGTCCTGCGAGGCCACCAGCGCTAACGCGTCGCGCTGATCGTGTACGAACTGCGCCGCCGATAAGTGCCTCGTCCCACCATTTTGTGCCGGATGATCAAAAACAGGTCGGTCCCCGACGATGGGCTCGGTCGCTACCATCTGTTCCACCGATGGGCTTCCTTCTGGTCTTCCTATCTTCGCGCCAAAGGCCAGCACCTCATACCGGTCATTGATTATCGTTGCACCGTCCACCGCAGTGAGACCGGCAACGGTATCAACCGCGCGTCGGACCGCCGCGGTTAACGCGCTCTCATTCGCTTCGTCGACCTCTCGCTGCATCAGTTCTGTGAGGGCCGCGAAAGTAGGAGTGACTGAGTAAAGCACCGGATGCACGATTGACTGCCGCCAGGCTTCAGTGCCTGTAGGTACGACCAGCAGCGAGCCTCCATGTCCATGGGCGCGCATCGAGACCGCAAGTTGCACAAGCAAATTAAATCTGTGGTCCCAGGAGCCAGGGGAAGTGAAAGGTAATAGCGCCTTAAGAAGCGCCGGGCAGTCTGGCAAGCTCGCACCTTGCTCATCGATCACCTTTACCTGATCGCCTTTAAGCACCGCAACATTCGCAAACTTACCAAAACCATCCATGCGCCGATGCTTGATTACCAGCAGCCCGGGTTCAACAACCTCCAAAACAAAACAAAGACTCGGCACTTTGCGGGTGGCGCCCCAGACGTGCAACTCACCATTCCTATCACGCCAGACGCCGAGATGAATTCCAGGACGCTCAACTGCAGGTCCCAGCTTAGTGAGGACCGCGGGAGTGAGCGCAAGTGGCCGCTCAAATATCAGCGGCTGGGGCACCTGCTCATGTGGAAAAAATGCGAGCGAAATTTTTGGAGAATTGCCTTCTTCGCGCCGGAGGCTGGCCCAGAACGTCGCGTCGATCATGGTTTCGATTGCTGTTATGTCAGGTTCGGGTGCGAGTCCATCCTCACCGCTCCGGCGCGCCTTGACGATATGTTGGGCGAAGTGAACCTTGATCGTCGCAGCGACGGAGCGGGCCGCCAGGTAAGCGGGTTCGCGAACGTTATTGGTTATTTCGGTTGTCATCGGCGCTTAATCTTTGCCACGTTTTGTACGCGCAACCCCGGTCTACTGCAAGAATAGCCTGGCATCAGTACTTTTAAGATCACTTCCCACAACAAACACCCGTGGATTGTCCTGGCAGTTGGGCCATGAACGTTCCTTTCGATTCCTAATGTTGAGGCGGGCCTAATTTGAGTAATAATATACTTGACTGACCGCGTTTCGAGAAACTAGCGAAGGCTGCTGTGCCAAAAAGTGAAATCGATAAGCGGCAAGCTGAACATGAGAAGCAGAAAAGGTCGTCGAAGAAACGAAGGACCGTTATGAACTAATTGCAAATCAAACTTATGTCATAGTCGAGCGTGAAGTAGGTGGTCTTTCAATCCTTGAAGGGGCAAAGCCAATGAATAGTAGGCGAAGACAAGCTTTTCTCACGCAGTATTTGCGGTCATTACTCTTTAGTGCATGTTGAACGGTCCGCCGTGCGGCTCCGGTTCTAAATCGGGTCGGGTAGAATCCTGGACCACCTCGTGCATCTCCAAAACGTTTGTCTTTGAAAAGGCATCCTTCGGCAGCGTGCCTGACTGCGCGTGTCCTTTTACAAACGCATCAGACCGCACCCAGTTAAGAAAATCCCGGCGGCTGTTCCAAAACGTGAAAACGACATACGGATCCCCTTCATTGACAGGACGCAAAACATGATTTGAGATAAAGCCCGGCATCGTGTCCACCAGTCCAACGCGTTCGCGAAATCGCTGCTCGAAGGCGTCGGCGAACTCCTGCTTGACGTAAATGCGATTAGCGACAGTTATCATTGCGTTTGTCTCCGGTTTCATTCATCAACTGATGGTTTTGAGCGCAGGCGTTTGATATTTGAGCGCCGGGCTTTTTCTTCCAGCGTTCGGTTTTTCACGCTGGCAGGGATGTGCGTCGGCACGCGCTTGGCGGGCCGGTAATTCAATTTCTCAATTTTCTTCCGAAGCTTTTCCAGGCATAGCGCTTTGTTACGATGCTGGCTACGTTCCTGTTGAGACGTGACGACGATCCCTGAAGGTAGATGCCTAAGACGGACCGCGCTTTCCGTCTTGTTGACATGCTGGCCTCCAGGCCCACTCGATCGAAACGTCTCGACTTCACATTCGAGCAGCAGTTCCTCGTCTGACTCCGGCAGTTTGATCATGTAAGCCTCAATTGCTCTTGTTATTGCGAATCATACCTCATTCGGACTAACTGCTCGATGAGTTGGGCCGATTAGATTGGGGCAGGGAGGCGCAAGTGCAAACGATGCACAGGACAGGTGAGTTGTTATAACTTCTCGCGTCGTGCGCTGCAGTCGGTTTGCTTAACAATCGATGACAAGTGACGGCGCACGATAGATGGCTTCTTCTGTTCGCGCCACCATTCGTCCGATTTCACCGCCAACCATAGGCGTGCGGTTGGTAAATACAGCGTCAGCGAAGTCCCGGATCAGTGGTTCGTGAAAGTTTGCTGCAGGCGGATGTGATTCCCAAACTTCGCTGTCCTCATAACTGACGTGCATTTTTCCGTCATTCAAGACCGGCACATTTATTGAACCGCCGGACCCGAAAATAGTCAGCGAGTCTTGCGGTTGGCGAGCGGCATGCGTCACTGTGAGTACTGCACAAGCACCACCCTCAAACTGCAATGAAGCCATAGCGGTGTCTTCCACTTCCCGATCAAACAAAGCCCTGGCAGTGAGCGCCGAGACCTTTGTGATGGGACCCAAAATGTTCGCCAGGACTTCGATGCGGTGGCACCCGAAATCGAACATCGGGCCACCGCCGGCGAAATCTTTCTTTAGGAGCCAGGCACGCGCCTCATCATCCCCGGGGTTGAACCATTCGAAGGCATTGATCTGGGCCAATACCGGAACTCCAATCTGACCTGATTTAAGGAGAGTTTTAATGCGGGCAATTACCGGATAGAAGTGGCGATAGTAGGAAATCCCCAGCCTGACATTGTTTGAGTGGCACGCGGCAAGCATCTGATCGCACTCCGCGACATTCATGGCCATGGGTTTTTCGCACAAGATGTGCTTGCCGGCCTCCGCAGACGCGATGGCTTGCGTTGCATGTAAATGGACCGGAGTTGCCACGTAGACGGCATCGACTTCGTCATCACGAATCAACTCACGCCAGTCTGAGTACCAACGTCGGGCGCCGAATTCCCTGGCAAAGGATTCAATGAGGTCGGCGCGTCTTCGGGAGACCGCCACCAGTTTGCATTCGGGCAAATCGCGCAGAGCGGGCGCCACTCGCTTTCGCGCAATATCACCACAACCAATCAATCCCCATCGAAGTTGATCCATTCGTTTCTTGATCCTACGCTCGCAAAAGGCCAGGACTTTCGCGACGCTTCTTATTCTTCTTCATCAATACTGCTTTAACGGTACTAATACAGTTTGAATACTAGCGCAAGCGCGAACGTTCCGGTCCCATCAGGTCAGTACCACCTCGCGGTGACGGGTGGGTCATCGTAACTAATGATTCTGATATGAAAACCATCGAAGCGTTGGGTGAAGTGCTCGTGGCGACGGCGACCCACCGGCTACCGCCTGGTGGTACTGACCTCATCGCACCGCATGTTGCTGATGTGCGCATCGTTCAAACTGCACCAGTAGCGATTTAAGAATAAGGCTTGACAATGAAAAAGGGTTCTAACATATTGTTCCAACTTAGGACAAATTATTTGCAATCCAAGATTCTCGAAGGAGGAGCTATGGGATTCGTGAAATCGCGGCAGTTGGTTGTAATCCTAATCGCAATTGTTCTATCCGCACAGGTCGCTTCAATCTCACTTATTCATGCTCAAATGCCGGCAGCAGGGTCACAGGATCGGGTCTTACAAGCGACATTTCCGGCGCGCTTCAAAGATAAGATGTCCACTTTTGGCCCATCCACTAAAGAGGCCAACGACTGGTCGAAGTCCCTGGTCGAGTCGACCATGAAACGCTACCCGACCGCGAACGACCTTGGCTCCTGGGGTTATGCGAAATCGCTTTATCTATATGGCCAATACCTGGTTTGGAAGAGGACCGGAGACAGTAGATATCTTCAGTACATTAAAGACTGGGTCGATTCGCATGTTGATGCCGACGGTACGGTCACCAATGTCGATAAGGACGGCAAGATCACCAGGATCGATTTTGATAACCTCGATAGCATGCTCCCTGGGAATCTGTTGCTAATCCTTTTCAAAGAGACGAAAGATGCGAAGTATAAGCTTGCCGCGGACAAGATAAGGAAAAGATTCGATACCTATCCGCGGACCAAAGATGGCGGCTTCTGGCATGCCGCAACCAAGAGCCGTGAATGGCAGTTGTGGGGCGATGGCGTATTCATGTCGATGCCTTTTTTGGCGCGGTACGGCAAGTTGTTTGATGATGGCGCTTATGCCAATGATGAAGTGACAAAACAGTTAACCATCTATGCCGGTCATTTAAATGACGCGAAGACAGGCCTGATGTTTCATGCTTACGACGAGAGCGGCGCTTCGAAGTGGGCCGATCCAGTCACGCATCATTCGGCGGAATTCTGGTGTCGCGCCATGGGGTGGTTTGGGATGACACTGATCGAGGTATTGGAGACTTTGCCCAGGAACCACCCGCGCCGAGCCCAATTGATTTCACAGGTGCGGCAACTCGTGGACGCGTGGTCCAGATTTCAAGATCAAAAAACCGGACTCTGGTACCAGGTAGTAGATAAGGGTAGCCTGCCGGACAACTGGCTTGAGACATCAAGCTCCAGCATGTACACCTACGTAACCTCGATGGCAGTTAAGCGGGGTTATGTGAATAAGCGCTATCAGAAGACTGCTGAGCGAGGCTATCAGGGAGTGCTTTCGAAAATCTCTCTTGGAACCGACGGGCTGACTAACATTACAGATATTTGCGAAGGCACGAATGTAGCTGACCTGGCTTACTACTTCGCCCGAAAACGCAACGTGAACGACTTTCATGGTCTTGGAGCATTTCTCATCATGAACGAACACATGATGACGGTGGCCGCACACCGAAAGATCCAACCGGCTATTTAAACGGTAAACAAGAAAATTCCAGTTGTCAGCGTGAAAGGCCGAAGCTATGGTTCGACTCTTCGGAAAGTTGTTCTACATCACGGTCGTTGTGCTCTTCAGCGTAAGCGCAGTGGCAGCGATGTCACGGACGAAGGTCATAAAGCTGGCCGTGACAAATCCTACCAGCGAGAATCGCCCGGCTGAAGACATTGTGCTCAGCGTGGCTGAGTTGAAACGGATCGCCGAGGATTTCAAGGCAGGTGACGTCATTGTCACAACGAGCAATGCGGCCACGCTCGAAGAAGATTCACACATACTGGAGACCATTGAATTACCTTCGCAGGCTGATGACCTGGATGGCGACCGCAAGCTGGATGAACTGGCTTTCCAGATCGATTTGCTGCCGAGGCAGACTCGCATCGTGACGATTGCATACGGTGACCCGCCTACGATCGCGCGCTTGCGCAGCAGCTATGCGACACAGACACACGCAAAATTTACGACGAGATTTGAAGGTCTGGGATGGGAGTCAAATATTAATGCCTGGCGTATCTATTTCGACAAACGCAATGCTATTGATTTGTTTGGCAAGCGCCGACCCGGTCTCTATCTCGAGTTGTTCGGCGAGCCGGAGTATGACTATCACGAAGAGTCGCCGTTTGGGCGCGACATCTATAAGATCGGCGACGCGTTAGGCATTGGCGCAGTTGGCGCGTTTGCTGATGGCAAGGTGGTAAAAGTCGCGGACGTTTCTGAACGTTCGTGGAACATCATCAACTCCGGGCCAGTGCGTGCGATCGTCGAAGTTGGCTACAAAGGTTGGAGCATTAACGGACGCTTGGTCGATCTCACCACTCGCATGACGGTCTGGGCCGGTGAGCGTGGATTTGAATATCGCATAGCGTCGAAGAATGCTGAAGGCCTGACGTTTGTCACCGGCTTGCCGCGCAAACCAGGAGTTAGTGAACTAACTTCTGCCGAGGTTGGCGGCAACTCTCGGATAGTGGGCACCTGGGGCCATCAAGTGTTGAAGACGGGTGCAACCGCCACAGAATCCCTGCCCGATCAGAACCTTGGTTTGGTCCTCTTGCTTCCCCCGGCAACTTCACCTCCAAACGCAGCACTTTCTGCAAATGCTGACAATGTGCTGGCTCCGGTGTCGTTGCAGAATGGCGAAGCGCATTGGTATGTTGCCGCGGCGTGGGATCAGGAAGGCAGCGACGCTATGGTTACCACGGCCGGGAATGCCAGAGAGAAGAACAATAATGGGACTCTGGTATTTCCCTCGACCGCGGTAAACACGCGGGCGGGTTTTGTCGCATACGTCAAGCAGCTTGCGGCGCGGCGATCGCAGCCCGCGAGCATCAGCATTTTATCGAAGATAGCAGAACCTCAACCTGCGCCGGCTGACACGCTTGCTCCTGCCGGTCATAAGACTTATGCGCAGGCCATTGAACTAATGCGTCAGGCCGCCGAGCGGACTGCCCGCAAATGGGAGCCCGTTATATCTGCATCGAAGCCGGAAGAGATCAACTTTACTTCGGGCGCTCCAGGTTTCTTTACGGTCGGCGATCAACACACAGGCGAGTGGACTGAGCAGAAAGGTTTCAACTGGACAGCCGGCTTCTGGACGGGAGAATTATGGAAGCTTTACGCGCGCACGAAGGATGAGCGTTACCGGCGTTGGGCTGAGCTATGGCACTCGCGCCTGATTGGCAAAGAATTCAGCGAGCATCACGACACGGGCTTTCTGAACTTCTACACTTCTGTTTACGCTTACGAGCTCACCAAAGATCCCAGGTACCGGGAAAGCGGCTTGCGGGCGGCCCAACGCCTGAAGCAACTCTACAATCCAACCACCGAAATGGTTGCGTCGTGGGAAGTGAATGGCGACGACACGATCATCGATACCATGATGAATCTGCAAATCTGGTGGTGGGCCTCGCGTCTCACCGGCGATGGACAGTGGCGTGATATGGGAATGAAGCACGCGCTCAAATCGGCACAGTTGCTGATTCGCGACGACGGGTCGGTAATTCAGTCAGTCCATTACAACCCCGGCGATAACCGCCAGACATTCTCTCCCACTCGTGGCAACCTCACGGTGCCCAATGATGCGAAACCCGGTGAATCCGTCTACAGCCACACGCACCAGGGGTTTTCGGCGGATAGTACCTGGTCGCGGGGCGCCGCCTGGGCGCTTTACGGATTCACCGCTGCTGATGCCGAGACGAAAGACCCACGCTTGCTGGGAGCGGCTGAGAAAGTTGCAGGTTTTGTTTTAGAGCGATTGCCGGCAGACGGAGTCCCCTGGTATGACTTCACCGACGAGGGCATACACTTTCGAATTCGCGATAGTTCAGCAGCGGCTCTTATTGCCGGCGCGCTGTTGCAACTGTCTGAGCTTAGTCCGGTCACCGCACGCCGCGCGCTTTACCGCAGCGAAGGCGAGCGCATTGCACATTCGCTGATTGATCGTTACCTCACCCCCGTTGCAGCGAATGATTCGACGCCGGCAGGCGTGCTGCGACACGGCTCAAGCACGCGTCCTAATGATGGCATGACAATCTATGGCGACTACTACTTGCTTGAGACACTCCTGTGGCTTGAAAGTCACCCATTGAAAGACACCCGCTCAGCCGCCGTTCACTAAGACTTATCACTGTGTTGGTGAGGCGTCAAAGGCCAAACTCAGGGTTCAGAGTGGTCGTTTTTCGCGCGGCTCTTCCAATTTGGTTCATGAGCATATCCGCCTGAATCCGTAATGGTAATACCAATTTGAAGCATAAAATGAATAATGCGTAACGGACGGCTAGCGTCGCCCGACTGCGCTTTTGCTCGGAAACCATCGTTTTGTTCAACAAAGAAAGCCAGGGGCGTGAATTTTATCTTAAAATAAGCTCTTGACACGGAGATAAATTGGGAGTATACGTTCGGCGCAATGCAGCAAAATGGTAAGACCAATTTGGGTGTGAGTCCGTTAAAGGTAATCGAATCTAACGGCTCGGGGCAGACCACCGAGGAAGTGATCGCACGAATATCCGACTTAATAAAGGGTGCTCAACTCAAGCCGGGCGACCGTTTGCCGGCTGAGCGCGATCTCGCAAGGCAACTCGGGGTTAGCCGGCCATCTCTGCGCGCCGGATTGCGAGCGCTCGCTTCGATGGGAGTGCTGAAATCCAGGCAGGGCGCCGGAACCTTCGTAGCCGGTGGACCGCCCACACTCGACAGCGAGCCCTTAAGGTTATTGGCGGCGCTGCATGGCTTCAGTTTCAATCACATGTTTGAGACGCGCTCGATTCTTGAAGTCGGCGCTGCCGGCCTGGCGGCCCAGAATGCTACGAGCGAACAACTGGCGACTTTGGCCGAGGAGATCGCGGAAATGTATGCCGCGCTTTCGGATCCGCAAGAGTATCTGGTACACGACATTCGCTTTCATCGCGCCATCGCCGCTGCTTCAGGCAATCCGACTCTTGCGACGTTAGTAGAGATGGTATCGGCAGTGCTGTATGAACGACGGCGTGAAACGATAGATCGCGCCCATGACTTCAAGGAGTCGCTGGAACTACATCAGCAGCTTTACCGCGCTATTCGGTCGAGGCAGCCGGAGGAGGCACGAGCTGCGATGACCGAGCACATCTTGCGAGCGCAACAAGCCTTCGCGCTCGAAGAGCGCGAAGAGCAAAGCACCAATCAGGCTTCTGAGAAAAGAGAAGACGTACCGTTCGGAGTGTGAAAAACCAGGTTAGGGAGTTCACCCCCGATGAACCACTGTGTTTGCAGAATTTGTCCGAACATAAGACAAACTGTCGACACAGAAGCAAGCCCCCGTCCACCCCGGTCTGGTTGAGGCAGGCCATGTCATTGATCAAGTCATCGCTTACGAGAAACAACTGGAATTTTGAGAACTACTTGAAGGAGACCCACCATGTTTACTTTTAGTCGCCGTTGTTCAAGCTTGATATGGGGTACGTTTACGGTTCTGGTGCTGATCACCATGCTGGGAATATCAGCCTCGGCGCAGTCGGTAACCGGATCAATCTCAGGCATTGTCACAGATTCCACGGGAGGCATTCTCGTGGGGGCCAGTGTCACCTTGCAGAACGATCAAACGGGAGCAACCCGTAGCGCCACCACCAACGAAGAAGGCAGATTTACTTTCGCCGCCTTGCAGCCTGGTGTTTATACCCTGATCGTGGAACAAAGCGGATTTCAGCGACTTGAGAAAAAGAAAACGGTGTTAAGCGCTAACGAGAGCCTGGCGCTTAATGACTTGAAATTGCAAGCCGGCCAGGTAAGCGAAACAGTCATCGTGACGAGCGAAGGCGCTGTTGTCGAGACGGAGAGCAGCGACCTGACGGCCAGGTTGACTTCAGATCAGATCGATCTGATCTCCACCAAGGGGCGCGACATCACTTCACTCCTGCGTCTGATCCCGGGAACCACTAATGAGGATGACGTTGAATCGTACGGCTCCGGATTCGGTACCGATTTACCTTTCATATCCGGACAACGCGGGCGGAGCACTGTGCCCACCGTTGATGGATTGAATGCCGGTGAGCCGAGCGGCTCAAATAAATTAAGCATGAGCATCAATCAGGACGCCGTTGCGGAGGTCAAGATCCTTCGCAATAACTATGCGGCTGAGTATGGCAATAATGGTGGTGCAATTATTAACATTATTTCCAAGGGCGGCGGCAAGAGTTATCGCGGCAGTGCTTATTACTTCTTACGTAATGAAGCGCTTAACGCCAACAGCTTTTTTAACAACAAAGGATCTCTGCCGCGGGCGCTCTACCGCCATAATATCTGGGGCTTTAATTTTGGCGGCCCGATGCCGATCCTTAACTTTGGCGAAGGCGGACGAGTGTTGGAGCGGAAGAAAGCAAACTTCTTCATCTCATATGAAAAGCCGCACACGATCCAACCAACCAATCCTATTTTCGTGACCATGCCGACGGCCCTTGAACGAGCGGGCGATTTTTCCCAGTCGTTTAATTCAAGCGGGAATTTAATCATTGTCAACGACCCATTGACCGGTCTGCCGTTCCCTGGGAATAAGGTTCCGAGCACGCGGTGGAATCAAAACACGGCCGCGTTCCTGCGAGTTTTCCCATTACCAAATGCGAATGGCCGGACTCAAAGCGGCACTCAATACAACTATGTTACTCAGAAGAGCGTTGACGTGCCGAAACGCAGCCTTGTCATTCGTTTTGACTACAAGCCGACACACAATGACAACATCTATTGGAAGGCACAATGGTTTACCTCCGATAATGTAGGATTTGGGACCTCCGGTTGGCCCAGCGGGGACAAGAATCGGTGGGGCATAAACTCCCACTATCTCTACAAAGATGACGGTTGGTCTACCAACTGGGTTCACATCTTTAACAAGAGCATGGTCAATGAGTTCACTCTTGGCATGCGGCACGACTCTGAGGGTTTCGTCCCGGTTGAGGACTCGCTGACGATGGTTCTCAGGTCAACGATTGGTTACACCGCGCCTCAGCTTTTCCCTGAAAACAATACGTTGGGAACCATTCCGAATGTTACAAACTTCGACGGCGCGCCCGGCGAGCCGGCTCTCATCAACTGGCTTGCCCGTTGGGGTGAGATAGGAAACGATTATGTTCGCCCCTCGTTTGCCGACAATCTGTCTTATAACCGCGGCGATCACAACTACAAATTCGGCATGTATTTTGAGCGAATGCTGAATGGCGAAGCCGCCGGCAGCAACTGGGCCGGAACCTTGAATTTTACCAACAGCACGAGCAGCGGATGGAACACTGCAGCCGGCAATACTGGACACCCTTATGCCAATGCATTACTTGGAAATTTCCGAAGTTATACGGAAAACCAGTTTAGGCCGCATACAGATATCGAGATGCGAATGCTTCAATGGTATGCACAGGACCAGTGGAAAATTGCTCGCCGTCTTTCTCTGAGTTATGGAGTGCGGTTTGGCTACCATACCCCGTATTTCCAACGCAACGGCATCGGCTCTAGTTTTGACCCGACCAAGTACGATCCGTCAAAGACCTTTCTTTATGTCCCTTTCTGCATCGGACAACCTGGTGGCATCCCACCGGTTGGAACTACTTGTTCCAGCGCCAATCAACGCGCGGTAGATCCGCGTCTGTTGGCAGGCGGAGCTGTTCCGCCTGCTGCTCAGCTGTTGCCGGTTTCATTTGTTCGGTCCTTTGTCCCCGGATCTGACACGTTAAACGGACTCTGGCTCGCCAAAGATCCAAACACAGTCAGAGGATATCGAGATTTCAGACATCACGGCATCGACATCGAACCGCGGCTCGGTTTTGCATACGATCTCACTGGCAAAGGTAAGACAGTCTTGCGCGCAATGGCCGGGGTCTACCATACGCCGCGGGCCGGCGGTGGCACGACCGGGGACTTGAGCGGTAATCCGCCTGAGCAAAGAACCTTTACGATCAACAACGGCAATATTGCAAATCTCGCGGCGCTTGCCGAAATCGTGCGAACTACCGAGCTTGTCTTTCCCACCGGCTCGATCCGGGGGCTTGAGCGCGATTCTCATACTCCGGAGATATACAACTTTTCTTTGGGCGTCCAACACGATATTGGTTGGGGGACCGTCGTCGAGGCAAGCTATGTGGCATCGCGAGCCCGATGGTTAGGCGAGCAACGCAACATCAATGCTATCCCGGACACCGCCCGCTTCGTAAATTGCGCCCTCCTGCCAACCGGTGTTCCGTGTCACCCCGAGAACCGGGATGGGTCTATTGCTACCAGTACGACTAACGCTACGACGGGTGCCCGGAATAACGATTTTCTGCGTCCGTTTTTGGGTTACGGCGATATCAACCAGGTAACCTGGTCCGGCAACTCAAAATACGATTCATTGCAGGTTCAAGCGAATCGCCGATACATAAAAGGTTTTCGCTGGGGCTTGGCCTACACGTTTGCTAAGTCAACGGACACTAGCAGTGACGATAGAGATGGCCTGGTGTTTGCCAACGGCACTGCTTTCGGCGGACGCGACTACAACCTCTTTAACCATGCTGCCTCGGACTTTGACCAACGACATGTTTTGACGGTCAATTACATCTGGGATGTTCCGTTCTTAAAAAACAGCGGCAACCGGTTTGTAAGGGCCGCTCTCGGGGGCTGGCAGCTTTCCGGCACAACGTCTTTCGCAACAGGAAAACCGAAAGACATAACTATAGATTCCAATACGTACTCAAGCACTACGGTTAGTATTACCAATGGACAACCTTGTCCCGCCGGCTCTTTTGCCGGAACTCCAAACGCTACGACCGGGTTGACCACCTGCACGCCGATCACCGATTTCACCGGCGGCTCGCTCAATGCTCTTCCTTTCGTCAGTTGTGCTAGTGCAAATGAGGGAGCAACTGGAACTGACCCAACTGGGACTCCTCTGTACTTAAATGCTGCGTGCTTTACCAGACCTACTAAGTACGGGGACATCGGCAACATGCCGAGAAACTTCGGCCGGCGGCCAAATATCTTCAATAGCGATCTGGCGTTTTTCAAGAATTTCGCGTGGGGTGAAAAGCGCGGGGTCCAATTACGATGGGAGATATACAATCTATTCAATCACACGAACTTTAAGGATCTCGACGGATCACCCAGGTTCGGTTTGGTTCAGATAAATCCGAACCCGGGTACGACATGTTCGCTGACCAATGTCTGTACAGCAGTGTACCGACAAACCAACACCCGTTTCGGAGCGCCCACGGATGCTCGCTCGCCGCGCGTTATGCAGGCTTCGATCAGATTAAATTTCTGATTGTTGCGCACATTTAGTTTTCGTAACAACGAATGCTGAGCCAGTTCCTTCAGGCAGCGTTAAGTGGAGGGAAATTAAAGATCGAGACAAGAGCAAAAATACGGTTGGAACTCTGAAGGAGGCCCCTATGTTTGTTTCCAGGCGTCGTTGTTCAAGCTTGCTGTTGGGAATTGTTGCGGTCTTGCTGTTGATTGCGCTGCTGGCTGCCTCAGCAGTAGCTCAATCGGTCACCGGATCAATCTCCGGAACTGTGACGGACGCTACCGGTGGCGTTGTGGTAGGCGCCAGCGTCACATTGCATAGCGATCAGACTGGAACGGTGCGCACCGCAATCACGGGAGAGGATGGCAGATTTACCTTTGCGGCCGCGCAGCCAGGAACTTATTCGCTCACGGTGGAGCAAAAGGGCTTCCAGAGGCTTGAGCGGAAGAATGCCGTTTTAAGCGCTAATGAAAACCTCGCACTTGGATATCTTGCATTGACCGCGGGCCAGGTTAGCGAGATTGTAACGGTCACCGGTGAAGGTGCGGTGGTTGAAAAGGAAAGTAGCGACCTTACCGCGCGCCTGACCTCCGACCAACTTAACCTGATCTCGACTAAAGGACGTGATGTTACTTCCTTGCTGCGCCTGCTTCCGGGCACATCCAATAACGACGACATCGAAGGCGTGGGTGATGGCTTCGGTACCGACCTGCCTAACGTCGCCGGCCAACGTGGGCGCTCGGCCGTAGCTTCAATTGATGGACTGAACGCTGCCGAACCAAGTGGCTCAAACAAACTGAGCATGACGATTAGCCAGGATGCTGTCGCGGAAGTAAAGGTGCTGCGTAATAACTATGGGGCCGAGTATGGCAATAATGGCGGCGCGCTCATTAACCTCGTCTCCAAAGGCGGAGGTAAGGATTACGCGGGCAGCGCCTATTACTTCCTGCGCAATGAAGCGCTGAACGCCTCAAACTTTTTCAACAATAAGTCAGGTTTGAAAAGGGCTCTCTACCGTCACAACATTTGGGGCTTCAACATAGGCGGACCTATGCCCCTTCCCGGTTTCGGTGAAGGTGGCCCATCACTGATACGGGATAAAGCTTTCTTCTTCTTTAATCTGGAGAAGCCGCACACGATCACGCCAACTGATCCGGTTTTCGTGACGGTGCCAACGGCGCTCGAGCGAGCGGGTAATTTTTCACAGTCGAAGAATTCCAGCGGCGCGACGCCGGTCGTTCTCGATCCTCTCACTGGTGTGGCTTTTCCTGGCAATATCATTAAGCCAGACCGAATTAACAAGAGTGGTCAGGCACTGCTCAACTACTTTCCTTTGCCAAATGCGCCTATCGCCAGCAATCCCGGGCGCTTCATCAACCAACTCAGCGCGGATGTACCGAAGCACAGCTACGTCATTCGTTTTGACTTCAAGCCGACAAACAACGACAGCGTGTATTGGAAAGGTCAGTGGTGGACTTCAGACAACGAGGGTCTCGGTACTTCCGGTTGGCCCAATGGAGCCAACGGCGTCGACCGTTGGGGGATCAGATCGCATTACCTGTACAAGGATAACGGCTGGTCGGCTAACTGGGTCCACATCCTCAATTCCAATACCGTCAATGAATTCAATTTTGGTATGCGGCACGACAGCGAGGGGTTCATACCATCCACTGGTTTTGCTGAAAGTCTAACAAGGTCTGCATTGAACTATACTGCGCCCCAACTTTTTCCCAATAACAACAAGCTCGGTCTGGTCCCGACGGCCACCGGATGGACCAGCGTCGCCGGCAACCCTGCTAACATTAACTGGCTTGATCGCTGGGGTGAGGTCGGAAACGACTATATCAAACCCTCCTTCTCCGATAATCTCTCGGTCACTCGTGGAGACCACAGTTACAAATTTGGCGTCTATTTTGAGCGGTTGCAAAACCGGGAAGCTCCGGGCGGTGGGAAATGGTCCGGTGGATTAGACTTCTCCGCCAGCGGCGCCTCTGCGGCAAACTTTACCACCGCGGCCGGAAACACCGGTTTTTCTTATGCGAATGCTCTGCTGGGTAATTTCCTCAGTTACACCGAATCACAGGCGCGCAACTTCACCAATAGTGAGATCAGACTGTTTCAATTTTACGCGCAGGATCAGTGGAAGATGAATAAGAGGTTTACCCTCAACTATGGCTTACGCGTGGGCCATCACACACCTTTTTTCCAACGTGACGGCCAGGGCTCAAATTTTGATCCGCTGCGCTTTGACCCGGCTAAAGCACCGCTGCTTTACGCCGGTTATTGCGTCGGACAACCCAATGGCATTCCACCATTTGGAACTGCCTGTGCGGCAGCGAATCAACGCGCCGTTGATCCGCGAATTACCAATCCCACCGGCAGTCAACTGTTGCCCGCGAGTCTGGTTCGCTCCTTCGTTATGCCCCTAACCGGTGATCTACTTAACGGCATTGTAGTGCCGAACGATCCTAATGCTTTCAAAGGCTTCAGACACACGCGAGCAATTGATCTTGAACCACGTGTTGGGTTTGCCTGGGATATATTTGGCGCGGGCAAAACTGTTCTTCGCGGGATGGGAGGCGTTTACCATGCGCCGCGCATCGGTGGTGGAACCGGAGGCGCCGGTGCCAGTTCTCTGGGCGCTAACCCGCCCCAGCAGCGTGTGTTCACAATCAATAATGGAAACATCGAAACGCTGCCGACGCTGGTGCAAAATGGGGCTGCTTTAGTCTTTCCTACGGCGCTACGAGGGCTCGAAGTTGAGTCCAAGACACCTACAATTTATAACTTCTCGTTTGGAGTGCAGCAGGATGTTGGCTTCAAGACAGTGGTAGAAGCCAGTTACGTCGGATCGTTTGCCCGGCACTTAGGGGAACAACGCAACATTAACGGCGTCCCCGATGCCGCAAGATTCGTGAATTGCAGCGTCCTTCCGGCGGGCGTCCCGTGTCATCCGGAAAACCGCGACCCTTTTACCGCCAACAGCGTCAAGAATAACGACTTCCTGCGGCCGTATAGAGGCTATGGCGACATTCAGGTCAACAGATGGGGCGGTACTTCAAACTATAATTCGCTACAGGTCCAGGTCAATCGCCGATATACGAGTGGCTTCCAGTATGGCATTGCGTACACTTACTCGAAGTCGTTTGACTATGCGAACGACGACACGTCGGATGTGAACCTTTCGCGTCCCTACAAGGCGTTTAATTACGCTCCGTCTGATTTCGATCAAACCCACATTCTTACAGTCAACTACATCTACGATGTGCCGAAACTAAGTCACCGGTGGAATAACGGGTTTGTTAGAGCTGTCCTCGACAACTGGCAAATTTCCGGCACCTCGTCCTACGTAAGTGGAAAACCAAAGAACCTGACTGTTACTTATCCTACAACAACGGTCGACATCACCAAGGGCCAGACCTGTCCTGCGGAATCGATACAGACGTCGGTAAATGCCACAACTGATCGTTGCACTCCGCGGTTTACCGATTGGACTGGCGGCCAGGTGAACGCCCGCCCGAATATGGTCTGCGATCCAATGAAGGGTGTCAGCGGCTCGGATTCAAGCGGAACTGCTTTTGTAATCAATACCGCCTGCTTCGCTGCTCCAACGGCCCTCGGTCAAATCGGCAATATGCCGAGAAACGCTGTTCGCATGCCTTCGATCTTCAATAATGACCTGGCGTTCTTTAAGAATGT
Source organism: Acidobacteriota bacterium (assembly GCA_046726155.1). Lineage (GTDB taxonomy): Bacteria > Acidobacteriota > Blastocatellia > Pyrinomonadales > Pyrinomonadaceae > PSRF01. The sequence goes on from JBKOZZ010000139.1 coordinate 38,766, forward strand.
GCCGATCGGTGAGAAGCGTGAGATTCAATTACGGTGGGAGATGTACAATCTCTTTAATCACGCGAATTTCCGCGATATCGACGGAGCTTTGCAGTTCGGTCTGGCCCAGATTAAGGCCGACCCCACTAGCCCCTGTTCGTTAACCAATATCTGTAAGGCCATTTACACGCAAACGAGAGACACTGCCTTTGGATCACCAAGCAGTTTTGGTACCCCAACCAGCGCACGTTCTCCGCGCGTAATGCAGGCATCAATCAGAGTTAACTTTTAGA